>CAZNKC010000061.1:0-24855 GCA_964573315.1 uncultured Verrucomicrobiaceae bacterium | reverse complement strand
CAACTACAAGGCCAGAAACTTCATCCACCCCTCCAATCCGCGAAGTCGGGCTAGACCGGAGGGCAACGGAATGATTTCATACGGACCACACCGGTGACCGTGTGCGGCTCCCGCCGCAATGCGTTCGGCGGGACGCCAACGCGCAGCACGCGGGACCATGCCAAAGGCAGGTAGGCTGCGTGTGCTCCGGGTCTCACGCTTCAGCGTGTCAACTCCGCGCCCAGGAACGTGCGATTCACGCTGAAGATAGAACATCGTTCGTCTCTCCGCAGCCACGAACGCCGGAATTTGGAATTCCCATCCATACTTGCTTATTCCATGTGTATGTCCTGGTGTTTCGAGGACGAGCAGGAGGACGAGGACGATTTAAGCGGCGGTGCGCGCGCTGTTTTTGGCGCGGCTCACCAGTTCGCGGATGATGGTATCGACGGTGATGCCCTCGGCTTCGGCGTGGAAGGTGGGGACGATGCGATGGCGCAGGGCGGGGGCGGCGAGGGCTTCGATGTCGTCGATCGTGACGTGAGAGCGGCCCTGCAGGAGGGCGCGGACCTTGCCGGCGAGCACGAGTTGCTGGCTGGCGCGCGGACCGGCGCCCCAGGAGAGCATTTCCTTCACGTAGGGATCGGCTCCGGGTTCGTCGGGCCGGGTGGAGCGCACGAGGTCGAGCACGAAGTCCACGACGTGATCGGGCACGGGCACCTTGCGGACGAGCGATTGCGCGGCCTGGAGTTCCTCGGCGGTGAGCACGGGCTCGACTTCGACAGTCTCGCCGCCAGTGGTGCGCGCCACGATCTCGCGCTCGTCGTCGCGGCTGGGGTAATCCACTTTGATGAGAAAGAGAAAGCGGTCCTTCTGCGCCTCCGGCAGCGGATAGGTGCCCTCCTGCTCGATGGGGTTCTGCGTGGCGAGCACGAAGAAGGGCCGGGGCAGGGAAAAGGTGTCCTGGCCGACGGTCACGCTTTTTTCCTGCATGGCTTCGAGCAACGCGGCCTGGGTTTTGGGCGGGGTGCGGTTGATTTCATCGGCGAGGATGATCTGGGAAAAAACGGGGCCGGGCTGGAAGACGAGCTTGCGGCGTCCGGTGTCGGCGTCTTCCTGGATGATCTCGGTGCCGGTGATGTCGGCGGGCATCAGGTCCGGGGTGAACTGGATGCGGCGGAAGGTGAGATGCAGGGCGTCTGCCAGCGTCTTGACGAGCAGGGTTTTGGCGAGGCCTGGAACGCCCTCCAGCAAACTGTGGCCGCCGGCGGCGATGGCGATGAAAACCTGCTCGATGACTTGGTCCTGGCCGACGATGCGGCGCGACAAGGCGGTTTTCAGTTTGTGATAGCCTTCAACGAAGGCGGCAGCGGCGGCGGTGTCGGACATGTTTTAAGTTTGTTCAGGTTTCAGAGTTCAGGTTTCAGGCGTGTTAGCGCCCCTCATCCCTTATTCCTTTTCACTTATCCCCTTTCACTTGGAGGTTTCAGGGGGAATTGGAGGGCTTATGGAACACGGGTTACGGAATGCGGGCAAACGGAAAGGTTTGCTCGTTTTCTGTTTGTAAGGGATAAGGGGTTTCATGGCGCGAAGCGCCGATACCTGAACCCTGAACCCTGAAACCTGAAACCTGTATCACATAAGGTCGAGCAGGATTTTCCCGGCGCGGCTTGGTTCGGCGGCGCGGGCGAGAGCGCGGGAGGCTTCCTGGAAGGGCACGATTTCCTCGATGGGGAGCACCAGTTCGCAGGCGAGCATCATTTCGGTCAGCGGTTCGAGCACTTCGTAGAGCTTACCGGCTCCGGCGTGCTCCAGCCAGCGCGTGACCCAGAGGCCGCGCAGATGCAGGTCTTTGAATATAAGGAAGCCGTTGGGCACCTTGAGACTTTTCAGGCTCATGGCGCCGTAGGTGACGAGAGTGCCACCGGGCGCGAGCAGGTCCATCAGGCGGATGGCGCTGTCGCCACTGACGCCGTTGGCAGCGAGGTGGACTTTTTCGCCGTCGAGGCGCTCGCGGGCGGCGGCGAGACCTTCGGCGTCATCGGTGAAAACGGCGTCGCCGCCGAGTGCGGTGAGTTCCGGGATCAGCTCGGCGCGGCGGACGAAGTTCAGCGTGCGGATGCCGCGTTTTTTGGCGATCTGGATGAGGGCGCGGCCGACGGAGGAATTGGCGGCGTTTTGAGCGATCCAGTCTCCCTCGACTAAAGGCTGAAACTCCTGGAGCAACAGCCAAGCGGTGACCGGGTTGATGCGCAGCATGGCGGCCTGGGCGAGATTGATGGCGGCCGGCAGCCGGGCGAAAAATTGCTCGGCGGCGACCATGTGCTGGGACCAGGTGCCGGCGCCGAGCAGGGGGATGACCGGATCGCCGACTTTCAAGGAGGCGACCTCGCCGCCCACGGCCTCGACCACGCCCGCGCCCTCATGGCCGGGGATGCAAGGCAGGCGGGGTTTGCGGCCATAATTGCCTTGGATGACGTTGATGTCGGCGGGGTTGATAGGCGCGTAACGCATCCGCACCCGGACATCGTGCGGTCCCAGATCGGGAAGCTGATGCGGAGCGGTGCGGACTACTTCGGACGGCGGGCCGTTTTCGGAGATGAGAAGACAAAGGGAAGACATGCTTGCGGGGGCGGAACAAGAATACGATGCTCCGCGCCGTTAAGTTCGCGAAGAAAATCGTTTTCATGACCCGCTTCTTTTTTGCCGCAACGCTGATTTTGATGTCGCTGTCCCTCCATGCCGGGGCGGAAGACTGGCCGGAGTTTCGCGGGCCGACGGGGCAGGGGCATTCCACCGCGACGGGGCTGCCGCTGGAGTGGGGGCCGGAGAAGAACGTGGTGTGGAAGACGCCAGTGCCTGGGTTGGGCTGGTCCTCGCCGGTGGTGGCGGGGGATTTTATTTATCTGACATCCGCCGTATCGAAGGGCGAGGAGAAGCCGGGGGCGGACCGGCAGCTCTGCGTGCTGGCGCTGGATGCCCGGTCCGGCAGCATCCTGTGGGAAAAAACGATCTTCGAACTGCGCGGCAAGGACGCGCCGGACATCCACAAGAAAAACAGTCACGCCAGTCCGACGCCGGTTTTTGAGGATGGGCGGCTTTACGTTCACTTCGGCCATGCGGGCACGGCCTGCATGGATGCGGAGTCGGGAGACGTGATCTGGCTCACCCAAGCTCACGCTTACGCACCGGTGCATGGCAGCGGCGCCAGCCCGATCATCGTGGACGACCTGCTCGTGTTCAGCGCCGATGGCGCGGATGATCCGGCGGTGATCGCTTTGGAAAAGGCCACCGGCAAGCTGCGCTGGAAGACCCCGCGGCATTCGAGCGCGGAAAGAAAATTCTCCTTCTGCACGCCCTTGGTCATCGACGCGGGGCAGGGGAAGCAGATCATCACGCCCGGCAGCGGCGTGGTGCAGGCTTTGGACCCGGCCAGCGGGGAGGAAATCTGGCGGATGGACTACGGCCAGGGTTTCTCGGTGGTGCCTCGTCCTGTTTTTGCGGACGGGCTGCTTTACATCTGCACCGGCTACGGCAAGCCAAGCCTGCTGGCCGTGCGGGTGGACGGGCAATCGAAAGGCGACGTGACTGCGAGCCATCTGGCTTGGCGGCAGGACAAATTCATCCCGCACAATCCGTCCATCATCGTCGCGGGCGCGGAGCTTTACTGTCTGGCCGATAACGGCGTGCTGTCCTGCCTGGATGCGAAGTCGGGCAAGGTTCACTATCAGGAGCGCAGCACCGGTCCGGCATCGTCATCCATCCTGCATGCGGACGGTCGCTTGTATCTGCTCGACGAACGCGGCCTGGGCATGGTGGTGCAGACGGGCACGAGCATGAAAATCCTGGCCCAAAACGAGATCGACGAACGCTGCCTCGCCTCCTACGCGGTGGCGGGTAATGATCTGCTGCTGCGCACGGCGGAGCACTTGTACCGGATCGGCGCGGGTGGCCAAGGTGAGTGAGTGCCGTTGCCGGCTGCCGCTGTGTGTTGTCACCACAGGCTCCTGGCTGCTTTGACTCGTTCGCGCAGTTCTTTGACCAAGCGGGTGATGACACTGTGCCGGATGCCTTGGTTTTTGAGTTCGCGCCGCGCCGTGATGACCGCGTCCGGGAGTTGCTTGGCGATCTCCGTCATACGGTCTTTCACAAAGGAATCGTCCATGCGCAATTCGGCGGCGCATTTGCGCCATTCGCGCGCGCCGATACGCTGGAGTTTGTATTGATTGCCCACGCGCATGGCGAGCGTGGCATGGCGGGGATTCACCTGGGCGGGGTAGGGCAGGGCGCTTGAGAGATCGTAAAGCGGCGCCAGGCGCGCCGCGCCGCCGCCGCCGATGAGGAAGGAGTAGTTTTTGGCATGGGCGTCCGTGCCCGCGATGAACCAGTTCAACAGCAGCGCGTCCAGAAAACGCGCGGCATCCGTTTCCCTGGCCGAGGAGAACTGGCGGATCAATGCCATGATCTCGACGGCGGACGGCCCGCCTTGGTTTTGATACTTCTGCTGGGGCATCCGCGCCAGTGCTTGGCACATGTCTTCCTGGTGGACGCGGCTCACTGATTTGCCAACCCGCCTGCGGTCGTAGCGTTCCAGCACGATCACGGGAATGTCCCCAAAGTAACGAACCGAGGATTCCGCCACCGCCATGCCCAACACGCGCGCCAGTACGATGCAAAAATGCTCGTTTTCGGCGTAGCCGTCGTAGGCACCGGTGGCTGGTTTGAAAATGTGCGTGGTCGGAGTCATGCCGGAGGGCACTCCCCAACGGCCGGCTTTGGGATCGAAATGGAACGCGGTCTTGGGCTGCGCGCCCGCCAAGCTGAACCGTCCCTGATCCGTGCTGGTGCGCGAGGCGCTGTGGTCTTGCAGCAGCAGCTTCATGCGGTCGCCGATCTGATCGTCGGTGAGCCAGGTGATCCTGCCTTTGCGGGCGGCGTTCCGCCACGTCTCCAGCCGCTCCGGTTTGACCAACTGCACTGCGCCCGCGCAGTCCTCGCCCACATGCGACAGCAGCTTGAAGGGATTGCGCGGAGACACATTGAAGCGCGCGCCCCAGCGTTGCAGCACGCCGTCGTTGTCCGGCAGCAAGCCCCAGAGAAACGGAAACACCACGTCATGCCCGTGCGAGGCCGAGGCGTGCGGCATCGACAAGGACAAGGGGAACGCCTGCTCGTCCTCGCGCCAGCCGGTGTCGTAATCGAAGCCCAGCCGGTCCCGTCTCCGGTCATACCAGACCCGGCCCATCAACCGGCCATTGGCCCATGCCAGCAGTTCGTCCATCATGATCCATACGGCCTGGCCGCCTCCTGCAGGATGAATTCCAAATCCGCGTCGTCCGCCATGCCGCCCTTGGCTTTCACGGAGCCGGAAGGGAGATGGATGTTGACCGGCACGCCGAGTTCGTTCAGGGCGCGCAACACCAGCCCGATCTGCGCGGTGTCCTTGCCCTTTTCCAACTGCACCACCCAGAGCCGGCTCACAGCCAGGCGCTTGGCAAACTGGTCCTGAGTCCAGCCACGGCTTTTGCGCTGGTCACGAACCAGCAATCCGATTTCACGAGGTGTTTTGATAACCATGCCGCCATTCTACATATGTTATCGAACGATGACAATCGAAATAATGTAAATTATCGAATACTTTTAACATAAAGTATTTGATCGATTACATTGAGTAGTTGCTGATGTGCACCGCAGAAATCGGATGGCCGCAGAGAAAGGTGTTCGGGATCACAGGATATTCCTGTGATTTTATTGTTACGGTGAGGCGGCGTCAGCCGTCCCGTAAGGCGGACGTATAGTCCGTCTCGTCAAGCGGGCTTTTAGCCCGTTCTGCTCAGGCGGATTTGAGTTCGGGCTATGGGCTTGATGCTCCGCCGGGATGGCGGGCTGGGAAGCCCGCCAGACAGGGCGGACGACACGTCCGCCTTACGGGCACCGCTTCCGCCGAGAAACTGAGAATCGTCCTTCACCATAAAGCATCGCGCTCACTTCATGCTCTATGGGATGACTGCGGTTCAGAATCAATACTCTGCGGCCATCCAATCTCTGCGGTGCTGGATTCAATCAGTGATTCCCTAACCTGAAACGTCTTCCCCTCAGATCAAGCCGAGCTCTTGAACGGCGGCGCGTTCTTCTTTGAGTTCGGCTTCGGTGGCGTTGATTTTGGCTTGGCTGAATTCGTTGACGGGCACGCCCTGGACGATTTCCCATTTGGCGCCGCCGGCGCGGATGGGGAAGGAGAACATGAGGCCTTTTTCGATGCCGTAGCTGCCGTCGCTGCACACGGCCACGCTGGTCCAGTCGTCCGCCGGGGTAGGGAAGCTGAGGCTGTGGACGGTGTCGCAGGCGGCGTTGGCGGCGGAGGCGGCGGAGGAGAGGCCGCGGGCCTTAATGATGGCGGCGCCGCGCTGCTGCACGGTGGAGATGAAGCCGTCCTGGAGCCAGGCGTGATCGCTGATGACTTCGGTGACGGGCTGGCCGTTGATTTTGGCGTTGTAAAAGTCGGGGTACTGGGTGGCGGAGTGGTTGCCCCAGATGGCGAGATTGGTGACGGCGCTGGAGTGGACGCCGGCCTTGGCGGCGAGCTGGCTTTTGGCACGGTTTTCATCGAGCCGGGTCATCGCGAACCAGCGGTCGGACGGCACGTCCTTGGCGTTGTTCATGGCGATGAGACAGTTGGTATTGCAGGGGTTGCCGACGACGAGGACGCGGACGTCGGAGGCGGCGTTGGCCTGGATGGCGCGGCCCTGGCCGGTGAAGATTTTACCGTTGATCTTGAGGAGGTCGTTGCGCTCCATGCCGGGGCCGCGAGGGACGGAGCCGACGAGGAGAGCCCAGTTCACGCCGGAGAAGCCGACGTTGATGTCGGAGGTGGGGGTGATGCTGTGCAGAAGAGGGAAAGCGCAGTCGTCGAGTTCCATGCAGACGCCGTTGAGAGCGTTGAGGGCTTTTTCATCGTCGCGTTCGATAAGGCGGAGCGCGACGGGTTGATCGGGGCCAAAGAGCGCTCCGGAGGCGATGCGGAAAAGGAGGGAGTAACCGATTTGACCTGCGGCTCCGGTGACGGCGACGGTGATGGGGGCTTTGCTCATGGGAGGGTTGAGAAGATGGGGCCGTCAGAGTGGGCAGACGAACGGGAAGGGCAAGGGAAAATTGGAGGCTTGTTTAACCTTGAATCTGGCGCAGCCATTCGGCGAGGTTGTAGTAGTTGGTGACGCGGGAGATGCGGCCTTCTTGTATCTCGAAGAAGGCGCCGACGTGGAGACGGTAGGTTTGACCGGCAGCGGGCGGCAGTCCTTCGTCCGTTTGCAGGTAGGAGCCGCGGATGAAAAACTCGGCGGCGGCGCGCTCGCCATCGGCGGAGGTCATGACGGCGAGGTCTTCGACTTGCTCGGCGTAGTTGCGGTCCATGCGGACGAGAAAGGCGCGGAAGGCGTCGATGCCGGTCTCGGAGCCGCCTTGGTTGATGTCGTGGATGATGCCGGGATGCAGCAGGCTGAGCAGGGCTTCGCGGTCGCCTTGGTTGAAGGTTTCGTAGTAGAGGCGGATGAGTGCTTCGGTGTCGGAGGGGGCGGGCATTGGGGAGAGGATGTCAAAAGGGTCAAGGGGTGGTCAAGGGGAGAAGGGATGGCCGGTCAAAGCTGCCTGGGTGGTGGATGATGGCCATGTCGTGATTCTTCACGCCGAATGCTGATGGCTATGGGACGGTTCATCGCAAGCGCATGTACAGTAGCCCGGCCTTTTGCGGTGATCCCGGACAGTTCGCAGCCTTTCCAGCGAAAATGCAGATTCCAGAGATCCTGGCGTGGGTGGAACAAGGGGGCATCTTCGCCCGTCATCGGATCAATGGCGCTGACACGCGCGGCTTTCCGCAGTGAGCATGAAACACAGGCCAGCGCCAGATTTTCCAGCTCCGTCGGGCCGCCAAGGCTGACGGGTTGAATGTGATCGACATGAAACACGGCTTCCTGTCTTTCCTGGGACAGGCCGCAGTATTCGCAGCGGTTTCCCGCCCGCCCGGCCACTTGCCGGCGCAAGGAATCCGGGAGACTCATGCGGATGTCCGGGCTTTGAGGCCGAGATACGTCAGCGTGTCGGCGAGATCAACGAGGCCCTCAGCCTCCAGTCTTTCCCGATCCGTCAACCCCGGCCCGGTGTCCTGCTTGTCGAGCAGTTCGGCAAGGCGCGCGTTCACGCCCGCGGGCAGCTTGAACCGCGCAAGGTCACCCGGCAGTTCGAGATCAAGATGAATGGCCTGAGTCATGAGGGCATCTTACCCGTTGGCCCGTGGCGGCGCAAACCTGAAATCCAACGAAAGAATGGACGCGTGGAGCATCGGGGCGTGTCATCGCACCGAAAAGCTCCGCGCCGCCCCACCGCCTCCGCCCCCGCGAACATCAGGGACGCGCGCAACGCGTCCTTACCCATCTGATTTTCCGCGGGCGGAGGCGGCCTTTGGGCATCAATGATATGCGGCGGCGGGGAAATCGAGGGTTGCGGGCGGGGTGGGGGCGGCTATTCTGCGCGGTGATGCGATCTTTGCTTCTTTTTCTTTGCATGGCCGGGCTGAGCGTTCCCGGCGCGGTTTCGGCGCAGTCGAGCGTCATGGTGGTGGATGCCTACAACAAAAAAATCCATGTGGCGGCCAATGCGAACTCGAAACGTCCGGTGGGCGGGCTGGCGAAGATGGTGACGGGCATGGTGGCGCTGGATTGGGCGGCGGCGTCAGGGATTGGAGTGAACGTGCTGGCGACTGTGCCGGCCTACGCGCCGCAGATCGCGGGATCGCAGGCGCTGGATTTGCGCCCGGGGGACCGGCTGACTTTGCGCGACCTAATCTATGCCTCCATGATGAGCAGCGACAATGTGGCGGCGATCACGCTGGGGGATTTCGTGGGGCGGGATCACCTGCAACGGCTGGGGCGGCAGGGGGATCCGCTGGGCGAGTTCGTGCGGCAGATGAACCAGCTCGCGGCGCGGGAGGGCTGCAAGAATACACGCTTCACCAACCCGCACGGCTTGGAGAACACGCGGTCGGAGCCGTACAGCACGGCGGCGGACGTGGCGCGGCTGGCGCTGTACGCGGCGGCGCGGCCGGCGATGCGGTTTTACACGAACCAGAGCAGCCGGGATCTCACGGTGTTTCGCGGCGGCGAGCGCCTGTCGGTGACGGTGCGCAACAGCAACCAACTGCTGGGCAGCCAGAACATCGACGGCATAAAGGCGGCGAGCACGCCGCGCTCCGGCGGCTGCGTGGTGGTGTCGGCGGAGAAGGCGCCCTCCGTTTATGAGCAGGCGGATGGAGCGAGCGTGATCTACCGCCACCGGCTGGTGGTGGTGGTGCTGGGGTCGGGCAATCCGTTCGGCGAGGCGGGAGGGCTGTTGCAGCAGGGCTGGGGCGCCTACGATCAGTGGTTGAAAGCCGGGCGGCCGGTGACGGACCAGCGCCAGTTGCTGCCTCATTATTGAATTTCCGGGCGGACAAACGCCCATCGTGGCACTGCTTTTGCTTGCCAAGAACCTGCGCGTCATCCATCCAAAGTCTTCTCCAAACAACCTCATTCTCAGTACATACACATCACATGCGCATCGGTATCTTGAATAGCGGCGGGGACTGCCCCGGATTGAACGCGGTCATTCACGGAGTCGTCGGAGCGGCGACGACGCTCGGCTGGGAAGTGGTGGGTTTCCGGGACGGCTTTGAGGGGCTGCTGCCGCCGGGTGACTACATGCTGCTGAACGTGGAGCGAACGGTGGGCATCATGAAGCTGGGCGGGACGATTTTGGGCACGACGAACAAAGGGCATTTCGTGGCGAAGATCGGCGAGGGGGACGTGGCGGAGGTGCCGAAGGAGATCGTGGAAAAAGCCAAGACCACGCTCAAGCACCTGGAGATCGGCGCGCTGATCGTGGTGGGCGGCGACGGCAGCCTGACGACGGGTTTGCAGCTTTACCGCATGGGCATCCCGGTCATCGGTGTGCCGAAAACGATCGACAACGACATTCAAGCGACCTCGATGACGTTCGGCTTCGACTCGGCGGTGGCCGCGGTGGTGGATGCGCTGGACCGGCTGCACACCACGGCGGAGAGCCACAAACGGGTGATCGTGCTGGAGGTGATGGGGCGGCACGCGGGCTGGATTGCGCTGTATGGCGGCATGGCTGGCGGGGCGGATGTCATTTTGCTGCCGGAGATTCCGTTTCATATGGAGCATGTGGCGCGGTCGCTGCGCGCGCGCGACGCCAGGGGGCTGCACAGCACGCTGGTGGTGGTGGCCGAGGGCGCGCGGCTGGAGTCGGGCGAGCTGGTGAAGAAAGAGGCGACGGGAGCCAAGGGCGAGGACCGGCTGGGCGGCATCGGCGAATACGTGGCGCGCGAGGTGGAAAAACTGACCGGCAAGGAGACGCGGGCCTGCACGCTGGGGCACCTGCAACGCGGCGGCGCGCCGACGGCGCTGGACCGCATTCTGGGCGTGCGCTTCGGCACCAAGGCGGTGCATTTGATCGAGCAAGGCAAGTTTGGCCGCATGGTCAGTTACCAGCAATACCAAGTGGGCGATGTTTCCATCGAGGAAGCGGTGAACCAGCTCCGCTTGGTGCGCCCGGAGAGCGAGATCGTGCGCTCGGCCCGCAGCGTGGGCGTTTGTTTCGGGGATTGCTGAGGCGGCATGGCTGGAGCGCGAGTGCCCTCACTCGCATCCCGCCAGCAGAAAAGCCCGCGCTACCTGCCGAGCGACAACAGGTAGGCCACCAAGTCGCGCAACTCGGCGCGGGTCATGGCCATGGTGAGACCCTCGGGCATGAGGGAGCCGGCTTCCAGGCTGTTGGTGATTTGCGCGGGGCTGAGGCGGTGGACCTGGCCGCTCAGCATGTCTTTCAACTGCAACTCGGCGGCGGACTCCGCGATTTTGTAACCTTGCAGCGTCCGCCCGTCCTTGAGGCTGACGGTGGTGGCCACGTAGCCTTCTTTGATTTGACGGTTTGGCCAGACGACGGCTTCGATGAGCAATTCCACGGGCACGCCGCGGCCCACGGCGTCCAGTTCCGGGCCGATGATGCCGCCGGCGCCGCCGATCTGATGGCAGGCCACGCAACTCAGCGTCGGCAACTGAAACACCGCCTTGCCGCGCCCGGCGTCGCCGTCCGCTTTCACCTCCGCCGCCAGCGCCGCCACCCACTGCGGATCGTAAGCCGGCGCGCCGCCGCCGCCGCCGAGCACGCCGTAAAGCAGCGCGGACAACTCCGGCGTGTTTTGGCCAGTGGAAGTCAGCACGCGCAGCGCCAGCTTCGCCGTATCCACGCCGCAGGGTTTCTCTTTCAACGCTGCTGCCAGCGCCGTCACTGCGTCTGGCCGTGTCAGCACGGAAGCCAGCAGGTTTTTCATCGCTTCAAAATCCGTCACGGTGTCGAGCATGGCGGCCACGCCGCTTCCGGCGGACGGGGGCGCGCGCTCGGCCAGCACTGCCAAGGCCGCCAGCCGCACATTCATGGCTTCGGCATCATCGTTCAGCACCGTCTCGAACAGCGCCGGTTCTTCGCTTCCCAAACGTCCCAAGGCCCACACCGCCGCTTCGCGCGCGCCGGAGTCCGTACGCCCTCGTCCGGCGGCCACTTCTTCCCGCACGAGCTTCTTCAATTCGCCCAGCCGCCAAGCGCCCGCCAGCCGCAGCGCCGCGGTTTTCGTTTCCTCTGCGCGCAGCAAATCCGCCACCACCGCGCCCGCGCCTTCCGGCCCTTTGCCGCCGCGCTCTGCTGCCACCTGTGCTAAGTCCGCCAGCAGCGTCGTGTCCTCGCGCGCCGACTGCAAGGCTCGCGACCAGTCCCCGGCATCGCCGCGCCGAGCCAGCGCCGTGTGGATCGCCCGTTTCAATCCGGCATCCACGTCCGGCGTTTCCGCCAGCGAGCGCACGCCGTCCAGCAATTCCGCGCTGCCTTCTTTTTCCAGCAGAAAAGCCAACTGCGTCCCGGACAGTCCCAGTACCAGCCCCGGCACATCCGTTTTCCAATCCCGCGCCGTCGCATGACAAGCCAGCCAGAGCGCGCGCTCGATGAACGAGTCCGCCGGTTTCTCCAGCACCTTCAACGCCACCCGCAGCGCGCGCGCGTCCCGCACCTTGACCGCGGCCACCACCACTTCCAGCCGCACCAGCGGCGACTCGTCGGACGCGAACTTTTCCAGATGCTCCAGCACGTCATCCACTGGCAGCCGGTGCGCCCAGTTGCCGAGAGCGTGGACGGCGTAGGCGCGTTGTTCGGGGATGGAGGACTGCAAGACGCGCGCCGCCAGACCTTCGTTCGGTTGCTCAAATGTCTCCGCTGTTTGTAGCAGTTTGAGCGCCTCTTCCGTCTCAAAACGTGTTTTGCTTTCCTCGGTCTCTTGAACCAACGCCTTGAGTTCGGGCGGCGAGTCTTCCTTGACCAGAAGCGGCTCGCTATGATGAATGCCGAGCTGCCATCCCACGGCCTGCAAAGCCTCCTCAGACGGCAACTCCGCCAGCAATCGCCGCGCCTGATAAGCGCTCCAGCGATTTTCACTCCACGCCAGGAGAGCCAGGGACTTTCCTCTATCCTGGCCTGTCACGGCCAACTCTTGAATCTTGAGTCTTGCGTCTTGAGTCTTCACGTCTTTCTTAACTACCCGCCAAATCCGTCCGTGATCCTTGTCCCGGTTCGGATGCCGGAAGCTGGCCTGATAATGCCCGATGATCGGATTGTACCAGTCTGCAATGTAAAGCGCGCCGTCCGGGCCGAAACGGATGTCGATGGGGCGAAAGGCTACGTTGTCGCTGGTGATGAGCGGTTCCTGTTCCACCGCTTTTTTGCCACTGGGAAATTCCTCGTCCGGCACGAGCTTGTGGCGATAGACCGCGTTCTCGAAGAAACCGCCAGTCACCAATTCATCGACCATGGAATTTGGCCAGTGGCCGTTCCAAGCCATGTCCACGCCGCAAAATTTGCGCAGCCCTTCCGTCTTGATGATCTGCCCGCTGTAAGGAAGCTGCTGGCGGCTGAGCAAAAAGTGCGGGATGCCGTGGATTTGCCGGTCTTCCCGCTGCGTCGTGGTGTCCTCGGTGAACGCTTCCGCCGTGCTCACCTCCATGGGCCGCGCCCAAAACATGCCCGCCGCGCCGGCGATCATGTAAGGCTGTCCCCAGCGATCGAACACCGTTCCCCAGGCGTTGAGCGGCATCCCCGTTGGATACGGCTCCAGCCGGGCGCTGCGCGGCCAATAACGCCAGAAGCCCGCGCCGTAAAGCGTCTTTGTTCCCCATGGCGTCGTCACCTTGGAATAGGCATGCAGCCCTTGATGCATGATGAGCGAACCGTCCGGCGCCCAGATGAAGCTGTTGAGGTTTTGATGCGTGTCCCCGGTGCCGAACCCGCTGAAGATCACCTCTCGCACGTCCGCCACGTCGTCGCCATCGGTGTCCGTGAACAGCCACAGCTTCGTGCCCTCGCCGACATAGACACTGTGACCGTCCGGCGACGCACACAGCGGACTGCGCGGCGCCAGTTCCAGGCCCATCGGTTGCTCCAGCCCGTCCGCGAACACCGTGCGCTTGTCCGCGCGGCCATCGCCGTCGGAGTCCTCCAGGATGATGATTTTGTCATTCGACTCCTGCCCCGGCTCTGCCTGCGGATACGACGTGGTTTGCAGGCACCACAGCCGGCCTTTCTCGTCCCAGCGGATGGCGATGGGATTGGCCGCGCCGTCCGATTCGTCCGCGAACAAATTCACCTCGAATCCGTCCAGCACCTTGAACGAAGCCAACTCCGCCTGCCACGAATGATCCGCCGGCGGCTCCGCCACCGAGACGCCTTTCTTCTCCGTCTGCTGTCCCTGCGTTGGAGGCACGGCAAACAACATTGCAGATACGAGGACCGCTGCCCATGCCAAGCCGGGCGGACTGCGCCACACCCGGCCTACGGCCCGCGCGTGCCCCCCATCCGTACGATGTTTGATACTCGTCATGGCAATTTCCTCCCGAGTTCGTTCGCCTGTTTCCATAGCTCTTGCTCCTTTGCTTGAATCAATCCTTGATACTCCTCCATCTCGGACGGGAACCAGCGCTGGCTGGGATCGAGATGATCGCGGCTGCTCGGTTGCGCGGTGCGGTCTCCGTGCAGAAAGGCCCAGTTCGTGGGGCGGCGATAGCTTTCCCACAGTTTGTTTTTCGCTCGCGCCAGGGGACGCAGTTTGTCGATCATCGGATCCTCTTCCGCAGCCAACAGCAACCGCCCGGCCAGACGCGCTCCGCTTGCGTTGAGGTTGACGCCGTCCGTGGTGAAGGCTTTTGCGCCCTCTTGAGGCCATCTCGCGCGCAGGTCGATGAACACCGCGTCGCGCTCCGCCGCCACTTCGCGGATCGCTCGATCATAGGTCGCCAGTTCCGGATTGCGCGCGGAGAGATCGGGCAGGGGAGGGGGCTTTTTTTCAAACGGCGGCAGCCCGGCCAGCCAGACCTCGCCCACCATCTCGCGGCATTCGTCCACCAAGGCCGTCAGAGCCTGCTTGAAGGCATCCACGCCCGTCGCGCCGCGCTCCAGGCATTCCTGCCGGCCAAACATCAGCAGCACGGCATTGGCGTCGTTGCGCAGGAGTTGCTGGCGAAGGCTGCCGAAATTCATCGGGCGCTCCCGTTGAAACACGGTGTCGCCTTCCCAGGCCAGCGAGCGCACGCGCGGCCCGGACCGGCCGGACGGCGAGTCGATGGCCAGTCCGTTCATCCTGACAAACGCAGCTTCAAAAGTACCTTCCTCCATCATCGCCATCGCTTCGCTGCCGCCGAGCACCACCAGACGATTGTTGACATCGTTGTTGGCAACTGGCGGGCGGGCGCCGTGAAGCAGCCCCCAGTCGATCACTTCCCATCGCTCGAAGGCCCGCGTGTAAAAGTCGAGCCGCCGCCACCGGCAGCCTTCCGGCAAAGTTTGCGTGCGCGCCAGACGGGCCGGATCGAATGCGACCGCACCCGGCGGAATCGCCACCGAAACGGCTTCCACGCCGTTTACCCAGACACCCGCCAGAGCTTGGCGCGGATTGCGCTGGATGCTTGCCACCACGTTCAACGCCGTGTCTCCTTCTGCCAGCACCGGACGCGTTCGCATCTCATGCTCAGTGTCATCCACCCGCAGGCGAAACACGACACTGCGATCCGGCAGCAAACTCAGGCGACCCGCTTTGGCGCCTTCGTCCGGCCAGGACAGCAATTCCAACTCACCTGCCGCCGGGTCATGCTTCCAGGAAAGCGCCGCGGCGATGGTGAAATCTTGCAGTGCCACAGGTCCGCCCGGAGCTTCTCGCGACCCGTCGCCGCTCATGCCAAACAGGCGATCTTTTTCCACCGCCAGCGTCTCCGTCTTGCCATCGCGCATCTGCCCGCGCGCCAAGGCCGGCATCAGGGCAAGCGCCGCACCGCAAAAACAAAGACAAAGTCCCGGAAATTTCATCTCATTCAAACGTCGATGATGCGGACATATTACCGCGACCGTAGCTCAGGGTGTGGACCGGGCATTTTGCCCGGTTCACGTATGAGTGCGGGTGATGGCACCCGCACTCCGTCCGCTCAACGCCTGCCAAGGCGCACCCCCGCCATCTCCAGCAAACCCGTCACCTGCTCCCAGCGCCGCGCCAGCAGATCGCCAAAAGCCAGCAGCAGCGCCAAGCCCGCCAGCAGCGGCCACAACTCCTCATGCACCTGCCCGCCCGCGGCTTGGAGCGTTGGCGTCTGCCCGCGCTCCAGCCAGGAGCCGCCGGTGGCGCGGGCCAGCTCGCGTAGCGCCGGCTCGTTCACGCGTCCTAGGCCGGCCTCGGTTGTCTTTTGATAGGCTACGCCCGCCGAGGCGGTCTCTGAACCCGCCTGCGCTCGCACCAAATAGATGCCCGGCTCGTCCGGTTGAAATTTCCCCTCATACAGTCCCGGCCCGGCAGGATTCAAGCGCACCCGGCTTATTTTTTGCAGCGCGCCGCCAGCCGCCGCCAACCCCAGGCGGAACACCTCGGCTTCCACCCGCGCGTCGTTTTTGCGCGTGCCGCCGTCCTCCAGCAGATCCACCGTCAGCCGCGCCTCGCCGTCCCGCATGACCACGCTCAGGTCCATCTTGCCGCCTTGCGGAGGCCGCGCCGTCTCGCGCAGCACTTGCGACCAAAACGTGCTGTAACCCGCCCAGCGGCTCACCCACAGCGATCCCCACCGGCTTTTGGCATCGCTGGTGAAAGCCGTCGCCTTGCCCAGCCCGAACCGCCAATGCGCCAGCAACGGGTCGCCGGTGTCCGTCACCAACGGCGTCTGCGCGGACACCCGGCGCACGGTTTTGACATAACCTAACAACGGCGGGGCGTCCAAGGGTTCCAGCCCCGCCAGCATCGGATGCCGCTCGGCCACGCGCGCCTCGAACGGCTCCTCGCGCAGCATCCGTCCGGTGTGCATCAGCGTGTCCTGGGTGAAAATGCGGGTGATGCCCTCCGGAGTCAGCGTGGTGTAGGACTGCCCGCCGCCCGCCGCGGCAATGGCTTGCAGCAGCCCCGCGTGCGCGCCCTCGCCCAGCGCCACCGCGGAGATCGTCATGCCCTCGGCCCGGCACGCCGCCGCCACCGTCTCATAACCGGAGCCTGCCGTTTGCCCGTCCGTCATGATGATCATGTGCTTCACCCGCGTCTTCACCCGCCGCAGCGCCTCGCGCGCCGCTTGGAAGGCCGGCTCCAGATTGGTGCCGCCGCCCGTCGTCAGCGCGCCGATCTGCCCCGCCACGGTGGTGACCGAAGTCAGCCGCGTCATCGGCGCGATCACCTTCACCTCGGAGTCGAAAGCGTACACGCCGAGGTGATCGTTGCGGCTCAACACCTCCGCCGTGGCGATGGCCGCGCTTTTGGCCATCTCCAGTTTTTCCCCCGCCATCGACCCGCTGCGATCCAGCACCAGCGCCACCGCCGCGCTTTGCTTCTCTTCTTCGTCGGGCGCGCGCAGGCGCACCGGCAGCACCTCCTCCAGCGGCGTCTTGAAATAACCGCCGACTCCGAAGGAACTGGGACCGCCGAGCATGACGAGACCACCGCCGAGCTTGTCCACGTACTCGCGCAGCGCCGCCATCGCCGGCTCGCCCAACTGCGCCGCCGTCACCTCGGCCAGCACCACCGCGTCGTAACCGGCCAGCTCGTCCACGCGCGACGGGATGTTCGCCGGCTGCCGCCAATCCAACTCCATGCCCTCCTTGCGCATGGCCTGCGGCAGGTATTGGCCCTCCACCGTGTCGGTGTCCAGATAGAGCAGCCGCATCCGTCCGCGTACGTCCACCACCGCCAGCGCCTCGTTGTTGCCCGGCAGGGAATCCTCCGCGCCGCTTTCCACCACGATGCGATAGGAAAAAATATCCCGGTGTTCCGGCGAGCGTTGGAAGCGCTCCTCCTTGGCCGCGCCCGCCTTCAACTCAACCGCGCGCCGCTCCACCTCGATGCCGTTTTCATACAGCTTCAACAGCGCCGTCGCATCCGTCGTCGCTTCCACCCGAGTCGCCAGTTCCACCGTGGCGCCCTCCTGAATCCGCGCGCGATTGGGCGTCAAGGAAAGCACCCGCACATCAGGAATCGGCGGCCCGGCCACACCCAGCACATGAGTCCTGCCGCCGCGAGCCGCCAAGCGCCGCGCCTGCGCCAGCGCGTCCCCGTGCGTCTCGAAGCCATCACCGATCAGCACGATCTCCCGCCCCACGCCGGGCGGGAACAAAGTCTCCGCCAGTTCCAAAGCCGCCGCGTAATCCGTGCGCGCGCCGTGCTGCTCCTGCCAAGCCGTGGTTAGTTTTTCCATCTCCGCCGCGTTCGTCAGCGCCGCCGGATCGAGCGCCCGCGGCTCGCCACCCGCCAGCACCGCGAAGGGCGCGCCTTCCGCGCCAAGCTCTCCGCGCAAACGCCGCGCCTCATCCAGCACCGCTTGCAGTCCCTCGCGTCCGAGGCTCTGGCTGGCGTCCAGCACCAACCCCAGCGCCTTGCCCTCCCCGCGCCGCACCCGCGCTGGACCAGCCAGCGCCAGCAGTGCCAGCAGCACCGTCAAACCGCGCAACAACAGCAGCACCCGCCGCCGCCCCGGCCCCATCGGATGCGCGCTGCCTTGCTCCGCCCAAAGCAGAAAGAGCAGCGCCGGAGGCGCGGCCAGGAGCCACAGCGGAGATTCCCAATCCACGACATCAAATCCGAATCTCCTCGTTGGTGTCCGCGTTGGCCAGCAAGACCTGTTCGCGATGGAAGGCGGGGTCGCTGCGGAAGGTGAGGCGGGCGCCGTGCTTGCGCTCAAGCTCCACGAGATGCTCGCCGTCCTCGGTGCGCAGGCGGTTCATCACCTCGGGATGCACCACCACCAGCAGGCTGCGGTTTTCGTCGCGGTTGCGGCCCAGGATCGAGCCGATGCGGCGTTGCAGTTCCACGCTCATCGTCAGCGGCGTCTTCACCTGGCCGTGGCCTTTGCAATACGGACACGGCTCCATCATGGTCGTGTCCAGGCTTTCGTTGAGCCGCTGGCGCGTCATTTCCATCAGCCCGAACTGCGAGACCGGCAGCACTTGGATTTTTGCTTTGTCGCGCTTCACCCGATCCATCATGGCGCGGTACACCGCCTGCTGCTCCTTGCGGCCTTTCATGTCGATGAAATCGACCACGATCAGTCCGCCCATGTTGCGCAGCCGGAGCTGGCGCGCCACCTCCGCCGCCGCTTCCAGGTTGGTTTCCAGGATCACCTTGTCCACGTCCTTCGAGCCTTTGTTGCGCCCCGTGTTGACGTCGATGGCCACCAGCGCCTCGGTTTGGTCGATGACGATGTAACCGCCGCACGGCAGCCACACTTGCCTGAAAAACGCGTTGTCGATCTGCTTCTGGATGCCGTAGTGGTCGAAGATCGCGGTGTTGCCGGTGAAGAGCGAGATGCGCCGTTTGGCGCGCCGGGAGATGTGCGAGGCCATCTCCTGCATCTGCTCCACCATCGCCGGATCATCGCACACCACCTCGTCCACCTCCTCGGTGAGAAAGTCACGCACGGTGCGTTCCAGCAGGCCCGGCTCTTGGAAACAGCAGACCGGCGCGGCTTGGCCGTCGCGCTTTTCCACGATCTCCTTCCACTGCTCCACCAGAATGCTGAGGTCGCGAACGATGTGGCGGGCGCGCTTGCCGGAGGCTTCCGTGCGCATGATGAGGCCCATGCCTTCCGGCAGGTCCAGTTCCTCGATGATCTTGCGCAGCCGCGCGCGCTCCTTCGGATCGTCCACCTTGCGCGAGATGCCGAACTGATCGTTGAGCGGCATCAGCACCAGCAGGCGGCCCGCCAGGGAGATGTTGGTGGTCACGCGCGGTCCTTTGTTGCCGATAGGGCCCTTCGTCACCTGCACCATGATCTCCGAGCCGACGGGATAAAGCGAGGGGATGTCCTGCGACTGGATTTTTTTGCGCTTTTTCGAGCCGCCGCGGTTGATCTCCTCCAGGCCGGAGTCGAGCGCCGCCGGGATGGCATCCCAGAAGTGCAGGAAGGCGTTTTTGTCCATGCCGATATCGACGAACATCGCCTTCAGCCCCTGCTCGATGTTGCGCACGCGGCCTTTGAAAATGCTGCCGACGATGCTGTTGGTGCCCACGCGCTGGATGTTATACTCCTCCAGCACGCCGTCCTCCATGACGGCCACGCGGTTTTCCAGCTTCTCGCAGTTGATGATGATCCGCGTGCCGGACGCGATGTTCTTTTTTCCGGTGATGAATTCTTTGATTTTTTTAAACATGGTCAATGGCATAAGCCCTCCTGGGTGATGGTTGGTAGATGAATAGTTGGTGGGTGATAGTTGATGGTTGGTCGTATGGCGGGGCGGGTCAGCGGAACAGCCGGTCGAGCAGCCCCTTTTTGCGTTGAGTGTTTTCCTCCGGCGGAGCGGGCGGCGGCGGGGGCCGTGCGCCCTCGCTGCCGCGGTTGTTGAACAAGCCTGCGCGGCGCACCGGCACCGCCTTCGGAATTTGCCGTTTACCGGTGTCCACTGTGCCCGCCGCGTCGGCCTGCTGACGGATGGACGGGGCGGCCACAGGCCGGGCCACCGGGATGTCCGTCACCGTTTCATTCTCCGGCCCCAGGTCCTCGTCTTCGCTCACCGCTGTCAGCAGCATTGGACCGGCCTCGTAACTGACCGCGTCCACCAGTTTGAAGCTGCCGGCGAACTCCGGCACCGGTTGAACTTTCACGTCGAAGCCATTGTCGAGGGCCAACGACTGCTCTAGCACCCGTTTCGCGACAGGAGCAGCCGTGCCCCCCCCCGAGTTCCCGCCTTGCACCAACACGCAGACTGCGAAACGCGGCTTGCCATAAGGCGCGAAGGAGACGAACCAAGTGTTGTTATCCTTGATCTTCCGTTTTTGATCCAGGCGCCAGACCTGAGCGGTGCCGGTTTTGCCGGCCACTTCAATATTGTTGATTTGGGCGGCGCGCGCGGTGCCGCCAGTGCCGTTGACCACCTTCCACATGCCTTTGCGGATGAGTTCGATATCCTGCTTTGACAAACCCTCCGCCTCCAAATCGGCCCGCGGCTCCGGCTGGTTGTCAAGAACCAGCGTTGATCCGTCCATCACGCGCTTGAGAAGGTGCGGGCGGTAAGACTTGCCGCCATTTGCCACTGTCGCCGTCGCCGAGGCCATTTGCAGCGGTGTCGTCATCACAGAGCCCTGGCCGATGGCTGTGTTGGCGGTGAAGCCGGCGCTCCAACGCTCCAGCGGCGCGGTCATGCGCAGCCACTGCGGGTTCGGCAGGATGCCGGGGCTCTCCTCATCCAGCTCGATGCCCGTTTTTTCGCCGACACCCAGAAGCTGGCAGGCCTTGGTGATGTTGTCGATGCCGGCCGCGTTGCCGTATTGATAGTAAAAGCAGTTGCAGGAGCGCATGATGGCGTCGCTGAGGTCCAGACTGCCATGCGAGCCGCCCTTGTCCTTGATCCAACACTTCATGTACTTGCTGCCGTAGGTGACACCGCCCGAACAGTTGAAACGCCGCCCCTGAATTTTCGCCAGACAGCCGGCGAAGGAGATTGGTATCTTGAAAATGGACCCCGGCACATAGGGGCGAACCGCCCGGTTTAAAAGAGGAACGACGGGATTGTCGAGATAGGCTTTGTATTCGTCGTTGGAAATTTCGGGGATGAACTTGTTGGGATTATAGGACGGCACCGAGGCCAGCGCCAGCACCTCGCCGTTGTTCGGATCAATCACCACCACCGAGCCGCGGCCGATGCCGCCGTCCCGCAGCGCGCGCTCGGCGATGAACTGAATGCGGGCATCGAGCGTCAAATAAACGTCGTTGCCTTTGCGCGGCTCCTGGAAGCTGACCTCTCCCACCAAGCGGCCGCGCTCGTTGACTTTCATCGTGCGGACGCCCGGCCTGCCGCGCAGGTATTCGTCGAAACTCTTTTCCACTCCCGCCACGCCGTAGTCATCCGGCAGATAACGGTCCCACTCCGCGCGCTCCTCCGGCGACACCCGCTGGTCATCCGCCAGCCGCATGTAACCCAGGATGTGGCTGGCCAGCGATTCATACGGGTAATGCCGCACCGCGCGCTCCGCCACCGTCACGCCCGGCAGCCCGAGATTGTGCTCGGCGAAACGGCTGAACTCGGCGAAGGTCATATCCTTGCGGTACACCCACGGTACGATGCTGCCGAAGGTGCGGTAGTGGATGCGCATCGCCTCCGAATTGAAGTCCTTCGCCAGCCCCATCTCGGCCAGCCGGCGCGCGATGGTTTGCTTGAAGATTTCCACCACGTCCGGCTCGCTGCGCTTGCGCATGATGCCTTTTTCCGGCGCTTCGTACTCGTGCTCCGGCGTCTCCTTCATCTGCCCCACGCGGACGAGGCGCTTGTACTCCGTCATCATCTCGCCGATGTTGATGAGCACCTCGAAGATCGCCCGGTTCGAGGCCAGCGTGATGCCGTTGCGGTCCTTGATCTCCCCGCGCACGCCGGGGATGCGCGCCTTCAACTCGCTGCCCACCCGCACCATTTTCACAAACTCCGCGTGGCGGTCGATCTGCAACGACCACAGCCGCATCACCAGCAGGAAAAATCCCGCCAGCATCACCAGCGCGATCAGATAGAGCCGGAATTTGTATTTAACGACCATTGAAGTTGTAACGGAGACCGTCGTAGCGAATTTCGTAACTCGTCCACCGCGCCAATCCGTGCAGCGCCAGGAACAGCAGCGGCGCCACCAGCATGGCCAGCAGCGTGTCCGTAATCATCTTGGACCAGACCTCGCTTGCAAAGCGGAAACTGCCGCGAATGAACGTTATCACCAAAAATTGGCTGAGCAGCCAGCCGAACATCGCAAAACCCGTCATCACCACCGGCAGCTCCAGCCGCCCGCGCTTGAACAGCGGACGCACGCCCTGCATGAGGCAGCCGAACAACCCGAACAGCAGGATCGAGATGCCGAAGCTCAGCTCGCCGCCCGCCAGCGCCATCGGGTCCTGCGCCGCCGCCTCGATCAGCGCCGCCGAGGCCTCGTCCTTGATCGCCGGCACCGGCAGGTAGCGCGCGTCCCAGATGAACCCCGTCACGAACGCCAGCATCAGCATGATCGGGAACGGAGTCGCCACCGCCGCGGCGAAAAAATACGCCGCCGGCAGGAACAGCCGCGCGTGATGGGCGATGGGAATCGCCGGCACGAACTCCTGCAACACGAAGGAGACCAGCAGCAGCAGCAGCACGGCGAGGTTGAAGATCATGGCTGTCCGTTCCTCCTGTTCATTGGGACACCTCCTGCATCTCGATCACAAACACATGGTCCAGCGCCGTGAAATCCACCGCCGGTTTCACCAGCGCCTCGCCGGAAATGTCGCGGTTTTGAAAGCGTATCACCCGGCCCAGCAGCAGGTTGGCAGGGAATACGCCACCCTCGCCCGAAGAGTACACGTTCGCGCCCGTGCTCACCGGCGAGTCCCGGTTCAAAAAGCGCAGGTGCAGGTTCGGCACCATTTCCAGGCCGGCGCGCTCGCCGAACAGGATGCCCTGCTCCTGCGTGCCCTCGACGGTGGCGGACACCCGGCACATTTCGTCGGTCAGCAGGATGACCTCCGCCATGCGCGGCGCCAGCTTGCCCGTCTTGCCCACCAGCCCCTGCTCGGTGATGACCGGGCTGTCGGTGCCGATGCCGTCCAGCGAGCCTTTGTCGATGATGAGCGTGTTCCACCACGTCGCCGAGGACCGCTTGACCACCCGCGCCGCCGTCATCTTGAAAGGGGACGAGCCTTTGAAATCCAGAACCTTGCGCAGGTGGCTGTTTTCATCGACGAGCTGGTTGTACTTTTGCGCGATGATGCGCAACCGCTGCAGCTCCATGCGCAGCTCCTCGTTGCGCGCCGCCAGTTCCACCGGATCCATCGCCGGCGTGGATACCGTCTCCAACACGCTGCCCACCGCCGCGCTGGAGTGGATGAACGGCGTGAACACCGCCAGCACGCGTTGCTGGATCATCCGCGTCGTCGGGGTGTTCAGGAAAAACACCGCCGCCAGGGACGCCAGAAAAAGCGCCAGCGCCAGCAGGTTCAGCTTCCTCATCGCGTCGTCGTCATCCCCGTGTTATGATTCACCTTATGTTGGCAGCGCCTGCAACCTAACATCCGCCGCGCGGAAGTCAGACCTCCGTCGTGCTAACCTTGCGCAGAAACTCCAGCTCGCCCAGGACCCGGCCCGTGCCCTCGCCCACCGCGCTGAGCGGATCCTCGGCCACATGCACCGGCAGGGAGGTCTCCTCCGCCAGCAGCTTGTCCAGCCCGCGCAGCAGCGCGCCGCCGCCCGCCAGCATGATGCCGCGATCCACGAGGTCCGCGGACAGTTCCGGCGGGCAGCGCTCCAGCGTGGTGCGCACCGCGTCGATGATGGCGTTGAGCGGCTCCAGCATCGCCTCCCGCACCTCCTGGCTGGTGATGACGATCGTCTTTGGCAGGCCCGCCACCATGTCGCGCCCCTTCACCTCCATCGTCGTCTCCTTGCCGAGCGGGAAGGCCGAGCCGATGCGCAGCTTGATCTCCTCCGCCGTGCGCTCGCCGATCATGAGGTTGTAGGCGCGTTTCATGTAGCTGATCATCGCCTCGTCCAGCTCGTCTCCGGCCACCCGCACGCTGCGGCTGTACACGATGCCGGAGAGCGAGATGATGGCCACCTCCGTGGTGCCGCCGCCGATATCGACGATCATGTTTCCCGCCGCCTCCTGCACCGGCAGGCCGACGCCGATGGCCGCCGCCATCGGCTCCTCAATGAGATGCACCTCGCGCGCGCCCGCCTGGGTCGCGCTCTCGCTCACCGCCCGCTTTTCCACCTCGGTGATGCCGGAGGGCACGGCGATCACCACGCGCGGCCCGCGCACCACGCGGCGGTTGTTATGCACTTTGAGAATGAAATGGCGCAGCATCGCCTCCGTCACCCGGAAGTCCGCGATGACGCCGTCTTTCAGCGGCCGGATGGCCGAGATGCCGCCGGGGGTGCGCCCCAACATGCGCTTCGCGTCATCGCCGACGGCGACGACCTCATTGGTGCCGGATTTGACCGCCACAACGGATGGCTCCCGCAGCACGATGCCGTGATCTTTGACGTACACCAGCGTGTTCGCGGTGCCGAGATCGATGCCAATGTCTTTTGCAACAAAACCGAAAAGTCTGCCAAGCATGATAAAATGAAAAGGATGAAAGGTTGGAAAAAGGATGAAAACACACACCCAAACACAGCCGATGCGGCGGCTGTTCTAGAATTTTCAAGGATTACAGGAAGCTGAGCCGGGCGCATCATCATGGGTGTTCCCCATGCTAAAACCCCCCCCTTAACCGTCAAGGAAAGTTTTGGCATGGGGTAAAACTAGAATTACTAGAATTG
>CAZNKC010000060.1:9816-25103 GCA_964573315.1 uncultured Verrucomicrobiaceae bacterium | reverse complement strand
GGTTTTGGACTATCAACACTCAACTACCAACCATCAACTCGGTTTTTAGGATTAGGGGAAGCGGAGAGACTGAACAACCTGAAAACGGAAATGGAAACCACAGAGAGCACAGAGGAACACAGAGAAAGAGAAAAGGGGCCAAGGCTTTTGGAATGAACTCATTTTCCTACCACTCATCTTCCTACCTTTGAAAACGATGCTCACCTTTTGAGTGAACCCCCATTTGCGCCGCCATCATTCATATTCCGGGTATTCCGCGTGTTCCGCAGGCCGCCATTTCAGTTTTTAGCAAACGCGCGTTCCTCATGCAACGCCGCTTGGCCGCTCTCATCCAAAGCGGCGCCAAGCCCCGCACTCCATAACGCTGCCGCGCCATCGCGTGGCTCCGGCCCGATTCGCACCGGCAAGCGTTTGTTGCTCACGCATCAGCGCGTTCAGGGTCCAATCTTCAATCTCCCATTTCGATTTTTCAATTTTCATTGCTCCCCCCGCTCCGCGCCGGCTCCACCCTCGGAAAAATGGGCGGGAATACAATCCCGCTCTCCCGTTATTTGTTCAGCGCTTCGTCGAGGTTGAGCACTTGGTTGCACACCAGGGTCCAGGCGGCGAGTTCGGCGGGGTTGAGAGTTTCGGCGGGCGGTGTGTCGCCCGTGGTGATGAGGGCTTGGGCATCCGCCGGCTGCGCTTGGTAGTGGGCGAGGAGTTCGCGCTGGCTGGCGGCGAGGATGTCTTTTTCCCGGGGGCGCAAGGGGCGGTTGAGCGCGCGCAGGGCGAGTTCGTCGAGGAGGGCGGCGCTGTCGTTGCCGTGGGTTTGGATGAGGCGCTCGGCGAGACGACGGGCGGCTTCGACGAACTGCACGTCGTTGAGGGTGACGAGGGCCTGGAGCGGGGTGTTGGTGCGGTCGCGGCGCACGGTGCAGACTTCGCGGCTGGGGGCGTTGAAGATGTCCATGTTCGGGGAGTGGGCCATGCGCTTCCAGAAGTTGTAAAGAGTGCGGCGGTAGAGGTTCTCGCCGGTGTCCTGAACATAATCGCGGGTGTTGGCATTGGGCAGGCCGACGACATCCCAGATGTTGCCGGGTTGGTAGGGTTTGACGCCGGGGCCGCCCATTTTCGGAGTGAGTGTGCCGCTGGCGGCCAGCACGTAGTCGCGGATCATCTCGGCATCCATGCGGAAGCGGGGGCCGCGGCTGAGCAGGGTGTTGGCGCGGTCTTTTTCGAGCTTCTCCGGGGTGGTGGCGGCGGCTTGGCGGTAGGTGTTGGAGGTGAGCAGGAGCTTGAAGAAGCGCTTCACGTCGTAGCCGGATTCGCGGAACTCGACGGCGAGCCAGTCAAGTAGTTCGGGGTGGCTGGGCGCGGCGCCCATGATGCCGAAGTCCTCGGCGGTGACGACGATGCCCTGGCCGAAGACTTCCTGCCAAAACCGGTTCACGGTGACGCGCGGGGTGAGCGGGTTGGCGGGGTCGTTGAGCCACTGGGCGAGACCGAGACGGTTGCCTGGCACGTCTTTTTTGAGCGGGTGCAGGGCGGCGGGGGCGGCGGCGGGCACTTCCTCGCCCACTTGGTCGTACTGGCCGCGCATGAGGATGTTCGCCATCGGCGGGGCGTCCATTTTTTCCACCTGGACGTGGGTGATGGGACTGCGCTCTTCGATGGCGGCTTTTTCGGCTTCGAAATCGCTCACGGTTTTGGCGAGTGCCTGATAGTCGCTGTCGCGAGTGGCGAGGTAATGGCCGTAAAGCGCCTCATGCTGTTCCGGGGTGCGGCTGGAAGCGGCGGCGGCGAGGATGCCGCGCAGGGGGCCGATCTCGGCGATGCGCTGAACCTCGGCGGGTTTGACGAGCCGGGAATAGACGCGCACGTCCTGCACGGCGCCGTCGGCGAAGACCTGGACGTGGCTGCGCTGGCCGACGCGCAGCGGGGTGGTGGTACGGATGGAGCTGCCGGGCTTCAGGTTGTCGTTGTTGACCAGCAGCGGCACGGCGGCGCCGTCGATGTAGATTTTCACGCCCTTGGCCTTGCCGGAGCCGTCGTAGGTGACGAAGACGTGCTGCCATTTGCCCGGCTCGACGACGGCGTTGCGGGTGGAGACTTTGATGGCGTCGTCCGCCCATTGGGAGATGATATGAACGGCCAGCCCGCGGTCGGATTGGAAAAGGTCCCAGCCGCGGTAGCCGCCTTTTTCATCCATGCGGGCGAGGATGCCGCCGGAGACGCCGTTGCGGCCGGCTTTGATCCAGGCGCCGTAGCTGAACTTCTGATCTTTTTCAAAGTCGCCGGCCTCGCCGAGGTCGAAGGTGCCGCCGAGCTTCATGACGGGCGCGGGGCCGAGCTTGCCGTCGGGCGTCCAGGAGACTTGGCCGGTGGCCTTCACGGTCATGGGGCCGCCGCAGATGCCGGCGGCTTGGTTGCCGCTGCCTTCGTTGAGCGGGAGATGAACCGCGAGACCCTGGGTGGGCAGTTCCGCGTCCAGAGTGGCCGGGGTGGCGGAGGCCAGCCAAGCGTCAAAGTCGGGCCGCGCCTGCTGGCGGCGTTCCTCGCGTTTGGCGGTGGCGGCAGTGATCTCGGCGGGCAGCGCGGTCCAGCGTGGTTGGTCCTCCTCGGCCGGGACGACGAGCACGGGGCCTTTGCCGTCCTTGATGTTGCCGTCCTTCGGTCCCTGAGTGGTGTTGCGGAAAAACGCGGCCAGGGAGTAATAATCCCGCATGGTGAAGGCGTCGAATTTGTGGTCGTGGCACTGAGCGCAGTTGGTGGTGAGGCCGAGATAGACCCAGCCGAGGGTCTGCACGCGGTCGGAGGCGTACAGCGCGAGGTTTTCCTCGTCGATGGTGCCGCCTTCGTTGGTGGTGATGTTGCAACGCTGGAAGCCGGTGGCGATGAGTTGATCGGTGGTGGGCGCGGGCAGCAGGTCGCCGGCGATCTGCTCGGTGGTGAACTGGTCAAAAGGCAGGTTGCGGTTGAAGGCGGAGATCACCCAGTCGCGATAGGGCCACATCTCGCGGTAGTTGTCGAAGTGCAGGCCGTGGGTATCGGCGTAACGCGCGGCGTCCAGCCAGTAGCGGGCGCGATGCTCGCCGTAGGCGGGGCTTTTCAAAAGCTCGTCGATGAGCCGGGATTGCGCTTCCAGAGAAAGCTGCGGCTCTTTGGCATAGCGCGCCAGGAGGTCCGGCGCGGGCGGAAGGCCCGTGAGGTCGAGGCTGATCCGGCGCACGAGGGTGTAGGCGTCCGCCTCCGGCGCGGGATCGAGTCCGGCGGCTTCGAGTTTGGCGAGGATGAAGCGGTCGATGGGGTTGCCCGCCCATTCCACGTTTTTGACCTCCGGCAAGGGCGGGCGCTGCGGCGTGATGAAGCTCCAATGCGGTTGCCAGGGCGCGCCCTCGGCGATCCATTGCTTGATGAGGGCGATCTCGGAGGGCTTGATTTCCTTGTGGGAATCCGGCGGCGGCATGATCTCGTCCGGGTCTTTGGAGACAAGGCGCTGGTAGAGCGGGCTTTGCTCCGGGTTGCCTTTGACGACGGTGGGGCCGCTTTCGGGATCGAAAAAACCGGCCTCCATGTCGAGGCGCAGGCCGGCCTTGCGCGTGCCGGAGTCGGGGCCGTGGCATTGAAAGCAGGCCTCGGCCAGGATGGGGCGGATGTCGCGGTTAAACGAGATGTCCGCCACTGCGGGCCGCGCGAACGCGGTCAGCAGGACGACAAGCGAAACGTGACGGCTGATGGACATGGGATGTTGAGGAAAATACGGTGCGACTGTGCCCGCTCTGGCATTTTATTCGTCCTCCTACTCGTCCTCGAAAACCGAATGAAGAGCAACCTGCGGAACACGCGGAGGATTTCCTTTTTATAACCTCTGCGTCCTCTGCCCCTTTGCGGCGAAATCGAGGACGAGGACGAGTAGGAGGACGATTAACGATTGAACTACTCCGTGGCAGTCACCTTGATGCCGTTGGCGCGGTAGCCTTCGATGATCTCGGCGGCGAGCTTGGCGTAATCCCGTCCGCCGAGCAGCCGGTCCAGGTACTTGAAGGGTGCCGTTTCGGGGTTCATGTCCGGCGGCTGCAGCCGGGACGGATAGGTGAAGCGCCCTCCCGGCAGGCGCTTGACTTCCGGGTTGGCGAAGAATGCCTGCAACGCGCTCACCTCGCCGTGAACTCCCTCGAAAAAATCGATGAAACGCGCGCCTTTGCCATCGCCGTCGAGGTGGTTGAAGAAATAGACGAAAATGACGGAGCGCAGATAGAGTTGGTGCATCGCCCGGCTGTCCGAGGAAAGCGCGTCCCACTGCTCACGCGTCATGGTCAGGTGCGCGCGCACGGAACCGAGATCAACGGGTGCGCCGTCGCGCCGGGCGCCGGCGATGTGCTCTTTGATGCCTGTCTTGTGGCTGGACACACGAAAGGTGCCGGCGTGGTAGGGCAGCATCTGGGTGTACTCGGCGCTGCCTTCGATCACCCACTTCGGCAGGAAGCGCAAGTAGTCGTGCATCATCTGGTGGGTGATCTCATGCACGAGGGTGTCGTTGCGGTAGTTGTCGTCCTTGAACCAAGTCTTGCCGGTGCGCTTGAGACCGAGACTGGGAAAGGGGATTTTGAAAATCTTGTCGCCGCTGTCATAGACGCCGCCGGAGTTGGGCGGGCCGCCGTTGTTGAAGTAGTCCTCCCGCGTCTCATACAGCGCGGCCTGATAGCGCTCCAGCGGCGCGGGCGGATTGCAGACGATGCCCCAGGGCAGGCGGCTCACGAGCAGCCGCGTGGCCTCGAAGGTGCGGGCGATCTCGCGCATCACGCTGCCGGCCAGCTTGTCCTGGGAGGTGAACTCGAACGACGTGGTACGATAGACGTACTTGCGGTTCTGCGGCTCATCCAGCACGAGGTCGAGCTTTTCCATGGTGCGGGCGGAGACTTCCACCTTGTCCGGCCAGACGCGCTTTTCCGGCGGCAGCCGGGCGGAGTCTGCGGCGGGCGACGCCGGCTGTTTTTGCGCGAAATCACGGTCGGCATCGCTGAGCCGCTCTAGCGGGAAAGGCACCCGGTCGCCGTCCTTCATGAGCAGCACGACGGTGCCGTTTTCGACGCCGCCGAACGCAGCCTCGACTTGGCGGCCCTGATTGTCCGTCCAGATGCGCAAGCCGCCGGACTCCTGACCGGACGACACGACCGGCCACGGCAGCAGGGCCAGCAGGATGATGAACGCGGGCACGGACTTCGTGCGGCTGCTGGCGCGCCGGCTGCTCAATCGTTGTTCAAACATCCGGTTGACGCCTTGACTCCACCGGATGGCGCGTTCATCCATCATCATGTCTAAACGTCGCATCGGGCTGTTGCTTTGTATGAATTTGCTGCTCGCAGGCTGCGGGCGCCCGGAACCCGCCGCGACGGCTAGCCCAGGCTGTGTCTGGCTGGTGGAGGGGCGCGGCGACGGCAGACTCTACCTGTGCGGCACCATCCACATCCTGCGCCCTTCCGATTACCCCCTGCCCTCCAGCTACGAGACGGCCTACCACAGCTCGGACGAACTCATCCTGGAACTGCCGCCGGGCGCGAGCGCTTCCGGCAATCTGACCCTGCGCATGAGGGAACTCGGCACCCTGCCGCCGGAAACGTCGCTGGAGCAGTTGATCGCCGCCGCCAACTGGGAAAAAATCCGCGCCTGGGCCAAGAAACGCGGCATGGACCCCGCCCTGCTCAACCGCTTCCATCCGTGGTTCGTCTCCCTCATCCTGGTGGCGGCAGAGTACGAAGCGCTCGGCGCGGGCGCGGCCCACGGGGTGGACCAACACTTCGAGGAACGGGCAAAGCGGGACGGCAAACCCGGTTCCGGCCTGGAGACGGTGGAGGAGCAATTGCGCTTGTTCACGCAGATGACGCCGGAGCAGGAGCGCGAGGCGCTGGAGCAGACCCTGGCGGAGTTGGAGACCGTGGAGGCGGAATACAAAAGCATGATCAGCGCCTGGAAAAAAGGTGATCTGAACGCCCTGCAGGAAATGCTTTTCCGCGAGGCCGAGCGCCATCCCGATCTGATGGAAATCTTCCTCCACGCCCGCAACCGCGCCTGGGCGCCGCGCTTGGCGGAGGTGCTGGAGCGCGGCGGGCGGGCGATGGTGCTGGTGGGCGCCGGGCATCTGGGCGGTGAGCAGGGTCTGCTCCGCCTGCTCGAAAAACAGGGCTGGAGCGTCAGACAGGTTTCCCCTGGGGAAAATTGAGCATCCGGGGCCGTCAGGAGTCCTATTTTGATGCCGGGATGACCGACCTTCCCACCCGGAGATTCCGCCAAAAAAGAATTGATTGCGTAATTACAACGTGAGTATGAATCCGTTTGCCTGAAAACACCAGCCACTATGCCTTCACCGCTCTCCCCTCGCTCCATTTTCAAACGCTGCGTCCATGCCGGGGCACTCTGGATTTTGGTGTTCTGCGCCGGCATCTCAGAAGCCGCGCCGCCCGCGGCGGCGAGCAACGTGAAAGCCTTCACCACCCGCGATATCAGCGGCGGCTCAAGCAACGCCTTCACTTGGTGGTATATCACCTGGGATGACAATGCGCTGGATGAAGCCGGCTACCTAATTCGAGGCCGTTATTTGCACCTCGGCAAGCCGGTGACGCCTTACTACAACTTTGCCACCGAGGGGCAGGACGCAAACTACACCATTCTGTCTTTTGGGGACCAGTCCCCGGACATCTCCATGCAATTCCAGGTGGTGGCCTTCAAACACAATGGCTCGAAAGTGGAAACACGCGCGAGCACCAATCAAGCAACCGCGTCCTTTCTGTCGGGCAACTCCTTCAACGCCCCAAGCGCTCTCGCCATCACCAAAATCCCCGGCAGTGACGGCCTCTACGACCTCTCGTGGACGGACAACGCCAACACGGAAATCTACCACCTGCTCAGCTTCAAAAAGGCTGGCGACTCCGTCTGGAATGCGAACGACGAATTTGACGTCAGCTTGTTCGGAGACACGCAGGTGCGCAGGGCATTGTCGCTGACGCCGTCCACGACCTACCACTTCCGCGTGCGCGCGCAACGGTTCGGCCCGGCGCCGACCGTGACCGGGTACTCCAATGTCATCGCCATCACCACCGATCCGCTGGCGCCTCCGGCGAATTTGACGGCGACCCTGCTCGACGACATCACCCTCCGCCTCGACTGGGCTGACAACTCGACGAACACGATGGGTTATGAATTGCAATACCGTTACACCCACGAAGCCGAATTCCAACCACTGAGGGACGGCTCGAACAACATCATCTACTTGGGCGGGGACGACACCTCTTACACGATGACCCTCCTGCCGGGATCAGACATCGAATGGCGCGTCCGCGGAGTGTTTGAGGACAGCAGCGACTGGTCATTGCATTATTCCGAGTTTTCGAACATCGCGGCTGTCAGCACCCATTTCCCCTCACCCACCGCCGTGGCCGCAGCCGCGACGGGACTGGCGGGCAGCATCGCCGTGAAATGGACGTTTGATCCCGGAGAGTTTGACGCGACTGAAACCACCCAATTCCGTGTGCTGGGACGCCCGGCGGATTCGGCGGAGGGTTTTTCCGTTCTGGCAACGGTTCCGGCGAGCACCCACGAGACGCTGATTAGCGGGTTGAGCATCGATGTTCCCTTGGAAGTGGCCGTCGTGGCGCTGGGCGCGGGCGGCGGCAACTCGCTTGTCCAGGAAATCGTGGAGGTCACTCCCCGCAACGGCTTCGACCCCGCCAAATACGTGGCAAATCTGGATCCGGCGGATTTCGGCATGGTGCTGCTGACGCCTTTGCGGGAGGCATTGGTTGAGCCAGATCCCAATCTGGAGGACAACGACGGCGACGGCGTACCGGATGCCCACGACTCACATCCGGATGATCTGAGCTTGTGGTGTGACTGGAACGGCAACAGCATCAACGACCATGAAGAAGACCCCGTGTTCGACAGCGACGGCGACGGCGTGACGGATGACTTCGACTCCCACCTGGACGACTTCAATCTGTGGTGCGACTGGGATGACAACGGCATCAATGACAACGAGGAAATGTCCAACCCGATGACGGACACCGATGGCGACGGCGTGACGGATGACTTCGACTCGCACCCGAATAATTCCAACCTCTGGTGTGACTGGAACGACAACGGCATCAATGACAATGAAGAAGACCCCGTGACGGACAGCGACGGCGACGGCGTGGACGATGAACACGACTCGCATCCGTATTATTCAGACCTTTGGTGCGACTGGAATGACAACAGCATCAATGACAACGAGGAAGACCCCGAGCCTAGCACCACCATCACCGTCGCCCATGAAGTCGTGCGCGGCATCCCCTTTGAGCACACCTTGGCGGTCACCGACCCGGATGGGCGGGTGGCTTGGTCGGTGGCGGATTTGCCGCAGGGATTCTCTCCTTTCGACGATAGCAGCGGCCAAATTGCGGGCACGCCATCGGAGTCCGGCGTGGTGCAGAGCCCGGTGACAGTCGTGTATGACAGCGGGGTGACGGCTGCCGCCAAGCTCGTCTTCCGCATCCAATCACCGCCCGGCGCCCCCGTGGTCAAAGAACCGCTGGCAGAGCGCACGATCGGCATCGGCACACCGCTGTCCATTCCCCTGAGCGGCGCTTTCCGCGATCCAGACACACCGCGCGCCGCCCGCCTCACCACCACTCTGGGCACAATCGACATCGCCCTCAACGAAGACATCACTCCGCAGACTGCGGCCAACTTCCTGGCCTATGTGACGAACGGCGACTACGACAACGTAGCCTTTCACCGCTCCTTTCCCGGCTTTGTCATCCAGGCAGGCGGCTTCAAACCTGTCGCCGAGCCGAACCAGTTTGCCTCGGTGTCTCCCCGCAGCCCCTCACCACGCAACGAGCCGGGCGTGGCCAACACACGCGGCACCATCGCCGCCGCCAAGCTCGGCAACGACCCGAACAGTGCCACCCATGATTTTTTCATCAATTTGGCCGACAACAATCGGGCTACCAACCCTTTATTAAACCTCGACCTGCAAAACCGCGGGTTCACCGTGTTTGGCCGGGTCATCGGCAGCGGCATGAGCGTGGCAGACGACATCGCCGCGCTGCCCAGGGGCGACTACGGAGTGATCGTGGACGGCCAGCCTGCCTATTACTATGACTGGCCGCTCGACGCAGAAGAGCCGCCCGCCGCAATGAACATCAACCAAACCGTGCGCATCACCTCGGCGGCGGAAATTTCACCTTTGTCCTTCGACATTGAAACCAACAGTCATCCCGGCATCGTGGAAGCCACCGTCATCGGAGCGGAACTGCTGATCACCGGACTGGCAGACGGCAGCGCGGACATCACCATCCGCGCCACCGATCTGGAAGGCAACACCGTCACCCAGACCCTTACCGCGCAGGTGGAGAACGGCCACATCCATCCCGCCATCACTCAGCATCCGCAGAACCAGTCCGTGCCGCCGGGCACGCAGGTCGTTTTCAGCGTGGAAGCGACCGGCACCGGCCTCGATTTCCAATGGCGCAAAAATGGCGTCCCTCTGCCCGATCAGACTGGAACCTCTCTCTCACTCAATGCTGTGACAGCGGCTGACATGGGAGACTACGACGTGGTCGTCAGCAGCCCCACCGACACGCTGATCAGCCAGTCCGCCATCCTGACGGTCACCCAGGAGGCGCTGATCACCGCGCAACTCACGCCGCGCATCGTGCAAAGCGGCCAGCCGCTGGTGCTCACGCTCGGCATCACCGGCCAGCCCGTCCCGAACGTGTCCTGGTTCAAAAACGGCGAACCGCTGGCGCAAACCGGACCGGTGCTAACGATTGAGTCCGCCGCCTTGGCCGACAACGGTTTCTACAAGGCGCTGGCGAGCAACTCCACCGGGCAGGTGGAGTCGGCGGCAGTTCCCGTGGTGGTGGTGGACTCCACGCCCGTGCAACGGCTGCTCAAGCCCGGAAGCAGCACCACGCTCGCCGTGGTTGTGGCGCATCCGCCGGGAGTGGAACTTGCCTATCAATGGAAAAACGGCAGCGGCGGCAATGTTCCCCAAGGCGGACGCTTCAGCGGCGTCACCACGTCCAAGCTCAGCCTGAAGGGAGTCAATCTGCTCGAAGGCCCCGACACCTATACCTGCCAAGTCACCGGCCCCGGTGATATGGGCAGCGCCTCCAGCGGTGTCTTCGACGTGATCGTGGCCACGAAGCCCGAAGTCACCATCCCCGACTCGCTGCCGGACGCAGTGGTGGGCCAGGACTACGAATACTTCATCCCCGTGGACGCCGCCAAGTCGCGCACGCCGGCCTCTTTCTCCGCCACCGGCCTGCCGAAAGGTCTCAAGCTGGACAAGGCCACCGGCAGGATTCATGGCCGGCCCGTGGTAGCGGGCCAATTCAAGGTGAAACTGCGCGCATCCAATCCCAGCGGCGCCAGCCCGCAAGTGACGGCCGATCTGCGCGTCATCCCCCTGCCCTCCAACACCACCGGCGCTTTTGTCACCCTGCTGGCCCGCCAGATGCAAATCAACGCCGCCTGCGGCGGGCGCGTGGACTTGAACCTCACCGACAACGGCACCTTCTCCGGCAAAGTCACCCTCCCCTCCGGTGTCCATGCCGTGCGCGGAACGACGACACGCTCGGTCATGTTCTTTTCCGGTTCACCGGCGACGGTCGTTGGCGGCTCCGCGACGATCAAACGGAAGAAAAACCTGCCGCCGCTGGAGTTGCAGTTTTTGGTGGACGCCGCCACCGGCGAGATCATCGGCGAGTTGCGGCTGGATGAGGACAACAGAGCCGAGCTTTTCGGCTGGAAAAACTTCTGGAACAAAACCTACCTGCCCCCGGCGAACTACGGCTACCCCGGCGCCTACCACTTCGGCATGACCGTGCCGGAGGAAAAAGCTGGAGATCTCACCATCCCGCAAGGCGCCGGCTACGCCGTCTTGACCGTGAACGACTCCGGCTTGGCCACCGTCAAAGGCCGCACCTTTGACAACAAACCGCTGCTATGCAGCGCCCCGCTGGGGCCCATCGGTTCTTTCTTCGTCTTCCAACTGCTTTACAAGAAAACCGGCTCTCTGCTCGGCCCGCTCGCCATTGCCCAGAGGGACGCGGATCTCTTCGGAAACATCACCCACGTGGAAATCACCACGGCGCCCGGCTTCAGCTTCGACCACTACAAACGCGACAGCCAGCCCGCTTCCACCCGCGACTATCGGGACGGCTTCCAGCCGCCCGTGCCTCTGGAAGTCCGCGGCGGCCGCTACACCCCGCCCCAAGAAGGTGGCTTGCGCAACGCCCTGGCCCGCCTGGACGAAAGCGGCTTTCTCGACTCTGCCTTCAGCCGGCCGGTTCAGACTAACGGCCCCATTTTCGCCCTGCTGCCGCAGGGGGATAAAATCCTCATCGGCGGCCAGTTCGGCCACTACGGTGACAAGCCACACAGAGGTTTGGCCCGCCTGCACGCGGACGGCACTCTGGACGAAAGTTTCAATCCCGGCGATGCCAACGGACCCGTTTATGACATCGCCTTGGACGCGGACGGCAAAATCCTCGTGGCCGGCGCTTTCACTCAACTCAACGGCGCCACCCGTCACCACATCGCCCGCTTGCACGCGGACGGCAGTCTGGACAACAGCTTCGACCCAGGAGATGGCCCCAGTGCCACCGTCGAAACCGTGGCCGTGCAGGAGGATGGCCGGATTCTCATCGGCGGTGTTTTCACCGGCGTCTCCGGCGTCAACAGACCCGGCCTCGCCCGCCTGACCAGCACGGGCGCGCTCGACAACACCTTCAACACCGGCACTGCCGTGAACGCCGCCGTCCGCCGCATCGTGGTGCAACCCGACCAAAAAATCCTCATCGGCGGCGACTTCACCCTGTTCAGCGGCGCCACGCGCAACCGCATCGCCCGGCTGAACCCGAACGGCTCGTTGGACACCACCTTTGCCCCCGGCTCCGGTGCCAGCAGCACCGTGCGCGCCATCACAGTGCTCGCCGACGACAAAATCCTCATCGGCGGCAACTTCGCCACTTACAATGGCGTGTCCCGCAATGCCGTCGCCCGCCTCCACAGCAACGGCACACTGGACACCGGACTCAATCCGGGAACCGGCGCCAACGACGAAATCCGTGCTTTGGCCGTGCGGCCCGACGGCAAAATCCTTATCGGCGGCGTCTTCAGCCTGTTCAACAACGCCGCCCGCAGCGGTGTCGCCCTGCTTGCGGCAAACGGCGCCTTGGACACATCTTTCGCCCCCGCCGCTGATGCCGCCAACAACGTGCGCGCCCTGCTCAGCCTCGACGACAACCAAGTGCTCATCGGTGGCTGGGTCGTAGCCGCCGAGCACACCACGCGCATCCTCGGCCTGACGGATTCCTCCGATCAAGCCCGCCTCGTCTTCAGCCATGCCCGGGTGGAGGAGTCCGCCACCATCCCCGACGCCACTTTCATCGTTAACGCCGCCAACAAAGGAACCCCCTCCGGCCCCAATCCGGGAGCCACCACCTGGAAGTTCAACGCCAAAACCGGCATCCTCAGCGGTCGCGCCATCCTGCGCGACGGCGCCGCCAAGCGCACCGCCAACTACACCGCCCTCATCGTCCCCGTGACCCCGTCCAACTACCGCGGTTTCGGCAGCTTCGACCTGCCCGAGCTGCCCGATGGCATCATCACCACCAGTAAAAACTCCCCCATTCACACCGGCAGGATCGACGTGCGCCCCGCCCCCTAGCGCAAAGCGCAGGACGCAGAGAGCAGGGCGTCAATGCGGGCCGGCTTCGCGCCCTGCACCCTGCGCCCTGCTCTCTGCACCCTGCGCCCTGCGCCCTGCGCCCTGCGCCCTGCCCTCTGCGCCCTGCGCCCTGCACCCTGCGCCCTGCACCCTGCACCCTGCGCCCTGCGCCCTGCCCTCAAAACACCGGCAACCGGGCCCATCCTCTAAAAATTGAGCATTCGGAGCCGATGCGGGTCCAACGATGATACCGGAACGGCATGGCTGAAAAGCACGCCTCCCGAGAAAAAACGATTGACCATGTAATTACAAAGTGAGTATAAACGGTTTAATTCCGCGCTTTCCAGCCATCCAATGAATTTCCCCCTTCCATTTCTTACTTCCTTCAGGCGCTGCGCTCTTACCGCCGGGATGCTTGGGATTCTGCTGTGCGGCGCCGGGCCGCTCGAAGCCGCGCCGCCCGCGGCCCCGACCAACGTAAAAGCCTTCACCACCCGTGACATCAGCGGCGGGGAAGGCAACGCCTACTCCTGGTGGCACATCACCTGGGAGGACAACGCCATGGACGAGGCCGGCTATTTGGTGCAGGGGCGCTACATGCAGCGCGGCAAGCCCTTGACGCCTTACTACAACTTCGCCACCGAGGGACAAAACAGCACCTACACCATGCTGGCCCTGAACGAGCAATCCCCGGACATCTCCTTGCAGTTCCGGGTCGTGGCGTTCAAAAACAATGGCTCGAAAGTGGAGACGAGCGTCTCCAAAAACCAAGCGACAGCATCCTTCCTCGCCGGCAGCTCCTTCAACAAACCCGAACACTTGGCCATCACCAAAGTCTCCGGCAGCGACGGCCTCTACAACATCTCGTGGAAAGACAACGCCAGCACGGAGATCTACCACCGGCTCAGCTTCAGGAAGGCCAGCGGCACATGGAATGAAAACAACGAATTCCAGATCAGCCTGTTCGGAGACACCCAAGTGCGCAGAACGCTGCCCCTGGCGCCCGCCACCACTTATTACATTCGCTTGCGCGCCCAGCGGTTCGGCCCGACGCCGGCCCTGACCGATTACACAAACATCGTCGTCGTGGCTACCGAGCCGCTCGCGCCGCCGACGAACTTGGTGGCCACGCTGCTCAACGACACCACCCTCCGCCTCACCTGGATAGACAACTCGACAATCGCGATGGGGTACGAGCTGCAATACCGTTACGCGCACGAGGCATTCCAGCCGCTGAATGACGGCTCGGGCAACATCATCTACATGGGCGGAGACGATACCTCCTACACCGTGACACTGCCCCCGGGATCGGACATGGAATGGCGGTTGCGCGCGGTATTTGAGGACACCGAGGGCGCGCTTCATCATTCCACCTTCTCCAATACCGTGGGCGTCAGCACCGATTTCCCCTCGACCACCGGTGTGGCTGCGGCGGCAACGGGGCTGGCGGGCAGCATTGCCGTGAAATGGGCGTTTGATCCCGAGGCATTTGAGGCGAATGATATCGTCCAATTTCAGGTGAAAGGACGGCCTGCCAATACGGAGGAGGCTTTTTCCCCTCTGACGACCGTTCCCGCCACCACAAACGAGGCCCTCATCAGCGGGCTGAGCATCGATGCTCCTCTGGACGTGGCAGTCGTGGCGCTGGGCGCGGGCGGCGGCAGCTCGCCCATCCAGGACATCGTGCAGGTCACGCCCCGCAATGGCTTCGACCCCGCCAAATATGTGGCCAATCTGGATCCGGCAGAGTTCGGCATGGTACTGTTGACACCGTTGCGGAAAGTGCGGATCGAGCAGGAACCCGATCCGAATGACAGCGACGGCGACGGCGTGAGGGACGCCAATGACTCGCACCCGGATAATCCCGGCCTGTGGTGCGACTGGAATAACAACGGCGTCAATGACAATGAGCAGTCCGTGGCAGACAACGACGGCGACGGCGTGCCGGATGATCACGATTCGCACTGGGATGATCCGAACCTCTGGTGTGATTGGGATGGCAACGGCATCAATGACAATGAAGACCCGGACCCAACCCCTGAGCTGGACAGTGACGGTGACAACGTGCCGGACGCCAACGACTCGCACCCTGATGATGCGGGCCGGTGGTGTGACTGGAACGGCAACGGCGTCAATGACAATGAGGAAGCCTCGCCGGACAGCGACGGCGATGGCGTGCGGGACGCCAACGACTCGAACCCGGACGATTCGGGCCTGTGGTGCGACTGGAATGAAAACGGCGTCAATGATAATGAAGAAATCCCTCCGCCGGACAACGACAACGACGGCGTGCCGGACTCTCATGACTCGCACCCGGATAATCCGGATCTGTGGTGTGATTGGAATGGCAACGGCATCAATGACCATGAGGCAGACTCTCTTCCGGACGGCGACAGCGACGGCGTGCCGGACGCACACGACTCCCACCCGGATAATTCAAGCCTCTGGTGCGACTGGAACGACAACGGCACCAACGACAATGAAGAAGCCCCTCCGCCGGACAGCGACAACGACGGCGTGCCGGACTCTCATGACTCGCACCCGGATAATTCAAGCCTCTGGTGCGACTGGAACGACAACGGCACCAACGACA
>CAZNKC010000060.1:0-9716 GCA_964573315.1 uncultured Verrucomicrobiaceae bacterium | reverse complement strand
ATGAAGAAGAGCCGGACCCGGAAATAGAAGACAGCGACGGCGACGGCGTGCCGAACGATCACGACTCCCACCCGGATGATCCAGCCCTGTGGTGCGACTGGAATGACAACGGCACCAATGACCATGAAGAAGAGCCGGGAATAGAAGACAGCGACGGCGATGGCGTGCCTGACGCCCATGACTCGCACCCGGATAATCCAGGCCTGTGGTGCGACTGGAACGGCAACGGCATCAATGACCATGAGCAAAGCCCGGACACCGACGGCGACGGCGTACCAAACGCTCACGACTCGCACCCGAATGATCCGAACCGGTGGTGCGACTGGAACGGCAACGGCGTCAATGACAATGAGGAAGCTTGGATCACCACCGCCCACGACGTGGTGAGAGGCGAGTCTTTCGAGCACACCCTGGCGGTCACGAACGAGGAAGAACGGGCGGAATGGTCCGCCGCGGATTTGCCGCCGGGCTTCTCTCCTTTCGACGATGTCAGCGGCCTGATCTCCGGCACGCCATCGGTCTCCGGCTTGGCGCAAAGCCCGGTGACAGTCGTTTACAACGACGAAGTGACGGCTTCCGCCAAGTTCGTCTTCCGCATCCAATCGCCGCCCGGCGCCCCCGTGGTCAAGGAACCGCTGGCAGAGCGCACAATTGGCATCGGCACGGAGCTGACCATTCCTTTGAGCGGTGCTTTCCACGACCCGGACACACCGCGCGCCGCCCGTCTCACCACTACCCGGGGCACGATCGATATCGCCCTCACCGAAGACATCACCCCGCAAGCCGTGGCCAACTTTATGGCCTATGTGACAAATGGCGACTATGACAACGTGGCCTTTCACCGCTCATTGCCCGGCTTCGTCATCCAGGGCGGCGGCTTCAAACCCATCGTCGAGCCGAACGAATTTGCCGCGGTGGAAAAACGCCCCTCGCCGCGCAACGAGCCGGGCGTGTCCAACGTGCGCGGCACCCTCGCCGCCGCCAAGCTCGGCAGCGATCCGAACAGCGCCACCCATGACTTTTTCATCAGTCTGGCCGACAACCGCGAAAACCTCGACCGGCAAAACAGCGGCTTCACCGTGTTTGGCCGGGTCATCGGCAGCGGCATGAGCGTGGCCGACGACATCGCCGCGCTGCCCAGGGGCAACTACGGGGTGATCGTGGACGGCCAGCAAGCCCATTTCGAAGACTGGCCGCTGGACACCGAGGAACCCACTGGGGAGATGGACATCACCCAAACCGTGAAGATCGAATCGGCGGTGGAAATCCCCCCCTTATCCTTCCAAGTGCAGAGCACCATCCCTTCCGGCATCGTGCAGGTGTCCGTCGATGGTTCCCAATTGAAACTCACCGGACAGGCAGATGGCAGCGCGGACATCACCCTCCGCGCCACCGACCTGGAAGGCAACACCGTCACTCAAATCCTCACCGTGCAAGTGACGGACGGTCACGTCCACCCCGCCATCACCGAGCATCCGCAGAGCCAGTCCGTGCCGCCAGGCACACAAGTCGTTTTCAGCGTGGAAGCGACCGGCACCGGCATCGGCTTCCAGTGGCGCAAAAATGGCGTCCCTCTGCCCGATCAGACTGGAACCTCTCTCTCACTCAATGCTGTGACAGCGGCTGACATGGGAGACTACGACGTGGTCGTCAGCAGCCCCACCGACACGCTGATCAGCCAGTCCGCCATCCTGACGGTCACCCAGGAGGCGCTGATCACCGCGCAACTCACGCCGCGCATCGTGCAAAGCGGCCAGCCGCTGGTGCTCACGCTCGGCATCACCGGCCAGCCCGTCCCGAACGTGTCCTGGTTCAAAAACGGCGAACCGCTGGCGCAAACCGGACCGGTGCTAACGATTGAGTCCGCCGCCTTGACCGACAACGGTTTCTACAAGGCGCTGGTGAGCAACACCACCGGCGCGGCGGAATCGGAGACCATCCCCGTGGTGGTGGTGGACTCCACCCCCGTGCAGCGGACGCTCAAGCCCGGAAGCAACACCACGCTGGCCGTGAACGTGGCGCACCCGCCGGGAATCTCCCTCCTCTACCAATGGCAGCGGAACGGTGGCAACGTCGCCGAAGCCGGACGCTTCAGCGGCGTCACCACGCCCAAGCTCAGCATGAAAGGAATCCACCAGAACGATGGCCCCGGCGCTTACACCTGCCAGATCACCGGCCCCGGCGGCATGGGCAGCGCCTCCAGCGGCGTCTTCGACGTGATCGTCTCCACCCTGCCCATCATCACCGAAGCCACCGAGCTGCCGGATGCGGTGGTGGGGCAGGACTACCTGCATTTCATCCAGATCGACAGCGCCAAGTCGCGCACACCGACCTCTTTCTCCGCCACCGGCCTGCCGGGCGGTCTCAAGTTCGACAAGGCCACCGGCAAGATCCACGGCCGGCCGGTGCGGGCGGGCCAATTCAAAGTCAAACTGCGCGCCTCCAACCCGGCTGGCGCCAGCTCCCTAGTGACGGCCAATCTGCGCGTCATCCCCCTGCCCTCCAACACCACCGGCGCCTTCGTCTCCCTGCTGGCCCGCCAGATGCAAATCAACGCCGCCTGCGGCGGACGCGTGGACTTGAATCTCACCGACAACGGCGCCTTCTCCGGCAGAGTCATCCTGCACTCGGGTACCCATGCCGTGCGCGGCAAGGTGACGCGCACGGTGGCGAATCTTTCCGGCTCGCTGGCAACGGTCGTCGTCGGCTCCGCCACGATCAAACGCAAAAACTTGGCTCCGCTGGAACTGGACTTCATGGTGAATGCCGCGAATGGCACAATCCTCGGTGAATTGCGGCTGGACGACGACACCAAAGCCGAGCTTTCCGGCTGGAAAAACTTCTGGCACAAAACTTACCTGCCACCGGCGGAGTACGGCTACCCCGGCACTTACCACTTCGGCATGACCGTCCCGGACGCATCCGCCGGAGAGTTGACCATCCCGCAGGGCGCCGGCTACGCCGTCGTGACCGTGAACGACTCCGGCCTGGCCACCGTCAAAGGACGCACCTTTGACAACAAACCGCTGCTGTGCAGCGCCCCGCTGGGGCCCGCCGGCTCTTTCTTCGTCTTCCAACTGCTCTACAATAAAACCGGCTCGCTGCTCGGTCCGCTCGGTATTTCCCAGATGGACGCCGACCTCTTCGGCAACGTCACCCACATGGAAATCAACACGGTGTCCGGCTTCAGCTTCGACCAGTACAAGAGCAGCCACCAGCCCTTCTCCGTCCGGGATTACCGGGACGGTTTCGCCCCGCCCGTGGCTCTGGAAGTCCGCGGCGGCCTGTACATTCCCCCGCCGGCCGGAGCGCGCAATGCCATCGCCCGCCTGAACGCCGCCGGCGGTTTGGATGCGACTTTCGGCTCGCCGCTTCAGGCCAACGGCGCTATCCTGGCCATGCTGCCGCAGGGGGATAAAATCCTCATCGGTGGCCAATTCAGCCGCTACAACAACAAGCCGCGCAGCGGCTTGGCCCGCCTGAACGCGGACGGCACCCTGGACGAAAGCTTCCACGCCGGCGAGGGCGCCAACGGAGCCGTCTATGACATCGCCCTCGATGCGAATGGCAAAATCCTCGTGGCGGGAGCCTTCACCCGCTTCAACGGCTCCACCCGCAACCGCATCGCCCGCTTGAATGCGGACGGCAGCCTGGACACCGGATTCAATCCCGGAGAAGGCCCCAACGGCGCCGTCGAAACCATCGCCGTGCAGGCGGACGGCAGGATCCTTATCGGCGGCGTTTTCAGCACCGTCTATGGCGTCAACAAACCCGGCATCGCCCGCCTCACCTCCGGAGCCGCGCTCGACAACAACTTTAACACCGGCAGCGGAGACACCGCAGGCGTGAATGCCGCCGTCCGCCGCATCGTGGTGCAGCCCGATCAAAAAATCCTCATTGGCGGTGACTTCACCCGCTACAACAGCGACACCAACAACCGCAATCGCATCGCCCGGCTGAACTCGAACGGAACCCTCGACACCACCTTCGACCCCGGCGCCGGCCCCAGCGGCACCGTGCGCGCCATCAAAGTGGTGACCATCGGCGAGGAAATGACACCGAAAATCCTCATCGGCGGCGCCTTCTCCACCTACCAAGGCGTCTCCCGCAACGGCTTTGCCCGGCTCAACGACACCGGCGAGCTGGACGGCGCATTCAACCCGGGAACCGGAACCAACGGCGAGGTCCGGGCCATCGCCCTGCGCACGGACGGCAAAATTCTCATCGGCGGCGCTTTCACCTCCTGCGACGGCAAAGCTCTCAACGGAGCCGCCCTGCTTGGTGAGAACGGAGCTTTGGTCACCCACCTCGTGAACAATCAGCCGGCCATCTCCTTTACCCCTCCCACCGAAGCCGCCAACAACGTGCGCGCCCTGCTCAGCCTGAACGACAACAGAGTCCTCATCGGCGGCTGGGTATTGACCGCCACGCGCACCACGCGCATCCTCGGCCTGAACGGTTCCTTCAACAAAGCCCGCGTCAGCTTCAGTCACGCCAAAGTGGGCGAGTCTCTCACCGACCCCGACGCCACTTTCGAAGTCAGCGCGGCCAATACCGCGATCCCGTCCGGCCCCAATCCAGGCGCCACCACCTGGAAGTTCAACGCCAAAACCGGCATCATCAGCGGCCGCACCATCCTGCGCGACGGCGCCGCCAGCCGCATCGTCAATTATACCACGCTCATCGTTCCCGTGACTCCGTCCGACTACCGCGGCCTCGGCAGCTTCGACCTGCCCGAACTGCCCAACGGCGTCACCACCACCAGCAAAACCTCCCCCATCCACATCGGCAGGATCGACGTGCGCCCCACCCCCTAAAATCATCCTCGTCCTCGTCCTCGTCCTCGAAATCCGAAATCCGAAGTCCGAAGTCCGAAGTCCGAAAAAACGCATGGCCCCACACGCCCCGAGTCAAGCCGCGTTCTTTTCCTTTTTCCCAGCCCCTTTTTTCTGCTACTGAAGGCGCATGTCCAGCCGCCGCCTTCTCCCGCTGTTTTTCGCCCTCGCCCTGCCGGCCCTGTCATCCGCCGCTGATCCCGCCTTCACCGCCGAAGTAATCGCCGGCGACATCGAGATCGGCTACGGCATCGCCGTGGAGGATGTCAATGGCGACGGCAAGCCCGACATCCTGCTCGCCGACAAACGCCGCTTCGTCTGGTATGAAAACCCCGCCTGGACCTGCCACCTCATCACCGGCGCCCTCACCGAGTACGACCACGTCTGCATCGCCGCCCGCGACATCGACGGCGACGGACGCTGCGAGATCGCCGTCGGCGCCGAATGGAATCCCGGGGACACCGTCAACAGCGGCGCCGTCATTTACCTGATCCCCCAGGAGGATCGCACCCAGCCCTGGGAGCCGGTCAAGCTCACGCATGAGCCCACCACCCACCGCATGCGCTGGGTCAGAAACACCGCGGGCAAGTACGACCTCATCGTCGCCCCCCTGCACGGACGCGGCAACGTGAAAGGCCAGGGCGAGGGCGTGCGCGTGCTGGCCTATCACAAACCCGAAGACCCGCGCCAGGAGTGGACCACGACCCTCGTGCATGACGCCATGCATCTCACACACAACTTCGACGTGATCTCCACCGCCGCGCACGAGGCCGAGGAGCTTTTGCTCGGCGGACGCGAAGGCATCGTGCGGCTCGTTCAGACCGAATCAGGCTGGAAAGAGCGCTGGATCACCCGGCATCCGGCGGATTCGGAGGAGTTGCAAGGCGTCGGCGAGGTGCGCATGGCCGCGCTCGGCGGCGGGCGGCCCTGCGTCGCCGCCATCGAGCCCATGCACGGCCATCAGCTCGTCATCTATCTGCCGCCCGAAAACGGCCCCAAGGACGGCGAATGGCAGCGCCGGGTGCTGGATGACACCCTCGTGGACGGCCACGCGCTGGCCTGCCGGGACCTGCTCGGCCTCGGCAACCGCCAAATCGTCGTCGGCTGGCGCTCGACCCGGCAGGTGGGGCCGAAAGTGGGCGTCAAGCTCTGGTGGACCACCAAGGAGGACGGCAACGGCTGGAACAGCCTGCTGGTGGACGACAACCAAATGGCCTGCGAAGACCTCCTCGTACGCGACCTCAACGGCGACGGCAAACCCGACATCATCGCCGCCGGCCGCCGCACCCGGAACGTGAAAGTCTATTGGCAGCAATAATCCTAAAAACCGAGTTGATGGTTGGTGGTTGAGTGTCGATAGTCCAAAACCAGCGGCCTACGCCGAAAGCACCACTTGCCCGGAGAGTGAGTCACTAACGCGGCACAAGTCGCTCATTTTCAGTCTATCAACCATCAACTTTCAACCATCAACCCCGCTTTTAGGATAATAAAGCCGCCCCTCCATCGTCCTCGTCCTCCTCGTCCTCGTCCTCCTCCTCCTCCTCCTCCTCCTCGTCCTCCTCCTCGTCCTCGAAAATCCACGCCCCGGCGCAAATCAAGGAACAGCGGTTTGTAACCGCCCCCCCAGCCCCCCTCACGCCTTCCGCGTCCTCACCCCCTTCACCCTTTCCGGAAACAACGCCCGGCAAATCTCGCACACCGAGCCATCGCAACCGCGCGCGGTGCAGTGTTCCCGGCCATAAAAGATGATCTGCAAGTGCAGCGCATTCCAGCATTCCTTGGGAAAGAGCCGCTTCAAATCACGCTCCGTCTGCAGGACCGAGCGGCCATCCGTCAGCTTCCAGCGCTGTGCCAGCCGGTGGATGTGCGTGTCCACCGGGAACGACGGCACACCGAACGCCTGGGCCATCACCACCTGCGCTGTCTTGTGGCCCACGCCCGGCAGCTTCTCCAGCGCCTCCAGATCCGGCGGCACCTCGCCGCCATGCTCCTCGATCAAAATCTCCGAGAGCCGCTGAATCGCCCGCGCCTTTTGCGGCCCCAGGCCGCAGGGCTTCACCACCGCCTCGATCTCCGCCGCCGTCCGCCGCGCCAGTTCGTGCGGCGTCTTGCCGAGCTTGCCGAACAACACCGGCGTGACCTGATTCACTCGCACGTCCGTGCATTGCGCCGAAAGCAGCACCGCAATAAGCAACGTGAACGCATCCTCATGATCCAGCGGCACCGGCGGATCAGGGTACAACTCACCCAGCCGCTTTCGCACAAACTCCGCGCGCTCCGTTTTCGTCACCGCCGCGCCTTTCCCTTTCCGTCAGGAGCTTTTCTCGATCCGCTGCACCATTTTCTTCACATGGTCGTGCTTGGCACGCGGTTTCATGATGGCCAGACTCTTGGAAAACGAACCCCACTTCAGCACCCGGATGTTCACGCTGCGCACCCCCCATTGATTCATCGTCTCCCGGTCCGGCTTGTAGAGATCAATCGTGTTCGTGCCCACCAGCGCCGAGCCGTAATCATCCACTTGGTACACATAAGGCGTGCCCTCAATCTGGAAAACCGTACCCACCGGATACACCGACCAATCCGCCGCCGCGCTGCGCACCCGGCCAAACTTCAAATCCGACCCCACCGCCGTGCTCTTGCCGTGGATGATGTGGTCCGCCTCCGTGTGCGTGTAAGCCGTGGTGCGCACACCGGGAATCGTTTTTGTCTTCGCCAGCACTTTCTGGCTCTGCTTCAAATGGGACGAAGTAGAGCAGGCGGGCAGCAGGGCCACGATCAAACACGAGAGCGGGACAAAAAAGCGATTCATTGAGAGGATGATTAAGTTTTATTAAAAATTAACTCCTTGCGACACCCAGATTGAGCCATTTCCGCCCGAAATGCAACCCTTGATTTCACCTTTCGTACCACTGTTCGCGCTTTCATTGGCTCAAATAACAGGTCAATATCAGGGAGTTGCGCGTCGAGTTTGCCTTTGTTTTTGCTGGCACTGCCTGCGGCGCCCCCAGCCGGGACGGCTGGGTTACGGTGAGGGAAAGCGGATGACCTTGATGTCGTTTTTCTGCCGTGCGCCGGGTGTGCTGCGGCCGTTGCGGATGAGTTTTTCCAGCAGGGAATGCATCCCGGCCACGCGTTCGGGATGGGTGGCGGCAAGGTTCGCTGTCTCGCCGGGATCGTCGGCCAGATTGTAGAGTTGAACGTCCGTGCCGGCCTTTGCATCGGGGGCGGGGATGTATTTCCAGGGGCCTTGGCGCAGACCGGGGATGCCGCTGGCGGCGCAACTGATGGCGTGCTCGCGCACGGGCTGATCCGCGCCGCGCAGGAGCGGCAGCAGGCTGACGCTGTCCTCGCCCGCATCGCCGGGCAGCTTGGCTCCGAGGATGTCCGCCACGGTGGCGATGAGGTCGGCCTGATGGACGAGCTGGCCGCACACGCTGCCGGGCTTCACCACGCCGGGCCAGCGCACGATGAACGGCACGCGGTGCCCGCCTTCGAACACCGAGCCTTTGTAGTCGCGCAGCGGGCCGCTGGAAAAATGGCCTTGATCCAGCATCGCTTTGTGGCTGAAAGAGGCGCAGCCGTTGTCGCTGGTGAACAGCACGAAAGTATCGTCCGCCGCGCCGGATTGCTCGAGCGCGGCGAGCACGCGGCCCACGGTCGCGTCCGTCTCCATCACGAAGTCCGCGTAATCGCCGAGACCGCTTTTGCCCTTCCACTCCGCGTTCGGCGCGATGGGCGTGTGGGGCGAGGTCAGCGGCAGATAGAGCAGAAACGGCTGCCCTGCCCCGGCCCGCCGTGTGATGAACTCCGTGGCGCGGTCGCCGAGCGCGGGCAGCACGTTCTCCAGCTTCCAATCCGGCAGCGCGGGACCGCCCAGACCCGCCAGATGACCGCTCATCAGCGGTTCCGGCAGGAACTCCGACGGGATGCCGGCGGTGCGGTCGTTCTCGATAAAGGCGTAGGGCGGCCAGTTCGGCACGTCGGTGCCAAAGTACTCGTCAAAGCCGCGCGTCACCGGCCCGCCGCCGATGGGCCGCGCATAAACTTCCCGCCACGCCTGACGATGCGCATCCGTGACGGAAGGCGACACGCCGCGGCCCGGCGCGAACAACTCATGCTGCTCCGGGTGGATGCCCCACTCCCAGCCGAGATGCCATTTGCCGATGCAAGCCGTGCGATAACCGTGCTGCTTCGCCAAAGCCGCGACCGTCAGCCGCTCCGGCGCGATGAGCGGCTCCTCCAGGTATTGCACAATGCCGCGCTGGAGCCGCGAACGCCAATGGTAGCGCCCGGTGAGCAAAGCATACCGCGACGGCGAGCACACGCCCGAGGACGAATGCCCGTCGGTGAAGCGCATCCCCTGCGCGGCCAGCTTGTCGAGGTGCGGCGTGGGAATCTTGCCGCGCTCCGGGTTGTAACACTGCACGTCGCCGTAACCGAGATCATCGGCGAGGATGACGAGGAGATTGGGCGATGTCCCGGCGGCGGACACCTGGCAGCCCAAAAGCGCGAGGAACGGGAAGATAGTGAGTGAAGGAAACCGGAACACGAAATTCATCGCATGGAACGCGGGCCCGCAGCCTGACTTTCATGAGAATGCGGGCGTCAGGCGGCAACTCTTCCAGGTATTCGCTAATGGTGGCGGCTTTGGAAGTCATGGCTTCCTTTTCCGGTTTAAGGGTAGGAAGATTGGTGGCAGGAAAATGGGTTCATTGCAAAAGCCTTGGCTTGAATCATTTTCCTGCCATCAATCTTCCTACCCCAACCCCTCTTCCTTTGTGTCTTTGTGTGAGACTTTTCGGGGCAAGATTTCCATGCGTAAGCCCAATGCCATTAAGTTATAATTTCTGTACTTTTGGAAATTATGGTTAACTGAAG
>CAZNKC010000059.1:22162-25117 GCA_964573315.1 uncultured Verrucomicrobiaceae bacterium | reverse complement strand
TGCACTCGGTGCAGGCTGAAAGCCTGCATGACTCGTCACAGGCAGGATGCCCATGCTACTTCAACCAAACCGCTTCTCCCACGCCTCGCGCGCGGCGATGATCTCCAGCCGCTTCTGGCGCGGGCTGAGTTCCCAGACCAGCGGCATCTCCGGCGGCACGAGCTGCAGCAGGGCGTCAAAGTCCACGCCGCCTTGGCTGAACGGGATTTGATGGTCGCGCGCCGGCCACTCCACATCGTGGACGTGGCAGCCAATCAGCCGTGGCGCGATCATTCCCAGATACTCCGCGTGATCGAGAAAGCCGAGGTTTGCCTGGCGCTGTGCGTGACCGAAATCATGCCAGGCGCCGATCCACGGACAGCCGGCGTACTCGCGCAGCAAATCCGTCATTTCTCCCGGGGTTGGAATTTGCTCGAAGTGTGAGCGCGTCTCGATGCCGAGCCGCACGCCGTGTTTCTCGCAATGCGGCAGCAGCTCCGCCAGCGCCTCCCGCACACGCCCGGCCACGCGCGCGCCGGCCTGCTCGCGGGCGGCCACGAAGCGCAGCTTTTCCCGCACGTATTCCCGGCCATGCAGCCCGCCCGCGAACGCCAGACGCTCCAGTTTTTCCGAAGCGCCGCGCGCGGACGCGCTGCCCAGATGCAGCACCACGCGGTCCGCGCCGAAGCGCGCCGCCATCTCGATCGTCGCCACCGTCAAGGCGACCGCGCGCCGCCGCACCTCGGCGCGGCCGGCGGTGAACTCATAGGCGTCCGGCGCGTCCATCGGCAGCTCCACCGGCGCCGGACAGGGCGCGTGCAGACTGCCGGCCTTCACCACGCCTTGCTGCACGGCTTTGAGCAGCCCCGGCAGCAAAGTTACCGGTGTGCCGTGGCTGATCTCGATGGATTGAAACCCCATGTCCCGCGCCTCCAGCGCCAGGATGCGGCCATCCTTGTAACGGTGCGCGTTCCAGCAAGTAGAGAGACTGAGGCGATGCGCCACGGCAGGCAAAGCGGGGGGTCAGCGTTTCAAGGTGCTATTGTTCACCCACACCGAATCCCGCCGGAATTCGGGCGGGTTGGCGTCGGTGGTGCGCCAGCGGTACACGGCGATGGGCGGCAGTTTTGGATCGGCTTGCAGCACCATGACGCTGATCTCCAGGCTGCGTTCTTCGCCCGGCGCCAACTCGGTCGGCTTGATTGCCATTTCCAGCGCGTTTTCGCCCTTGTTCAAGCCGCCGATCACGAGCTGGTTGATGCCCACGTCGCGCACCGGGGGATAGTCGAAGCCGTTGATTTTCACCTGCGTCTCGTAGCCGACGGATTCGATTTGAAAAGCGGCCATGTGCTCCGGCGGCTTGCACACCTTTGGCACCGGCGGGGCTTTGCCCGGTGGAGTGAACTCCGGCTCGTTGAGAAAGTCCGGCTTCGCGCCTTGTTGCAGCGACGCCCGCACATCCGGCGCGCCGGACAAGTTCACCAGCCGGCTGGTGTCGAAGCGCCAGCCCTCCGGGTCTTTGATGTAGCGCAGCACCAGGATGTTGTCCGGCACCTCCTCCACCTCGATGCCGAGGTCGATCCGGCCAAAGAAAACCAGATGCGCCGTCTCCCCCACCGCTTCCGCCTCCAGCAGCCGCAGGCGCGTGATGTCAGGCGGGCGCAGCGGCACGGCGAACACCGCCTCCGGATACGTTTGGCGCTGGCTGACAATCATGTTGTGTGTGTGGACCTGCCGGTAACGCGAGGTGGATTGCTGCCAAGCCCGCACGTCGCGGTTCAGCATCGCCCCGCGCCAAGTGTGATAGACCCGCTCCAGTTCCGCCCGCAACGCCGCCGCGTCCTGAGCGATGGCAGACGAGCCCGCGGCCAGGAGGGCGGACAGGAAAATAAATGAGAAACGCATGGGAAAAAAGGCCGGGCAAGACGCCACCCGCGATGGGAGAAGCCTCCGTAGAGGAAAAGTATTTGCCGCCCTGGGGGTTTTCGCAACTATAGAAGGCTGAAAAGTACAATGGAAGCCCCCTCCGACCCGCCAACACGCACCCCGCCGATCGACCGGAATCGGGAACTGCTCAAGGTGGCCAGGGAGGAAACGTTCAAGATCATCGGTGATGCCAGCCTCAGCGCTTGGTTCTGGCATCCGCCTCCTGAGAAAAGGCGCGCGCTGCCCATGCCGGTGGCCGCTTTTTTCTTCAGCAGCGGCTGGGATCACGGGCAAATCAGCCAGTTTGCCCCGCACTCGGTTTATTTCGCCTCGCGCGGCATGTTGTCGGTGGCGTTCGAGTACCGCGTGCAAAACAAGCACGGCACCGGCCCGCTGGAAGCGATGGAGGATGTGGCGGACGCCTTGCGCTGGCTGCGCATGAACGCGGAGGAGTTGGACCTCAATCCCAACCAGATCGCCGGCATCGCCGGCTCCGGCGGCGCTCATGCCCTGGCCGCCGCCGCCGTCCTGGCCAAGCCGCTCAAGCGCGGCGAGACCCTGCCCGACGACCACCCGCAGCCGAACGCCATGGTGCTTTTCAATCCCGTGCTGGACACCTCCAAGCACGGCTTCGGCCTCGACCGCTTCCCGGACGCTGCCACCGCCAAGAAATGCAACCTGCTGCGCTCCATCCGCAAGCAGCTCCCGCCCACCCTCATCATGCACGGCACCGCCGACCGCGTCGTGCCCTTCAGCGGCTCCTATGCCTACGCCCGCAAGGCCGCCCGCAAAAAAAACATCTGCCGCCTCATCGAGTTCGAGGGCGCGGGCCACGGTTTCTTCAATTTCAACGTCTCCTTCGAGCGTTACGAAGCCACCCTGCTCGCCATGGACGAGTTCTTCGTCAGCCTCGGCCTCATCGAACCGGACGCGGACAATCTGCTCGGAGACATGGCTTTCAGCATGTAAGCGCCCCGTCTTCATTTAACATTTAGCATTCATCATTCCCCATTCATCATTCCCCATTCATCATTCCCCATTCATCATTCC
>CAZNKC010000059.1:7985-22062 GCA_964573315.1 uncultured Verrucomicrobiaceae bacterium | reverse complement strand
CATTCATCATTCCCCATTCATCATTCCCCATTCATCATTCCCCATTCATCATTCCCCATGCGCCTCCCCCTCCTCTTCCTCCTTCTCGCCACCACCCTCCACGCCGCGTCTCCCACTTGGCCGCAGGATGACAGCGATCTCATCGCTGATCCCGCCGCGCAGTTCGGCGTGCTCGAAAACGGCGTCCGCTACGTCGTCCTGCCGAACCAGGAACCTCCAGGCCGCGCCAGCATTCGATTGTACATGGACGCCGGCTCCCTCATGGAGGAGGACGACCAACAGGGCATGGCGCACTTTCTGGAGCACATGGCCTTCAACGGCTCCAAAAACTTCCCCTCCGGCGAGATGGTCGAGTACTTCCAGCGCCTCGGCATGGCCTTCGGCGCCGACACCAACGCCCACACCTCTTTCAACGAAACCGTTTACAAACTCGAGCTGCCCAAGGTCGAGGAACCGCTTCTCGTCGATGCCATGAAGCTCTTCCGCGACTACCTCGACGGCATGGACCTCAAAGCCGCCGAGATCGACCGCGAGCGCGGCATCATCCTCAGCGAAAAACTCAGCCGCGACTCCATCGACTACCGCACCATGATCGAGGGCTACAAGTTCGCCCTGCCGAAGTCCCTCCTGCCCAACCGCCTGCCCATCGGTCAGGAGGAAACCATCAAGAGCATGGGCCGCGACCGCTTCGTGGATTTTTACGAAACGTGGTACACGCCCAAGCGCGCCTGCATCGTCGCCGTCGGCGATTTTCCCGACACCGGCCTGCTGGTGCGCCTGATCGAGCAGCATTTCGGCGACGCCAAACCCCGTCGCGACGACGCCGCGAACCCTAATCTCGGCGTCATCGAGCCCGGCCACGGCCTCATCGCCAAGCTCCACACCGAGATGGAGGCCAAAGCCGTCGATCTCTCCATCGAAGTCGTCAAACAGATCGACGCCAAATCCGACACCGCCGTCGAACGCCGGCTCCGGCTCATCCGCGGCCTCGCCGACGCCGTCATCAACCAACGCCTCTCCAAGCTCGCCAAGGAAAAAGACTCCCCCATCCTCTCCGCCCAAGCCTACTCCTACGAGTACCTCGACTTCGTCCACACCAGCGGCATCTCCGTCACCTGCCAGCCGGACAACTGGCAGCGCGCCCTCGCGCTCGCCGAGCAGGAACTGCGCCGCGCCATCGAGCACGGCTTCACCCAAGCCGAGTTTGACGAAGCCACCGCCACCCTCAAGCAGCAACTCAAGCTGCGCGCCGACCAAGCCAGCACCCGCCGCTCCCGCGATCTCTCCGACGGCCTCGTGAAACAACTCGCCGACGGCAAAGTCTTCACCCATCCCGTCGCCGACTTGGAGCGCGTCACCGAGGAACTCTCCTCCATCACTGCTGAGCATGCCCACGCCGCGCTGCGGGCGGACTGGAACAACGACGACGTGCAGGTTTTCGTCGGCGGCAATCTCAAGCTGGAGGGCGACGCCTCCGCGCAGATCATCGACGCCTATCAAACCAGCCGTCAGACGCCCGTGACAGCTCCCGCCGAGGAAGCCGCCATCGCCTTCGCTTACACGGACTTTGGTTCTGCTGGAAAAATCACCTCGCAGACCCGAGTGGACGACCTGGAAATCACCCAGGCCGTTTTTGCCAACAACGTCCGAGTCAGCGTCAAGCCCACGCCGTTTGAAAAAGGCACCATCCGAGTCACCGTCAGCTTCGGCGGCGGCAGGCTGTCCGCGCCCAAGGACAAGCCCGGCCTCATTCCTTTTGCCCAGAGCACCTTCAACCTCGGCGGCTTGGAAGCGCATGACGTGGACACCCTGCGCCGCATCTTCGCCGGCAAAACCGTCTCCGCCGATTTCTCCGTCGGCGACGAAGCCTTCCTCCTCGCCGGCCGCACCACGCCGGACGATCTGCTCGCGCAGTTGCAACTCATCACCGCCCACCTCACCGCCCCCGGTTACCGCGAGGAAGCGCAGGAGCAGTTCCGCAAAAACCTCGAGCCCATGTTCACCCAGCTCCGTCACACCGCCGAGGGCGTCATGAACGACCGTGTCGTCAGCTTCCTGCGCGGCAACGACCCGCGCTTCGGCTTCCCGGACATCCAGGAAATGGAAAAGCGCACGCTGCAAGAGCTGCGCGAATGGCTCGCGCCCGAACTCGCCGGTGGCTTCCTGGAAGTCTCCTTCGTCGGCGACGTCGATCCCGACGCCGCGCTCAAAGCCGTCGCCGCCACCCTCGGCGCCCTGCCGCCGCGCGCCGCCGGGAAGCCGGACTACGCTGAGGCCCGCCGGCTCACTTTTCCCGAGCCGCCGCAGACCGCGGACTTCAAATTCACCACGGAAATCCCCAAAGCCGTCGCCGCCATCTACTGGCCCACCGCCGACATGAGCGACATCCAGCGCACCCGCCGCCTCAGCGTGCTCGCCGCCGTGCTCGACGACCGCCTCCGCCTCAAGGTGCGCGAGGAACTCGGCGAGACCTACAGCCCCGCCTGCTACCACCTCGCCAACGACACCTTCACCGGCTACGGCTACATGACCGCCATGATCGAAGTCAAACCAGAGCAACTCGATGCCATCCGCGGCATTGTCACCGAGATCGGCGGTGATGTCGCCAAAGGCCCCATCACCGACGACGAATTCGACCGCGCCATGAAGCCGCTGCTGTCCCAGCTCGAGCAAATGCGGCGCGACAACCGTTACTGGTCGCAAAACGTCCTGCGCAACTGCCACGAGCACCCCGAACGCCTCGACTGGGCGCGCGCTCTCGTCACCGACTTCCAGGCCATCCAAAAAGAGGAGGTGCAAAAACTCGCCCAGCAATACCTCCCCGCCGCCCGCGCCGTCACCGCGCGCATCATTCCCGAGAGCAAATAAATCCAAAGTACCCCGCCTCTCCGAGGCGGGTATTGGGTCTTTGATGCAATGAAACCAACTGCAATCGAGGCCAACTATGACGCCATTGCCCATCTTTGGCAGAGAGATACGCCGGATTCATACGGCATCGCTCAGCTTGAACGCGCGATTCAGTTCTGCACAAATTTCGAAGCAGCGCTGGATGTTGGATGCGGGAGTTATGGGCGATTTCTCGATTTACTCCAGAAACGTGGTTTCAAGACCGAGGGGGTGGATATTTCATCCAAGATGGTATCACTGGCGAGAGAACGCAGCCCAAATACGACTTTTTATACGGCAGACATTTGCGAGTGGGAGCCGCCAAGGAAATATGATTTTATCTCGGCATGGGACAGCACTTTTCATCTCCCGTTAAAATCTCAAGCCCCGGTTCTTTCAAAACTAAGTAGAGCACTCCAAAACAAAGGAGTTTTGCTCTTCACTTGCGGAGGCGGACCTCCGGGAGAAATCACCGGGACTTTCCACGGTCTAGAGTTTGGATACAGCTCCCTTGGCGTAAATGAATTTGTCCGGGTTCTGGATATAGCGGGACTCTCGTGTGTGCATGTTGAGTATGATCAGCATCCGGAAAACCACGTTTTCATAGTGGCGGTGAAGATTTAACAAGGGGTTGCAGCCAACCCCTGGCCGTGGTGTGCCGGCTTCCTGCGACCGGCCTTTCCATTCACGTCAGCCTGCCAAGCGAGATTCGCCCGCCCATGGCATCGGCTGGTAATCGAAGACGAACCTTGATGAAAGGACGCCTGAACCGGCGTTTTTTGCCTCATGCCTGACCCGCTTTCATCCGTTTCCTCCCGTCGTCAATTCCTCAAAGCCGCTGCTCCGCTGGTTCTTCCCGCCTCGATTCTCGGCCGTGCCGGGGCAGCGTCTCCCAACGGCAAAATCCGTCTGGCCTGCATCGGCGTAGGGGGGCAGGGGACCAGCAATCTGCGCGCCTTTCTGGCGGATGACCGCGTGCAGGTGGTGGCCATTTGTGACGTGGACGCGCAGCATCGCGAGCGGGCCATGAACCTTGCCAAGCTCACCGGAGCGGATTGCTTCAATGACTTTCGTGAAGTGTTGGCGCGCGATGATGTGGATGCCGTGATGAACGCCACGCCGGATCATTGGCATGCCAACATCGCCATCGCCGCGGCCAAAGCGGGCAAGGATCTCTTTTCGGAAAAACCTCTCGGAGCCAGCATCGCCGAGGGCCGCGCCATCTGCCGGGCCGTGCGGGAGCACCAGCGCGTGCTGCAATGCGGCACTTGGCGGCGCTCCGGTTTGAAAGTACGCATGGCCTGCGAGTTGGTTCGCAATGGCTATATCGGCGAGTTGAAGGAGATCGAAGTGGGAGTGCCGGGAACCTTTGCCATCCGGGGCGGCTTCACCGGACTGGAAGGGCCGGAGCCGGTACCCCCGCACCTGGATTATGAGCTTTGGCTCGGCAGCGCCAGCGCCCAGCCCTACACGCCCGCCCGCTGCCATTTCAATTTCCGCTGGATCGACGAATACGCGCCGGGCTACATCACGGACTGGGGCGCGCATTTCGTGGATGTGGCCCAGTGGGGCGCCGGCATGGATGAAACCACGCCGGTGGAAATCGAGGCCGTCGAGAGCAAACGCCGCTCGCAGGGGATCTACGACGCGCCCGAGCAATACCGCATCGTGTACCATTATGCCAACGGCTTGAAACTCACCCTGTTCAGCACGGACGACAAAGCCACTTACGGCACCAAATTCATCGGCAACGAAGGCTGGATTTTCACCGAAGCGGAAACGCTCAAAGCCAGTTCGATCGACATTTTGCGCGTCAAGCTGAAAGAGGGAGACACGCGCTTGTTCGTCTCCAAACATCATCATCGCAATTTCATCGACGCCGTGCTTTCGCGCGGCCCCACCGCCGCCCCGGCGGAGATCGCGCAAAGAGCCGCCACCATCTGCCACTTGGGCGCCATTTCCGCAAAGCTCGGACGTGGGGTGAAATTCGACCCGGAAACGGAAACCTTCCCCGGTGATGAGGCCGCCAATGCCCTGCTGCTCCGCCCCATGCGCGATGCCTGGAAAATATGAGCCGCTTGGTTGCCGCGCGCGCTGTGTGTGATGGAACGCGTCTCTCAAGGAGAGCCAAGGTCAAGAATCCGCAACTCCGTTCAGAATACGGCATTCATTCGCCGCAAAAACAGGATAGAGAGGCCTCAACGCCCGGCGTTTCCGTGGTGGTGCCAACCATTCTCCTTTCCATGCGAACGCTGTCCGTTTTATTCTTTTTAGGCTGCGTCAGCCTGACTGTCGCGCGGGCCGGGGCCGGAGAAAAGCCCAACGTCATCCTCATCCTCGCCGATGACATGGCCACAGGCGATCTCTCGGCCTTCAATGGCGGCATCACCCGCACGCCGAATCTCGACCGTCTCATGCGGGAGGGCATCTGGTTTGAGAATGCCTTTTCCGGCTCCCCGGTCTGCGCGCCCTCGCGCGCGGCGCTGCTCACGGGGCGTTATCCGCACCGCACCGGCGTTGTGTCGCTCGACATGAACAAGGAACCGGAGCTGACGCGCTTGCTGCCGGATGAAACCATTCTCCCGCAAATCTTCGCCGCCAATGGCTGGCACACTGCCCTGGTGGGCAAATGGCATGTCGGCATCGGTGAGGGATTCGGCCCCATCGCGCGCGGTTTTCACGAGTTCGAGGGGTTTCACGGCTCCGACAGGACCGCCTACTTCAATTATGCCATCCAGACCGGCGACACCATGACTGAGGTCAAACAAGCGCGGGACAAATACCTCACCGATGAGTTGTCCGAGCGCGCCGTGGCTTTCGTCCGCCGCCGGGCGGAAGCCGGCACGCCTTTTTTCCTGCACTTGGCCCACTACGCACCGCATCGTCCGTTGCAAGCTCCGGACGAGGCGGTGCGGCCGTATCGCGATGCGGGTTTCGACGATGAAACCGCCACCGTGTATGCCATGATCGAGATCATGGACCGCGGCATCGGCAATCTCTTGCGCGAGCTTGACACGCTGGGCATCCGTGAGCGCACGCTTGTCATTTTCGCCAGTGACAACGGCCCTGACATCCTCGTCCCTGAGCGGTTCAACCGCGGTTTGCGCGGCGGCAAATACATGGTCCACGAGGGCGGCATCCGCGTCCCGTTCATCCTGAGTTGGCCCGGCAAGGCGCGGCCCGGCAGGCGTGATGACATGATCCACTTCATCGACGTGCTGCCGACCCTCGTTGATCTGTGCGGGTTGAAATTCGAGCCCGCCAGGAAACTCGACGGCGACAGCTTTGCAGCGCTCGTCACCGGAGAAGGCGCGCGCCCCTCGCCGCGGCGCTTCTGGCAATGGAACCGCCACCAGCCCAACTCCACCCACAACGCCGCCCTGCGCAACGGCCCGTGGAAACTGGTGAAACCGTTCGTCACCAAGAACAAAATCGTGGGCGACTCTGATGCGCCCTACGCGCTTTATCACCTCGAAGATGACCCAGCGGAGTCCAACGATCTCGCCGCAGAGCACCCAGACCGCGTCCAATCCATGAGCGAAGCGCTCGAGGCCTGGTCTCGCGAGGTGGAAAGCGAACGCCAGCGTTTTGAAAAATGAAGACACGGTTTTTTAACATCATCCTTTTTCTTGGCTTCGCCGCTGCCGCTCATCAGACGCCGGCAGCGCCACCCAACATCCTTTTTATCCTGGCCGATGACCTGGCCTGGAGCGATCTGGCGTGTTACGGCCATGCCTATCACCGGACGCCGCATCTGGATCGTCTCGCTCGCGAAGGGATGCGCTTCACGCAGGCCTACGCCCCGGCGCCGATCTGCTCGGCCTCGCGTGCGGCGCTGCTGACGGGCAAAACCCCGGCGCGGCTGCATTTCGAGTTTGTCACCAAGGACAAGCCCGGCTCGCAAAATCTCGGCCAGCCGCTGCAATCCCCACCCTATCCCACAAACCTGCCACTCGACGAGGACACCGTGGCGGAGGTGCTGGCGCGGACGGGTTATCACACCGCGTTTTTCGGCAAATGGCATCTCAACCAGCATCACGGCGGCTACCTCGGCTGGTCGCCGACGCACGGACCGTTGCAGCAAGGTTTCGCGGAGGGCGATGCGGACTTCGGCGGCCACTCCTATTCCTATTTCAAAGACGGCGACCGCGGCGATCTCGATTTGCGCGAAGGCGAGTTCCCGCCGGACTCGCTCACGGACAAGGTCATCGCCTTTCTCCAGCGCGGACAGGAGCGGCCTTTTTTCCTCTGCTGGTCGCATTACTACGTTCACGACCCGGTTCACACGCGCTGCCGCTGGTTGTTCGAAAAATACCGCGCCCTGCTGCCCGGCGGCGAGCCGGGCGACCGCGCCGCCTATGCCGCCATGGTGGAGACGCTCGATCATGAGGTGGGCCGCGTGCTGGAGGCGCTCGATGCCGCCGGGCAGACGCAAAACACACTCATCGTTTTCACTTCCGACAACGGCGGCCATCCCAATTTCACCGGCAACGCTCCGCACCGCGGCAGCAAATGGAACCTCTACGAAGGCGGCATCCGCGTGCCCTTCATTGCGCGCTGGCCGGGCAAGATTCCCAACAGTGGCGTCTGCGATTGGCCGGTGCATGGCTGCGACCTGCTGCCCACCTTCGCCGAGGCGGCGGGCACGAAACCCGAACAAGCCGTGGATGGCGTCAGTCTGTGGCCGCTGCTGCGCGATCCAGCGGCATCCCTGCCGGAGCGCGCCCTGGTCTGGCACTTCCCGTTTTATCATCCCGAGAAAGGCTTCCGCAAAGCGCCGCCGCGCATCGGCATGAACGACTTCGCCACCAGCCAGACGCGCCCGCACTCCGCCATCCGTCTCGGCCGCCACAAGCTGCTGCACTTTGACGAGGACGGCCGCAACGAACTGTACGATCTCGCCGCCGACCCCGGCGAGACGGTCGATCTTGCAGCCACGCAAACAGAGTTGGCCAAACAATTACATGATCGCCTCCAAACCGAACTTCAATCCTGCCACGCCAGATTCGCCCGACCGTAGCTTCGATTGGCAATCGAAGCCGAACCGCCAACCCGATTCGATTGGCAATCGAATCTACGAACCATGAAACACCGCTTCCTCTCTTTTTTCATCATTGCCAGTCCGGCGCTCGCCCAGGTGCGCCCGCTGGCGCAGGATTATGTCACCATCTGGGAAAAAACGAAGCTGTTCTGGCTGCTCGGCTCCCAAACCACCGACTCCATGATCCGCCCGGACGCCATGCCGCCGGAGCGCTGGGGCACGCCCGACAACGAGCGTCACCGCCTCGTGCTGCACTTCTCCAAAAACATGATCGACTGGTGTTTCGCCGGCCTCGTCGCCACCGGCGCCACGCCCAAGGAATCCCGCCACTACGCGGCCATGTGCATTGATGGCGAAGACCTCTGCATCGTCAGCCGCAGCGGCGACGCCCGCGCCCACTCCGCGCACAACGGCAATTTGATCACCTTTCACCGCGTTCCCCAATTCCGAAAACTCGTCTATTGAAGTCTGCGCGCCAGCTCTCACCTCCATTGCTCAGCCAAAGCCATGAAACACATCGCCTGCTTGCTTTTATTTCTGCTATCCTCACTCTCCGCCACTGAACCCATCATGAATCACGCAACTGCCCTGACCCATTACATCGAGAAGCTAAACACGCATTCCTGGGACCAGATTTCCCCTATCGTTACGGATGATGCCGTGTTTATTTTCACCGAAGACACCTTCGTCGGAAAGGAAGCGGCCAAGGCGGCCTTCGAAAAGACCTTCAAGCTGATTCAAAACGAGGTGTTCAGCCTCCACAACATCTCATGGACGGCGGTCACGGAGAGCGTGGCTTCCTGCCATTATGAGTTCAGGTGGGAGGGCTTGATCAACGGTGAGAAAGCGTCCGGCGGCGGTCGTGGCACCTCCATCTTGCGCAAGGTCGATGGCCGTTGGCTCATCGCTCACGAACATCTCGGCCCTTACCCTCGCAAGTCATGAATTTGATCTTAATACCACCGCTTTCCATTCTTTTGTCCTTCGCTCTCGCGGCATCGTCATTCGCCGCGCAGCCGCCCAACGTCCTCTTCATCGCCGCCGATGATCTGCGCAATGACTTGGGTTGTTACGGCCACCCGCTGGTGAAAACACCGAACCTCGACCGGCTGGCGGAGCGCGGACTGGTTTTCGACCAAGCCTACTGCCAGCAGGCCGTGTGCAATCCTTCGCGCGCCTCGATCCTGACCGGGCGGCGGCCTGATTCGCTGCGGATATGGGACTTGCCCACCCATTTTCGCGACACGACGCCCGATGCCGTCACGCTGCCGCAGCACTTCAAAAACAACGGTTACTTCACCCAGAACGTCGGCAAAATCTTCCACAACTGGATTCACGAGGTGCAGGGTGATCCGGACTCGTGGAGCGTGCCCGCGGTGATGCACTTCGCCAATCACAACGCCGACACACCCCAGGTGGTGGGCGAGACACCGCCTAATCTCGCGAGCGATCTGAAATGTTTCTGCCACGATGTGCCTGACGATGCCTATTTCGACGGACGCATCGCCACGCTTGCCGTGGAAGCATTGGAACAACGCAAGGCCAAAGCCGAGCCGTTTTTCCTCGCCGTCGGTTTCTGGAAACCGCACTCGCCCTTCAATGCGCCGAAGAAGTATTGGGATATGTATCGCCGCGAGGACGTGCCAATGCCGGAAAATCCCGATTGGCCGCAGGACGCCCCGCGTATCGCCTGGCACGACAGCCGCGAGATTCTCGGCGCCGGCGACAAAGCCCGCCAACTCACGCCCGAAGCCATCCGCGAGATGCGCCACGGCTACCTCGCCAACATCAGCTACCTGGACGCGCAGATCGGCAAGGTGCTCGACGCGCTCGACCGCCTGCAACTCACCGGCAGCACCATCATCGTCTTCTGGTCCGACCACGGCTACCATCTCGGCGAGCAGACGCTTTTCGCCAAAACCTCGAACTTTGAACTGGATGCCCGCGTGCCGCTCATCATCGCCGCGCCGGGAATGAAGACCGCCGGACGGAAAACCCAGGCGCTCGCCGAATTGACGGACATGTATCCCACGCTGGCCGAACTCTGCGCCCTGCCCAAACCCGCAGACACGGACGGCGTCAGCCTCGCGCCCGTGCTTGCCGATGCCTCCGTCAACACGCGCGAAGCCGCGCTCACCCAGCACCCGCGTCCCGCGTATTACGATCGCGAGCCATCGCGGACACCCACGCACATGGGTTACAGCGTCCGCAGCGCCACGCACCGCTACACCGAATGGCGCGACTGGAAAACCGGCGAAACCACCGCCCGCGAACTCTACGACCACACCACTGATCCTAACGAAACGCGCAACTTGGCGGATCACCCCGGTCAAAAAGCCGTCGTCGCCAAACATGCCGAACTCCTCGGCGCCCAGAACCCCATCGTCACCCCCGACTGGAAACCGGTCTTGCCGAGGCCGTAGCTTCGAGTGGCACTCGAATCCGAACCACCCCTGATCTCCACCAATATCCCATGACCTCCCCGTCCCAAACCGATTCGACGACCAACCGGCGCCACCCAACTGATTCGATTGCCAATCGAATCTACGTACTCGCCCTGCTTCTCACCACCGCCTGCCACGCGCAGCCGCACCTGCCCGAGGGCATCGAGCCGCTGCCTTCCGCCGCGCCGCAGGGGCGCGGGCCGCTGGCGTTGGTGAACTTGAACCACCGGGTGCTCGGTCATGCGCGGGTTCATGGCGGGGCGATGCCGGATTTGTTCGTGGCGGGTTTTGGCGGGCCGCAGGCGGTGCATTTGTTTCGCTGGGTGGACACGGTGGAAAATGGCGCGCCGGTGTTCGCGCGGCCCGTGCAGGTGGCGTGCGATTTCAAGGACAAGGGCGTCGTGTTCCAAACGGAAGACGGTGTGGTGCATGGGCTGTGGATCAGCAAGGATCATCTGGTGCGGACGGAGTTTGACAAGGAAGCGGTGGCGTTCCGCGAAACGGGCCGCGTGAAGCTCGATCCCGCTGTCAAATCCGCCGCCAATCTGGCGGTTCTGCCGGGCGGGGACGGCGGGCTCGATTTGGCGTTTGAACTATCGAACGGCGGCAGGGGCAAAGGCGTGCCGGGGCATCCTTGGACGGAGGAATGGCGTCCGTTCAATTCATCGGGCATTGCCGCGGGTGAGTTGCGCTATCGTTATCTCGTCGGAGCGCGGCTCGATGGAGACCGGCTGCGTGAGGCGAAACAAATCACGACGACCCAGGACGAGGTGTTTTTCGCCATGCACGCCATCACGAGCGTCAACCTTGGCCAAGGGCATGAACGCGATCTGGTCGCCGGATCGCGCCAGGGAAACCTCGTCTTTTATCGCAACAAGGCGGCGAACGGTTTTGACCTGGAAAAGAAACGGCTTGTCGCCGGCGTGGACGGCAATGCGCTGCGGCATCCCAGCATCAACGCGGGGGCGCGCGCTTATCAGAGCGTCAAGGGTGACGGCACGTCCGACCTCATCGTGTGCGGCGAGGGATCGCTCTATTTTTACCGGTTCACCGGACGCTTCGCGGAGACGGGAGCGCCCGTGTATGAGGCGCCGGTCTCGGTGTTGCAGGAGGACGCGGATATTTACGCGGGTACGCTGCCCTCGCCGACGACGGTGGATTGGAATGGTGACGGTGTGCTGGACATCCTCGCCGGCAACTCCGAGGGCTTCGTGCTCTTTTTCGAAAACACCGGCAGCAACGACGCGCCGAAGTTCCTGCCCGCCACGCGCGTGCAGGTTGGCGGGCGCGACATCCAAGTACAGGCGGGGTACTCCGGCAGTTTGCAGGGCTTGCAGGAGGCGCGTTGGGGTTATCTCTCGCCGAACGTCATCGACTGGAACGGCGACGGTCTGCCGGACATCCTTACCGGCGACATCACGGGCGGCTACATGATTTATATCAATCGCGGCACGAAGACCGCGCCGAAGCTCGATCCCGCGCATCCGCTTTACTGCGACGGCATCGACCTCCACGGCATGTGGCGCTGCCGTCCGGCGGCGGCGGAGATCGGCGGGCGCATGGCGCTGGCCATTGTGGATGGCGACGACCACTTCCATCTCTACTGGCGCATTGACGATTACAACGTCGAGGACGGCGGCAAGCTGCTGCTTGACGACGGCAAACCCATCGGCGCCAGCGGCGGTGTCGGCGGCATGAGCGGGCGTTGCAAGCTAGACTTCTTCGACTGGAATCAGGATGGTCAGATGGATTTCGTCATCGGCACCAACCGCGTCAATTCCATCCCCGACCGCGAGACTGGCCTGCCCATGCCCGCCATCGGCCAAAGGACCCTCGGCACGCCGTTGCTCATGCTGAACACCGGCACGAATGAAAAAATGAAGTTCGCCCGCCCCGTGCCGTTTCGCGACCAGGCCGGAAAAATCATCCAACCCGGCGGCGCGCATGAAACCGGAGCCGTCGGCACGATGCTCGGCGGGGACGGTCCGAACCTGCTCATCTGCAACGAAGCCGGGCGGCTGTTTTTGATTCCCAAGCGGATGCTGCGGACCGGGGAATGAGGCAGCGCCATTGCGATTCAGGAACGACCGGGCATAGTATCCGCCGGATTCAGGCCGCGCCGGTTTGGCAGCCTTTTTCACGGCTCCAGGTTCCGCGCTTCACCGTGAAACTGACCGTGGAAAAGAAGGTTTCAAAACGGACGAAGCGGGTTTAATCTCCTGTCTGTTCAAGCGAAAGCGCCCGTAGCTCAGTGGATAGAGCACCGGATTTCTAATCCGATGGCCGTTGGTTCGAATCCAACCGGGCGTGCTTTGAAAAGCGATGCGTGAAAAGCTCGCGAGCTGCCGCTTGATTCCGGGGCGGGGCGTGGCAGAATCCCGCCCTCTTTTCCCCGATCATGGCCCTCATCGTCCAGAAATACGGCGGCACGTCCGTCGGCACTCCGGAGCGCATTCTCAACTGCGCGCGCCGGATATTGGAGACGCAGCGGGCGGGCAACCAGGTCATCGCCGTGGTCTCCGCCATGTCAGGCGTCACCAACAATCTCATTTCACTGGCCAGCCAAGTCTCCAAGGAGCCGACGGAGCGGGAGATGGATGTGCTGCTGGCCACCGGGGAGCAGACCACCATCGCGCTGACGGCGATGGCCATCAACGATCTGGGCGGCCAGGCGGTGTCTTTGACCGGCGCGCAGGCCGGCATTTCCACGGACCGCATGCACACCAAGGCGCGCATCGTCAACATCACTCCGGACGCGGTGCGGCGGATGCTGGACGAGGGGAAGATCGTCATTCTGGCCGGTTTCCAGGGCCAGACGGCGAGCCAGGAGATCACCACGCTGGGCCGGGGCGGGTCGGACCTGACGGCCATCGCGATGGCTGGCGCGATCAAGGCCGATCTCTGCCAGATTTACACCGATGTGAACGGCGTCTTCACCTGCGATCCGCGCGTGGTTTCGCAGGCGCAAAAGATTGACGAGATCAGTTACGATGAGATGCTGGAGATGGCCAGCAGCGGCTCCAAGGTGATGCAGAGCCGGTCGGTGGAGTTCGCCAAAAAATTCGGCGTCGTCTTTGAAGTCCGCAACAGCATGAACGATCAACCAGGCACCCTCGTGAAAGAAGAAACCCCCGGCATGGAGGCGGTCGTCGTGCGCGGCGTCAGCCTTGAGCGCAACCAGGCCAAAGTCACCATCGACGATGTGCCGGACCGTCCCGGCGTCTCATCTCTTATTTTTGGAGCGATTGCGGACGCGGGCACGGTGATCGATGTCATCGTGCAAAATGTGGCGACCGATGGCACCACGGACATTTCCTTCACCCTGAGCGCGGCGGAGCTGCCGAAGGCGGAGAAGGCGCTCAAGGCGGTGCTGCCGCAGCTCGGCGAGGGCGTGACCATGCGCAGCGAGTCAGGCATCGCCAAACTCAGCGTGGTGGGCATCGGCATGAGGAGCCACTCGGGCGTGGCGGCGCGCATGTTCGGCGCGCTGGCGAAGCAGGGCATCAACATCCAGATGATTTCCACCAGCGAGATCAAGGTGGCGGTCACCGTGGCGGAAAGCCAGATCGAGCAGGCGGCGCGCGCGGTGCATGCGGAGTTCGGTTTGGATGCGGTGTGAGGAGGGGGAGAAGGGGAGAAGGGGAGAAGGGGAGAAGGGGAGAAGGGGTTCCGTGCCGCGTCAAAACCCGGCGTCTCGCAGGGCGGG
>CAZNKC010000059.1:0-7975 GCA_964573315.1 uncultured Verrucomicrobiaceae bacterium | reverse complement strand
GCGCGGTGCATGCGGGGTTTGGTTTGGAGGCGGTGTGAGGAGGGATTGAGGGAAGGGGAGAGGGGGAGAGGGGGAGAGGGGGAGAGAGGAGGTTCTGTGCCGCGTCAAAACCCGGCGTCTCGCAGGGCGGGAAAATTTTGCCGCCATGAGCGCGCCACTTGGGGATCGCAGGTGGTGGAGAGTACTTGTTCGCGGTCGCCCGCGTCGGCCACGATGACGCCTTGCGGATCGACGATGATGGAGCGGCCGGGGTGGTTGGAGTTGGGGTCGCGGCCGCAGCGGTTGACGCCGGCCACCCAGGCTTGGTTCTCGATGGCGCGGGCGCGCAGCAGCGTCAGCCAGTGATCGACGCGGGCGATGGGCCAGCTTGCAATGCAGACGAGGAGCTCCGCGCCCAGCGCGGCGGCTTCCCGTGCGACTTCGGGGAAGCGGAGGTCGTAGCAAACCAGCGGGCCGATGCGCAGGCCGTTCCAGTCGAATACGGCGGTTGTGTCGCCCGCGGCGTGCACGGCGGCTTCGCCGCCCAGGGTGAAGGGGTATCTTTTTGTGTAGCGTGTGAGGAGCGTGCCGTCCGGGGCGAAGGCCACGGCTTGGTTGCGCGGTTTGCCGCCGTCGTCCGGTTGCGTCACCACGCCGCCCAGCACGGCGCATTGGTATTGGCCGGCGAGTTCCGTCAGAAATTGCTCCTGCGGACCGCCCGGGGCTTGCGCGGTGGCGGCGGTGTTCATGCTGAATCCGGTGAGAAACATCTCGGGCAGCACGATGAGTCCGCCTGCTGGGATGTCCGCTGATTGTAGAAGTTGGCGGACTTTCTCCGCGTTGGTTGCTGGAGATTCCCACACACTATCGAGCTGCACGGCGTGTATTTTCATGGGGGAAGATCAACGTGCCGCGGCGTCAGTGCAAGGGGGCTTGCTGGAGTTTGGTTTGGAGTGACAGAGGAATGGGGACAGGGGAATGGGTAGAAAGATTTTTTGGATTGGGGGTTTTGAAACACAGTCATCCCAAGATATTCTGGTGACGTTATGGCCTGGGTGAGGCGGCCCCGCGCCGTAAGGCGGACGTGTCGTCCGCCTCGTCAAGCGGGCTTGCAGCCCGCTGTCCCCCCGCGGATTTGACTTTGCACAATGGCCTCTGCCGTTTGCTGCCCCGTTGAGATGGCGGGCTGGGAAGCCCGCCGGACAGGGCGGACGATACGTCCGCCTTACCTGCCTCCGCTTATGAACCCCAAAACCTCCTTTGTGTCATTTCTGGCAGCGCGGGCAGTGGAAGGTGGAGCGGGCGGTTTGGACGCGGCGTTGGATGGGGGTGGCGCAGGTGTGGCAGGGCTGGCCTTCGCGGCCATAGACGCGGAGGGTTTGCGCGAAGTAGCCGGGCTCGCCGCTTTCGTTGAGGAAGTCGCGCAGGGTGGTGCCACCCATTTCGATGGAGGCGGCCAGGACTTCGCGGATGGCGGCGGCGAGGCGTTCGTAGCGCGGCAGGCTGACTTTGCCGGCGGCAAGCGCGGGGCGGATGCCGGCCATGAACAGGGACTCGCAGGCATAGATGTTGCCGACTCCGACGACGATGTGGCTGTCCATGATGAAGGCTTTCACCGAGGTGGAGCGATTCCGAGAGAGTTCGTAAAGATGGCGCGCGGTGAAGCCGGGGCCGAGGGGTTCGGGGCCGAGGTCTTTGAGCAGGGGATGCAGCAGGGGATCACCTTGAAGCCAAAGCACCGTGCCGAAGCGGCGGGGGTCGTGAAAGCGCAGTTCCATGCCGGAGTCGAGACGGAGGGCGAGGTGATCGTGCTTGCGCCACGCGGCGGCGGGCGGCAGCAGGCGCAGGCTGCCGGACATGCCGAGGTGGATGAGCAGGGTGCCGCGCGGGGTGGTGAAAAGCAAATACTTGCCGCGCCGCGCGCCGGAGAGGACGGGCTGGCCTTCGATCTGCGCCAACTCATCCGGCACAGGCCAGCGCAGGCGGCGCTCCTGGACGATGAGTTCGCGCACGGTCTTGCCGGCGAGATGCGGGGCGACGCCGCGCAGGGTGGTCTCGACCTCCGGCAACTCAGGCATGAGGCGCTTGTTGTTTTTTGGCGAGGCCGAGGCCCAATGAAGCCCAGCCGATCATGAGGGCGACGCCGCCGATGGGGGTGACGGCGCCGAGCCATTTGATGCTGGCGTAGGCCAGCACATAAAGAGAGCCGCTGAAGATGAGGATGCCGGCGGTGAAGGCGATGAAGCTGAGCCGGAAGCGTTTGACACCGGCGGCGTCGGTGGCGAGCAGGGAGAGCGCGAGCAGGGCGACGGCGTGAATCTGGTGGTAATGCACGGCGGTCTGCCAATGCGCGGTGTTGCCGTTGCCGAGGAGGACGTTGTGGACATGGCCGTGCGCGCCCATGGCGCCGAGGAGGATGCCGAGAAGTCCGATGAAGGCGGTGAGACGGAGGCGGGCGGGGGACATGGTTTTGGGAGAGATTTTTTTGAACCACTAATGAACACTGATAGGCACTAATGATTCCGAAGGGGTTCTGCTTTTGTTGTTACGGGCGAGACGCCCGCAACACACAGCCGGGACGGGCTGCGCTACTATCCATATCAGTGTTTATCAGTGACTATCAGTGGTTCGCAATCGGTTCAGAAGTCGAGGTAGATTTCGGCGCGGCGGTTTTTGGAGCGGCCTTCGGGGTCGTCGGTGCCGTCGCTTTTTTGGTTGGGGCTGAGGGGCTGGGCGGCGCCGAGGCCGGTGGTGTCGATCTGCGCGGCGGCGACGCCGAGAGCGACGAGTTCTTTTTTCACCGACACGGCGCGCTGGCGGGAGAGGTTGATGTTGTAGTTCTCGGCGCCGAGGGCGTCGGCGTGGCCGGCGATGCGCAGGCGGCGGCTGGGGTCGGACTTGAGCATTTCGGCGACGATTTGAAGCTGTTTCTGCGCGCGCGGATGCAGGCCGGCTTCGTCGTACTCGAAGTAGAGGGCGAGCGATTCGCCGCCTTTCGGGTTCTTGACGATGGGGGTGTAGGGCACGCCGATCTTGGCGGCGGACTGGGCGAAGGAGCCGAGGAGGTCGGAGAGGTTGAGGCCGACGACGCGCCAGGATTGGCCGTCGTCCCGGCGTTGCAGCTCGATGCCGAACTCGGTCTGCTGGGCGAGCTTTTCCGACTTCACTTGGGCGATGACCCAGGAGGCGTCGTCGCCGACGATGGTCATGACGAGCGGTTTGTTCTCAATGAGATCGTAGCCGCCTTCCTCGAAGACGATGCAAAGGCCGGCCAAGCGTTGCGCGCTGACGCGTGATTCATCGAGGTTGGCGCGTGCGGCTCCGAAGCGGTGGCCGAGCAGGTTTTTGACGAAGCTGTCGGCGAAGGACAAGGCGTCCTGGGTTTCCTCGACGACGAAAAGTCCGCCGCTCGCTTGCGGGGTCATGGCGGCGGGTGGCGCGGTGGCGGCGCCGGGGGTGGTTTTTTTCTCCGCGGTCATGGGCGCGGGTGTTGACGGCTGAGCAGGGGCGGGCTGCTTGGGCTGGGGGTTGTCCTTGGAGGCGGGGGAAGGCGCGGGCGATGGTGATGGCGTCGGCGCCGGTGTCGTCTCGGGAGTGTTGCCGACGGGTGCGGCTGCGGCGAGTGTTTGCGCCAACTCAGGCGGCAGGCGGAAGCGGGCGATCTTCCAGCCCATGTTTTCGTCGCGCTCCACGTCGAGTTGCAGGCGCAGGGGGTCGCTGCCATCCGGGCCTTGCAGCGGGATGGAGAGGCGCGTGAAGCGTTCCATTTGACCGATGACTTCGACTTCCTGCAGCGGGCCGGGTTTGTAACCGAGAGCTTGGATTTGCTCGAAGACGGCGCGGGCTTCGCCGGCGCGGGATTCGTCGCCACCGGCGGCGGCGAGTTGGGAGGCGCGGGTGAAGTCCTTGCGCACGAGGCTTTGCGCTAGGTCTTTGCCGAGGTCGAGCGGGCGCGCGAAACCGAAATTCGGTTTTTCCGGTTTGGGCGGCGCGGCGGGTTTGGCTGGCTCTGGTTTGGGTTCCGATTTTGACAGCGGCGGTGGGGTGGCCGCCACGGGCGAGGAGGCTTCCTTGGGCGTGGAGACGGCGGAAGGAGTTTCTTTTTCAGCCATCCGCTTGGAGGTGGAGAAATAAAACAACCCACCGCTTGCGGCCAGGGCGGTGGCCACAATGACGGCGGGCGCGGCCCGCGCGCGCGGGACGGGAAGCCTGGAATGAATCCGCATGGGGGTGATGGGGTTCAAGACGAACAACCTGCCATGCGCGTTTGAAATTGCCACCAGGAAAAGGTGTGTTTTTATCTCCATTTGCGTCTTCAATACCGGATGCCTTGGAAAGACATTATTGAAAAAGTGGAAACCCATCTGCGCGGCTTGCGCGATGAGCGCGGGGTCTGGCCGGGGCGGCTCTCCAGCAGCGCTTTGTCCACGGCGACGGCGATGGTGGCGCTGCATGAGGTGGATGCGGCGGCGCAGGGGGGGCGCATCGCGGCGGGGGCGCGCTGGCTGGCGGCGAATCAAAACAGCGACGGCGGCTGGGGGGATACGACGATCAGCAAGAGCAATCTTTCCACCACGCTGCTGTGCTGGAGCGCGCTGCGGTTGTGCGAGGACGAGGGCGAGGGCGAGGGCGAGAACGAGGACGAGGACGAGGACGAGGACGAGGACGAGGAAGGCGCGGCGGCGGTGGCGCGGGCGGAGGGGTGGATTCGCGCGCAAGTGGGAAGCCTGGAGCCGGAGGCGATGCAGCGCGCGGTGGTGGCGCGCTACGGCAAGGACAAGACGTTCTCGGTGCCGATCCTGATGCTGTGCGCGATCTGCGGCACGCTGGGCTCGGGAGAGACGGCTTGGCGGCGGGTGCTGCCGCTGCCTTTCGAGTTGGCGGCGCTGCCGCGCGGCTGGTTCGGCGCGATCGGGCTGCCGGTGGTCAGTTACGCGCTGCCGGCGTTGATCGCCATCGGCCACGCGCGCTTTTATCATGCGCCGCCGGCTTGGTGGAATCCGCTGCGTGGCTTGCGCGCGGCGTTGTGGCCGCGTATCCGGCCGCTGCTGAAAACGCTGCAACCTTCCAGCGGTGGCTACCTGGAGGCGACTCCGCTGACGAGTTTTGTGACGATGGCGCTGGCGGCGTCGGGGGAGCGGGAGCATCCGTGCGTGGCGGCGGCGGTGGCATTTTTGCGACGGTCAATGCGGGAGGATGGGAGCTGGCCCATCGACACGAATTTGGCGACTTGGGGGACGACGCTGGCGGTGAAAAGCGGCGTGACTTTGAACGACGAGGAGCGTCGCGTGATCGGGGACTGGCTGCTCGGCCAGCAGTACCGGGAGGTGCATCCCTTCACCAACGCCGCGCCGGGCGGCTGGGCCTGGACGGACTTGCCGGGCGGTGTGCCGGATGCTGACGATACGCCGGGCGCGCTGCTGGCGCTGCACCGGCTGGGGTTGCGAGATGAGCGGACATTAGAGGCGGTGGCGGCGGGCACGCGCTGGCTGCTTGATCTGCAAAACCGCGACGGAGGGATGCCGACTTTTTGCCGGGGTTGGGGCACACTGCCTTTTGATCGCAGCACACCGGAGCTGACGGCGCACGCGCTGGCGGCATGGCGGGCGTGGGCGGAGTTTCTTCCCGGCGATCTGCGCGGGCGGGTGGAGAGGGCGACGGACAAGGCGCTGGCTTATCTGATCAAACAACAGAGGCAAGGAGGCTGCTGGACACCGTTGTGGTTCGGCAATGAAAACGCGCGCGACGAGGAGAACCCGGTCTATGGCACGGCGCAGGTGGTGAACTATTTGTGCGCGGCGCCGGAGACGGCGGAGCGCGCCGCGGTCATGCTGCGGCGTGCCGGTGATTACCTGTTGCGCTGCCAGCGCGCGGACGGCTCATGGGGTGGTGATGGACAGTCCGTGGAGCGAGCCGCTGGCTCGCCGCCAAGTTCCCTGGAAGAAACCGCCGTGTGCGTGCAAGCGCTGGCTGCATTGCATGACAGGCATTTGCTGGAAGAAGCGCCCGGAGCGGCGATGCAACGCGGCGCGGAATGGCTGGCGGCGGCGACCGCTGACGGCACGCGTTTTCCCGCCGCGCCCATCGGTTTGTACTTCGCGCGGCTTTGGTACCATGAGGAACTTTACCCCGTGCTGTGGACGCTGGGGGCCTTGCGGGTGGTAAAGTAGCTCTCTCGTTGAACGAGACGGCAGCAAGAGCGTCTAAAGGGTTCCGTTATCTACTTCCATGCGTTTTCTTCATCTTCTACTCCTGCTGCCCGCACTCACCGTTGCTCAAGAAATTTCCCCTCCGACCGCGACGGCAATAGAACCGGCACCCAAGCCTGCCGCACCACCCAAGCCGGTGATCGATCCCTACCCCGCGGTGGAGCAGGTCGAGGCGGCGATGAAGAGGGCGGCGGCTTTCACCCGCGCCAACCTGAGTTTCGCCGGAGGGTATGCCACCAAGTGGTCGCGGGATTTAAAGGAGGTGCGCACTTCGGATGCCAATGCGCCTTCGGTCATCAGCATCGAGGCTCCGGGCACGCCGGTCATCGGGCATGTCTTCCTGCGGGCTTGGCAGGTGACGGGCGATCCGCTGTATTTGCAGGGCGCGCGGGAGGCGGCCCAGGCGTTGCTGTGGACGCAACTGGCCACCGGCGGCTGGAGCACTCTGCATAACTACGAACTGACCTCGGCGCGCAAGCAACATTACCGCCGCGACCTCGACGCGGGTGACACGGAGCGCGGCGGCCGCAAGGCGCACACGACTCTCGACGACCACAAAACGCAGTATGCGCTGCTTTTTCTGCTGGAGCTGGCGCAACTTCCGGAGTTCAAAAACGATGCCACCCTGCACGCCGCCGTGAAGTTCAGTCTCGATTCGCTGCTGGCCGCGCAGTTGCCGAACGGCGGCTGGCCGCAGGGGTTCGACGGCCCGGCGGACCCGGATCAGCCGGTCAAAAAGCCTGTGCTGCCGGGGGCGGAGGAATGGCCGCGTGTCTGGCCCGGCGTGAATTACACGTCGTATGTCACGCTGAACGACAACAATCTGGTTTCGGTCTGCGAGTTGCTGCTGCGCGCGCATGAGCTGACGGGAGAGGAGCGGTTCCTAGCTTCCGTGAAGAAACTGGGGGACTTTTTGCTGCTGGCCCAGTGCCCGGAGCCGCAGCCCGGCTGGGCGCAGCAATACGACGCGGAGATGCGGGTGGCGTGGGCGCGCAAGTTTGAGCCGCCTTCGATCTGCTCGCTGGAAACCCTGGGCGCGCTGCAAACGCTGCATGACATCTGGCTGGTCACCGGGGACGACCGTTACCGCGCTCCCTTTGACAGCGCCTTGGCGTGGTTGGAGCGCTCGCGTCTGCCGGACGGCCGATACGCGCGCTTTTACGAGCTGCACACGAACACGCCGCTTTATTTCGTGAAGGACACCTACGAGCTGACCTACGATGACTCGAACATGCCGACGCATTACGGCTTCAAGCTCGACGAAGACTTCCAGGAGAAGATCGACAAATTCAAAAAGTTGATCGCCACGCCGCGCGAGGAAGTGCTGGTCAAACGCACGCCGCCCGCGACTCCCAGGGAATGGCTTTCCAAGGCCAAAGGCGCCGCCAGCAAGACCGCCGCCGCGTTGCGCGAGCAAAATAGGGAAGGGGTGTGGACCCGCAACAACGTCTTCGAAGCCGATCTGATCGTGCGGCACATGCGCGCAATGACCACCTACGTCGAGGCGGCTAAAAACGCGGGGGAAGTGTTTGAGGCGTTCCGGGAAAAGGAGAATCCGAAACCCGGCGGTTCATGATATCATAGTGGTTCATGCCAGCGAGACGGAGGGGTTATAGCAAGGGCGCGGGATAGCTTTGCGTCACTTGTCCGGGGGGGCGAAAGCGGCGTCGGATCTGGTAGGGACGCGCTGTGCCGCGTCCCACTTCAAAGAGGGCGGAGGCGGTGCGGAGCTTCTAGCCCGACTTCGCGGATTGGAGGGGTGGATGAAGTTTCTGGCCTTGTAGTTG
>CAZNKC010000058.1:0-25474 GCA_964573315.1 uncultured Verrucomicrobiaceae bacterium | reverse complement strand
CGCGCAGGACGCGGAACGGCAGCTCGGCGGGGATCGGTGTCAGGATGGCGTCGCAGATGGAGCGATGCCCCGGCTCGATGCCGACGCGCTCGCCCTGCGCCAACGAGCGTGCGGTGTCGTCAAAACCCGCCGGTTCCACGGTGAAAAGCTGCGTGCGCGGGCTGCGCTCGGCAAACGTCACCGCGATGCCCGCCGACAATCCGCCGCCGCCGCAGGGACAGAGCAGCGCGTCGATGGGTTCGTCGAACTGGTCGAGCAGTTCCATGCCGCTGACGCCGTAGCCGGCGATGACCCAGGCGTCGTCGCCGGGCGGCACGATGGTGAGGCCGCGTTCCGAGGAAAGTTCGCGCGCCATTTCCTCGCGCTGCGTTTTGTTGGCGCGGTCGTAATGCACCACCTCCGCGCCGTAATAGCGGCAGTTATTGATCTTCACCGCCGGGGCGTCGCGGGGGATGATGACCGTGGCCGGGATGCCGAGTAGCTTGGCTGCGCAGGCCACCGCCTGGCCGAAGTTACCCGTGGAAAAAGTGACGATGCCGCGCCGCCGCTCGTCTTCATCGAGACGCGAGAGGCGGTTGTAAGCGCCGCGGAATTTGTAGGAGCCGGTGCGTTGCAGGGACTCGGCCTTCAACAACAAGCGGCCGCCGGTGAGGGCGTTGAGTTCCGGGGACTCGATCAACGGCGTGACCACGGCGTGGCCGCGCACTCTCTCCTGCGCGGAGACGAGATCGGCGAAGGTGGGGGGGTTGAGTGAAGGGTTCATAATAGAATGTGCGAACAAATGCGGACACTGTGAAGCGCGAATGATGAGATGGGTCGAGCATGGCAAGAACCCCGTAGGGGTTCCCCATGAATAGCCGGGGGTCGAACGACCCCCGGATCGGATGCGGAGACCCCGTTTTTGAGGATCAACCCCGGAGGGGTTGCCCAATGCGCGGAGAGCGCTGGTTGGAGTAAAGCCTTTAGGCGATCATTAGAAAGGTGGAGCGCAGGGGACGCTCGCAATGATCGGCTGAAGCCTCGACTCCAACTCCGCATTGGGCAACCCCTCCGGGGTTGACGCGCAATGCGAATAACGCCCGTTCGCAAACCGGGGGTTTCGTGCCTCAACCCCCGGCTATTCATGGGGAACCCCTCCGGGGTTCTTGCCATGCCGGTAAGAAAGCTTTTCCTGTATCCAGGATAAAACAGGATCATGGCTGCCCGGAGCATCATCATTTTTGCCATCGCTTTGCTTTAATAACCAAGCGCCACGCCGCCGGAGCGCGGCTCGTTGGCGCCGGTGAGGGTTTTGCCGTTCGGGCCGAGGCCGACGGCGTTGGAGGCGCCGACGCTGGTTTGTTCGTCGAGCTTGTGGCCGCGTTCACGGAGCGCGTTTTTGACGGAGGGAGGCATTCCTTTTTCGAGGCGGATTTCGTCGGGCCGCCATTGGTGGTGGAGGCGCGGCTGCGCCAGGGCTTCATCGAGGCGCAGGCCGAGGTCGAGGATGCCGACGAGGTTTTGTACCGTCTGGGTGATGATCGTCGGCCCGCCCGCCGCGCCGAGGGAGAGGATGGGCTTGCCGTCCTTGAGCACGATGGTGGGGCTCATGCTGGAGAGCGGGCGCTTGCCGGGCGCGACGGCGTTGGCTTCCGCGCCGACGAGCCGGAAGGCGTTCGGCACGCCCGGTTCGACGGAGAAGTCGTCCATCTCGTTGTTCAAGACGATGCCGGTGCCGGGCACGACGACCTTGGAGCCGAAGCCGGTGTTGATGGTGGCGGTGCAGGCCACCCAGTTGCCCTCGGCGTCGGCGGTGGAGAAGTGCGTGGTGTGCTTTTCAAAGACGCGCTTGTCAAAGTCCGCCGGCGTGCCGTGGCCCGGCACTTCGATGGCGCGGTCGAGCTTGATGCGCGCGGCCAGTTCGGCGGCGTAGCTTTTGTCCGCCAAGCCGCGCGGCACGGGGACGAAATCGGGATCGCCCAGCCAGTGGGCGCGGTCGGCAAAGGCCAGCTTCATCGCTTCGGCGATGACGTGGTGGCGTTCGCCGGGCTTGGTCAGCTTGGCGAGGTCGAAGTTTTCCAGGATGTTCAAAATCTGCGCCACATGCACGCCGCCGGAACTGGGCGGCGGCATGCCCACGATCTGATGGCCGCGATACTCGGTGACCAACGGCTCGCGCTGTTTCACGACGTAGTTGGCAAAGTCCTCCTCGGTGATGAGGCCGCCGTTCTCGCGCATCCAGGCGGCGGTTTTTTGCGCGAACTCGCCCCGGTAGAACCAGTCCGGCCCGTGTTCCGCGATGGCGCGGTAGCTTTGCGCGAGGTCGGGCAGCTTGAGCACGTCGCTTTCGCCCCAGGGTTCGCCGTCCGGTTTCAGAAAGGCGGCACGCGAGGCGTCGAAGAGTTGCAGCTTCGGCGCGGCGGCCTTGAGCTTGCGCGCATAGACGAAGTCGATCGGGAAGCCGTCCTCGGCAATCTGCGCGGCGGGCAGCAGCAGGTCGGCGAGTTTTTTGCGGCCGTATTTTTCCACCACCTGGGCGTAGAGCGCCAGCGCGCCGGGCACGCCGCTGGCGAGCGCGCCGGTCTGGCTGAGGTCGGTGTCGGCCTTGCCGTCGCGCAAATACATGTCGCGCGTGGCGGCAGCGGGCGCCATCTCGCGGCCATCGAGCGCGACGAACTCGCCGCTGGCGAGCCGGATCACCATGAAGCAGCCGCCGCCGATGCCGGAGTTGTGCCCGTCCACCACGCCGAGGGTGAGTGCAACGGCCACCGCCGCATCCACCGCGTTGCCACCGCTCCGCATGGCCTCGATGCCGGCCTGGGTGGCGAGCGGATGCACGGAGGCGACGATGCCACTCATGCCCTGGGCGTAATTGGCCAAAAGCGAAAGCGGCGCCGCGCCGAGTTGCAGCGCGACAGCGGCGAGAAGACAACGGCCAAGACGTGCCGCGAGTGAGAGGTGGGATGGATTCATGGTCAAAGTTGGGTGCTGCTATTTTGCACCAACCGTGCCAACTGGCGCAAGACTGCTTTGCGCGCGGGGTGAAAAGCGCAGTTTTACCTTGTGGAATAAGGGGAGGATTTTTTTGCGGCGCCTGTGACGCGGCTTTAGCAGCAGGCGGACGAGGCAGAGTTTGTTGTTCCAGGAACAACGGCGTTGCGAACGAATCAACAACTGAAATGTGAAGGCGCTTTCTGCCGACGGTTGACCGGCGGCGTCAAAATGCCCTCACATGCTCCTGTGCAAGCCCCTGGCTGCGCGTCCCGGTCCGGGTGAACGTATTGCCGGTTTCCTTGACATGCGCCACATCTCCGCCGGGGTTTGAAGAAACACCTTCAAGCGTCACTCCGGCTCCGCAATCCTCGAACCGGTTGCCGCCGATGTTGATGAAATCAACGAATCCGCCCATCCACACCCCGTGGCCAAAGTTGCTGAAGGTGTTCGAGCTTATCTCAACCCCCGCCGTCCTGTCCGGCAGATAGACGCCGGCGCCGTCATCGTTGGCCGTGCGGCCGTCCGCGCGCGAGAAGGTGTTGTTCAAAATCTTGATCCTGAGATCAGGCCTCCCCAAGGACGCGCAATGCGGATTCTTGTATAATGAGAATCCCCGAAGACATCCAGTGACGGTGTTGTTCTCGATCAGAATATCGCCTTCCTCAAAGCAGTTTTTGTCTTCGTATCCGTCAACGACAGCGATGCCCGAACGGAAACCGTTCACGGTGTTGTTCCTGGCGATGCTTCCACAGGAATAGCCTTCAATCATGCCTATCCCTATCGTTCCTCCACGCGCAATGTGCGTGTAATAATAATCGGCGGAGTGCGGCATATGGGTGCCGACTTTATTGTTCGATATGAGCGTGTTGCGCCCCCCGGTGATGATTCCCTGGCCACTTGCCGTGACCGTGTTTCCGGACAAATCGGTGTTGTGGCATCCCTGCTGCACTTTCACGCCGGACCAGATGCAATTCGAGGCGACGCAATCGCGGATGAAGCAATCGACAGAGGGGATCCCGCCGCCGCCTGCCACGGACGCGCTGCGCGTGATGTTGAACGCATGGGTGCCGCCATTTGCCTCGCAGTTCTCGAACCCGCTGCCCGTGCTGCTGATTATTTTGAAAAGATTGTAATTGGAGAAGTTCGCATAGGTCTTCTCCTTGGCTTCGAGAATGGCCAGAAGCTCCGGCGACAGCGTCGCCTTGAAGTTTCTGACCGTCGTATTCCACGCATAAATGCCATAGACCAGCGAAAGCTCGGGATCGCCATCCTTCTCATAGGATTCGACGGACGTCGTGAAAGTGATGTCCTCAATCAGGCAATCCTTGCAGTAACTCAGCCGGATCGGCATGCTGCATTTCGATGTTCCCTCAATGGAGAAATTTCGGAGTACGACATTCTTCGCCATCGAGAGTTTACTCACCGTTGTGGCTTCCCGGAGCAGGAATCCTTTGCCGATGCCTTCCGGCTCGCGACTGGCATCTTTGAAGTAATCCGGGAACAGGCGCTTGTTCCTCGTGACGATCCTCCCGCCAGCGACCGACTCGACGACATCCATTTCGCCAAAAAAGCAACTCGATTTCCGGGTGCGGCCGAGCACCCAGTTGACGGAATAATTCACCCCGGCGGTCCCCTCTCGAAGCATCGAGTTCCTCTGCCCTCGGATCATGATTTCGTCCCCCACAGCCAGACCGCCATCACTCTCCAGCAAAATCGTATCGGAGAAATCAACAATATCAGCGGCAATTTTTGTTTCAACGCCTGCTTTGCCTGCGATATCGAACAATTTCGAATCGAGGGGGATGAAGACGGTTTTGCTTCCCTCCCCTTGCAGGGTTGCTCCGCTTGAAAGCTTCACTTGCGAACACTGGTAGCGTCCTTGGGAAACCTGTACAAACAAGGAATCGCGAAAGGCTTTCTCGAACGCGGGAGCCCAGTCCTCTCCCTCTTTATGCTCTGCATAATCGGTCAGCCTGACATATTCCGCCACAGCAGGAGGCGCTTTCACGCCACCTTCATTTTTCTCCGCAATGTTGCTTTGCCTTGCCGGCGTGTCCCCCAATGCCTCCCGGAGTTGCCCCTCGCAGAGCGTGACAATGATCATCGCCCCAAAGAGGCCCAATTTTTTAGTTTTCACATTCATTTTTTTAATAAGCAATTTTTTCATCTAACTCCTGCAAACTGTTCCCGGACAGCCAGAGGATTTCCTCCGGCGGCAAGGTTTTGTCCCAAACCGCCAGCTCGCTGACTTGGCCGCGAAAGGCGCTTCCGGAGTCTTTGAGCGCTCCCACTCTCAAAGAGATGGCGCCCTCGAAGAGCTTGGGCACGGGGCTGTCATCATAGAGATGGCCGTCCTCTCCGATGACGATCTCGCGTCCGTCCACGAAGAGCCGCAACTGGCCGGCATCGCCTCCTTTGAAGGTGAAGGCCAGATGCCGCCATTCGGGGTTGATAATGTGAAACTGAGGCCAGCGGGTCGTGAGGTAACGCTTGATGTGGTCGCGCTGATGCGTGCCGTTGCCGGAGAGGGTCACTTGAATGTCACGGCTGTTGGCGATCTGCATCAATGCCCAGGAGCGCTTGTCGCCGCGAGGTTGATAGCGGGAGACGATGTAGCGGGTGCTTGTTTGCTCGCCACCGCCCTTGACCCAGACGGAAACCGTCAAATCCGGGGAAGCATCCAATTCGGGAACCGTGCCAAAGCTCACCGCGGCGCGGTCATCCGGCAGCCGGAAGGAACCGGCCTCCGCAAGATCAAAGGGGCCGTCCGCGGCCGGGGCGGGCTTATTTTCCGGCTTTCCCGCAACGGCTCCCGCCAGCGGCTTGGTGTTTCCATTCAGCAGCCATGCCATGAGCGGTTGCGGCGGCTGCCGCGGGGTCAAATCCGGCGCGGTAAAAGCCGGCGATTCATAACGCGGCTCCGAGGTCGCCACATCATGCACGGCCAGCGCGATCCGCATCCCGCGGAGCAGCATTTCCTGTTTCGTGTCATTGCTGAGTTCCAGAGTGAAGGCGTATTTGGCCCTCAAGCCCTCGGGCGTCATCGCCCATGACCGTATCATGCCCGGGTCATCCGAGGCATGGGTGCGCCGGATGTTGATGCCTTTTCCGCGAAAAGCCAGGCCGAGCGGCGAGGCCGCGGGGAGATCGCGGGCAAAGGCGAACGAGCGGAGGGGAATGCCGTGGAAATCCAGCAGGTAGTCCGGCGCGCCTCCGGTGTCCTGATGCAGCGCGGCCTTGACGGCATCGATGCTGCTGAATTTACCCGTCGTGTCCCAGACGCGGTTGTGGTTGGTCTCCCCGCCCGCGCTGAGTTCCGGGTTGCCGTTGGTGCTTTTGAAAACGCGGCGATGCTCCGGTGACAGCGAGTACAACTTGCCTGCCGGATTGACCACCGGATAAACGTAAAACACCGCGCGCCGGCGCAACTCGATGGCGCGCGGATCCTCGCTGACGAGAAAGTCCACCATGCCGTGCAGCGACCAGCAGGCCGGGTCTTCGCGGGGATGATTGCTGCCGATCAAAACCACCCGGAGCTTGTCCCCGTCGGCTTCCGGATCGGTGATCTGATAGCCGAAGATGGGTTGCGGCGGGATGTCTATCTCTTCCCGCAGCCCCTTGGAGTAACCGATGACCCAATCGCCATCCGCGCTCGCCGTCGGTGCCACCCACGGCAGGTTGCGCTCGCGCAGACGGCGCACATGCTCGCGCTTCATCGCCATGGAGTAAACCGCCACCTCCTGCCGTTGCGCGTGGTTTGTGGCGTGCTCATAGGTGAATTCATGGAGCCATTCGGGAGCCTCCGGCGACAAGCTTTCCCGGAGCGACACCGCCGCCGGAGCCTCCCCGCCCGCATCCGCTCCCTTGAGCAGCGTGGACACCGCCAGCACCAAAAGCGCCGGCAGCGGACCGGGCAGCAGCGCCTTTACTTTCATCTTGGAGAACAAACCGAACATGACCAATCAAACGCGCCTCGTCCGCATCTTTTGCGCGCCGGACGAGCCGCGGCGTGATATGTTAACACTCCTGGGGTGGGAGAGGGGAATTGAGATTTTGGCTCCGTTCAACCTGCGCAAGCCGCCTTCGGGCCGTAAGCCATTTCTCCGTAAGGGTGATCCACCCAATCGCCTTTCTCATCAATGATTCCGGCGTCAATCAGCGATTGATGCTGTTCCTCACGCGTCATGCGCTTCATGCGTTCCAGGGCATTTTTGAGGTCTTCCTCCGTAATCCAGGGAACGCGCCGGACTTGGGTGGGAATTGCAGGATTCATGGCTCAAGTTTCGGATGAAGCAGGCAGTTTGTCAAACGGATGGAAAAACCCCACAATCACACCGGGATCACGGACGGCAATCTGGATGTGGGATTTGCGCCGGATGCCGCCGCCGGGAAAGGCCGGCTCGCCTTCTTGGAAGACGCCACGGATTGTCTGGATGCGCACGCCCATCCCGGCTTCCAAAACGGGAACGAGCCAGTTGATGAACTGGCAATCCAAGCGGCGAAGCACCCAATCATCATCACTGTCGGGGGCTTGCCTGTTTTGTGGAATGGGTTTGCCTTCGTTTTGAAGCGTCCGGACATAGAGAGGAAAGTACTCGGCGAGATAGTCGGTATGCCGGGTATCGAGAAAATCGAAACATATGCCAAGTTGGATCACGGCGCCAAGGACGGCAGGCTGCTTGATGCGCGAGCCTGGGCGCTTGGCGGCGTTCTCAGCCCACTCGAGCGCGCGTGATGGGCCGTGCTCCCAAAAGTAGATGCCTGAGCCGAGCCAATCGTAGTCATTGCTGCTGGGGCCGAGTTGCCGTCTGCCGGTGAGAACAGAACCGGCCACCGACCGGTCACAGCCGTGGTAGCCGAAGATGGTGCGCTGATAGTTCAGCAAGTTCATGGGGGCCATGCTACGTCGCGGTTTTCGGAAGTCGAGTCGCGAATGAGCTTCCCGCAGCCGGGCGCGGTTCGTGGAGTGCCGGCGAATCGTCGGTATTCCAAACCCTGCCTGCCCCCGGCTTGCGGCTTCTCTTTTTTGACGCCTGAAAAAATTTCGAGCTCCTCCTTGGAAGCTTGGAAGCAGGCCGGGGATGGGTTACACCTTTGTCATGAATCCTGGCCGCAAACACTCACCGCCTCCGGAGCTGGCGACTCTGCGTGGCACGGTGGAGCGTGTGACGTTTCACTCGGAGGACAGCGGTTATTGCATCCTCAAGGTGCTGCCGGAGGGCCGGGCCAAGCAGGTGGTCACTGTGATCGGCAACGCGCCGCATGTCGTGCCCGGCGAGTATTTGGAGGCTTCCGGCGCTTGGGAGCGGACGCGGGATTATGGCGATCAGTTCCGCGCGGCGCGTCTCACCTTGAAGCGCCCGGATTCGCTGGACGGCCTGGAGCGTTATCTCGGCAGCGGTCTCATCGAGGGCATTGGTCCGGCTTACGCGAAGCGCATCATCGCCAAATTCGGCGCGGCCACGCTCGATGTCATCGAGAACGAGTCCGCGAAGCTGGAGCAGGTGGAGGGTGTCGGTAAAAAGCGCCGTCAGGAGATTCGCGCTTCCTGGATGAAGCAAAAGGCGGTGCATGGCATCATGCTGTTCCTGCACCAGCACGGCATCAGCCCGTCGCGCGCGTTGCGCATCTACAAGACCTATGGCGACAGCGCGGAGTCCGTGCTGAAAACGAACCCCTACCAACTCGCCATCGACATTCACGGTGTGGGGTTCAAAACCGCTGACCAGATCGCCGCGCAAGTCGGCGTGGAAAAGGACGCGCCGCAGCGGTTGAAGGCCGGTCTTTTGCATACGCTGAAGGAAGCCGCCGGGCGCGGTCATACTTGTCTGCCGCGTGGGTTGGTCATCGAGCACGGCGCGCATTTGCTCGGGGTCGCGGAAGCCGCGGTGGAGGATCGTGCGCAGGCCTTGATCGAAGCTGGCGACGTGGTGGCGCACAACCTCGCCGATGGCGAGGCGGTGCTGACTTTGCCGCATCTGCGCTCGGCGGAGGAAAGCATTGCGCGTCGTTTGCTGGCGCTGGCCGCCGAGCCGCCGGCACGCGAGATTAGCGACACGGCTTTGGACGGCGCGCTGGCCAAGGCGGAGCGCGCGCAGGGCATCACATTGGCCGGCAGCCAGCGCCGCGCAGTGCGCGAGGCCATGCGCAACCGCGTGCTCATCATTACCGGCGGCCCCGGCGTGGGCAAGACCACGCTGGTGCGGACGATCCTGCGGATTCACGAGGCGGCGCAAAACAAGATCGTGCTGGCCGCGCCCACCGGGCGGGCGGCGCGGCGCTTGCAGGAGAGCGCGGGATTGGAGGCGAAGACGCTGCATCGTTTGCTGGAGTCGCAGGGCGGGGGCACATGGGGCCGCCACAGCGGGCGGCCGTTGCAGGGGGATGTCTTCGTCGTGGACGAGGTGTCGATGATTGACGCGCCGCTCATGGCGCAGTTTTTGTCGGCGCTGCCGGAGGGTGCGCGGCTGCTGCTCGTGGGGGATGCCGACCAGCTTCCGAGCGTCGGCCCCGGCAAGGTGCTGCAGGACGCCATCGCCAGTGAAAAGGTGCCTTGCGTCAAGCTTACCGAGATTTTCCGCCAAGCCGCCAGCAGCCGCATCATCACCAGCGCGCACGCCATCAACCGCGGCCAAGTGCCCGACCTGACGCCGCATCGCGACAGCGATTTCTTTTTCCTCGAAGCCGCCACGCCGGAGGCCATCGCGGACACCGTGGTGCAGCTCGTCAAGACCCGCCTGCCGGCGCGTTACGGGTTTGATCCGCTTACTGACATCCAGGTGCTCACGCCGATGAACCGCAACACCCTCGGCACGCGCGCGCTGAACCACGCCCTGCAGGCCGCGCTCAACCCGCCGAACGAAACCAAATACGAGATCGAGCGTTTCGGCCAGAGCTTCCGCGTCGGCGACAAGGTGCTGCAAACGCTCAACGATTACGACAAGGACGTCTTCAACGGCGATCTCGGCGTCATCACCGGCATGGAACTCGATCCGGTCAAAGTGCGGGTGCAGTTCGACGGCGGGCGCGAGGTGGTCTATGAGCCGGGCGAACTCGACGCGCTGCAACCGGCCTACGCCATGACCATTCACAAGAGCCAGGGCAGCGAGTTTCCCTGTGTCGTCATGCCCGTGAGCACGCAGCATTTCGTGCTGCTGGAGCGCAGCCTCATCTACACCGCCATCACCCGCGCGCGTCGGCTGGTGGTACTGACGGGCGATCCCAAGGCGCTGCGCCTGGCGGTGCAGAAGCAGGAGAGCCGGAAGCGGTGGACGATGCTGCCGGGGTTGTTGAGAGGGTAGGGAATGCGGGCAGAATGCCCGAGCTGCACCTTAGGAGAGCAGGACTCTGTTCCTGCCCATTTTCCCCGGTTTTGCGCTCCACCGGCAGGAGAATTGAGCTTGGCAGGCTGCGTTGCTTGCCCTGGTTGATTCAGGCTGAAAGCCTGAATGACTCGTCTCAGGCAGAATGCCTGAGTTACTTCATGGTTCGCCACCGGGATCTACGATGCTGCCGGTGATGAACAGAAGGCGGGGGATGCCATCCTCGGTCGGCGAGGATAGGACAAGAGTTTGTCCGTCCCAAATCGTGACGGCAGTGGCAAGCATTCCGCGCTCGAGGCCGGAAGGAGGGAGGAGATCTATTTTGATCGTCAGGTCGAGCGTGTACCCGGCGTCGCCGATTTCGGTATCAATGACCACCTCTCCACTGCCAAGCTTGGCGGGCAGATCGAAGCGTTGCCGTTTGGCGCCGGCTTCGTTTTTCAGCGGCACGGCTTCGAGCTTGCCTCCTTTCTCGGACAAGCGGCTCTTGAAGTCCTTGAATTGCGCGTCTGTTAAAATCCCGGCTGAATGGGCAACGCCTGATAAATTGACTTTAGGCGATGCAAACCATTCTTGGACTATTTGACGGACCTCGTCGTAGTTGCTCAGCATTTGCACGTTGAAGCGCGCAATTCGGCTGTCGATGATGAGATTGTCTCTCCAGGCTGCGATGAGCGTCATATTCGCCTGGGTGTTGCGGACAGACAGCATTCCATCCTTCATCTCCGCGCTGGCGCCCTCTGGAAACTCAATCCCCGCCTCTTTCAGCACTTCGACGGGCGGCTTTCCCTTCGCAAAACCTGCCGGCATGCGGAAGGCGCTCTCAGCCAGAGCGCTCTCGTTGTTGGGAATCTCGACACTCGCGCTGGCGGCGGGAGGGGGCAGGATGGCGGCAAAACTCTCCGCGGGCTTGCCGTTGGACAAGACGGCTTGCGCATTGATGACCACGGTGACGGGTTTGACCGGAGTGGCAAGATGCAGCACCAGCCAGTCGCCGCTGACGAGCGTGGCCTGGGTTTCAACGCTGGGGGTCTGCACGCGCTCGAAAACCTCCTTCATGGAGCCCTCGAGTGACCACGGGTCTTCCAGTTCCGGATCAAGTCCGAATTCGACCTTCACCTTGAGCGGGAGCTTGTCCTGCTCCGACAGCCCAAGGTTAAAGAACACCCTTGGCCCGATGGGTTTCATTTCATAGACATCCCCAGTGTCGGAGGTTCCGGTGAAACCCAGCAATTCGCGAACCTTCTCCGTCGTAGCTGATCTGCCTTGATAAGTCACGGTGGTTGGCATCTCGAAGATCCGCAGGCCACCGCCGGCGTCATCCAACAAGGAAAACCACTCGGCCTCGGACAAGATGCTGCCATGCCTGCCGATATATTTATCCGCCACATAAAACCGGCTGAAGATTTGCGCGCGCGGATAAGTCGTCTCTATGTGATCGATGACTATTTCAACGAGAGCGAGGTTCGCGGGTGTGTTGCGCACGATAAGTTGCGAGGTTCCCTTGTTGAAAACGGCTGTGGAACCTTCTGGAAAAGGCACTCCACGTTCTTGGAGCACCATCTTGGCCGTCCGGCGCTGCGGCGCCGGTGGATCGTTCCCTTGGAGGGACGCTGCGAAGGGATCCACCAGCGGCAATGGTTCCGACATGGCTTTGTGAAACTCCGGACTTACGCGGTAGATACGCTGGCGCATTCTTCCGTCATCACTCGTGACCTTCGGCGCTTCCTGAGCGGCGGCAGTGGTGATGCCAAAAGAAGCCGCAACCAGCGGCGCAATCACGGCGAAGGCCAGGCAGGCCAGGACAAACCAAGCGCCGAGTTTCTTGCGCACACCGCGCGCCTCCATCAGCGCCACCAGACGCGCCTTCAGCCGGCGGGCGGGTCGCGAGCGCGCGATGGGCATCACGCAGCCGGGCTGCGGCGCGGCTTTCACGGTCCAGGCGAGCAGGAAGCCGGCGTAATCTTCGTGATCGGGTTCGCTTCCGACAGCGGCGGCGTCGCAGGCTTCCTCGCGGGCGCGGGCATATGCTTCGATGAGAGCATGCACGAAGGGATTCCACCACAGGAAAGCGCGCACGATGTTTTGCAGCAGCACGGCCACGGTGTCGTTGCAGCGCAGGTGCTCCGATTCATGGCGCAGCAGCCAGCGCCATTGGCGCGGCGTGAGCGACTCGAACGCGGAGGCTGGAACGGCGATCACGGGGAAAAACCACGCGGCGGCGCAGGGGATGCCTTCGTGGTCGAAGACGCGGAGGCGCCGGGGGTCGAAGTCCGGAGGCAGCTTGCCGCGCTCCTCCGCAGACGGAGGCCGCAAGCCCCAGGCCCAGCGCTGCACGCGCGCGCTTTGCACCAGCAAGCGCAGCAGCAGGAGCGCGGTGACGAGCCACGCCAGCCGGCGCAGCCAAGTTACCGCATCGTTCACGTCCCAGGTACGCGCGGGCGGCGCGGCCACCCCCGCGGGTGTTGCGATGATCTCCGTTGGCGCGGGGGCCACGGTGACGCGCCAGTCCTGCTCGAAGGTCTCCCGCAGCGGAGTCCACACCGGCGCCGGTTTTTGCGGCGGAAAAAGATCGCGCAGCGAGATGTCGAAGGGGCCGCAAAGGCACAGCAGCAGCGCGAGGTTCGCCAGGATGCAGCGGCGCAGGGCGTCACGGACGACGAAGCGCACGAGCAGCCAGCCCGCCGCGCCGATGAGCAGGCTGTGGGCGAGGAAGTTCAGGAAGGTGACGGTTTCCGTGTTCATGACGGTGCGCCTCCTTTCTTCGCGCGAATGATTTTGCGCAGTTCGGCCAGCTCCTCCTCGCTGATCTCGCCGTTTTCGACGAGGCAGCGCACAAGCGCGAGACTGCTGCCGCCAAAGAGACGCTGCTTCAATTCCGCCAGCACGCTGGTGCGCCCGCGTCGCTCGGGCACGGCGGGTTCGTAAGCGTGGCTGCGGCTGGAGTCATCGCGCGCGATCCAGCCCTTGGCCTCCAGCCGGGTGAGCTGGGTTTGCAGCGTGTTGCGCGTCACCGGCTCGGCACGGCCCCGGTTCACGGCCTCCAGCAGCTCCAGGACGGAGGCGGGATGCTTTTTCCACAGGATGTTCATAATCGCCTGCTCGGCGGCGGAGAGCGGGGGGAGTTTCTTTTTCGCCATATTTTGCGAGTCTGACGACACAAGTCGGATTTGTCGAGAAAATAATTCCGACAGGTGTCGGAATTTGTTTGGGGAAGGTGTTGTTTGTGCTTATTCGGAGGGCGGGGCTCTGTTCCCGTCCATTTGTTCGCGGGCGGAGGTGGCGCGGAGCTGATAGAGGATGACAGAGGAATGGGGGCAGGGGAATGAGATTTCCCCCCAATCCTGTCAATCCCTCCTCGATCTTGTTCATCCTGTCAAAAAATCGGGGACGAGCAGGAGGACGATTTACGACCCACTGGCAACAGTCTCCTTCACCCACGCCGCATAACGCCCTGCCACCGCCTCCGGCCGCAGCGCCACGATCTCCGGCGTGTCGTACGGATGTCGCTCGGCCAGACTTGCCTCAAAGGCGGGCCAGGCGGCGCGGGTGGTTTTGAAAATCGTCAGCACTTCAGTAGCCGTCTCCACTTTCCCCTGCCAGCGATAGACCGACTCCACGCCGGGGAGCAAATTGACACAAGCCGCCAGTTGAGTTTTGACCAGATCGGCGCCAATTTGTCGCGCCGTAGCCGCGTCGGGAAACGTGCAGAAAACCAGGATCACATTGCTCTCGCTCATGGCCCCAGTTTATGAGAACCGCCTTCGTTGACAAGCTCATCAAACGCATGGACCGCCTGGAACCGGGCGAGCTTCAGCATGTCATGCTCGACCTGCTGCGCGAGAAGGGCTTTCTCGAAAAAGTCTTCCAGGCCTTGCAGGAGGGCGTCATCCTGCTCGACACCGACGGCCAGGTCACCTACGTCAACCGCGCCGCCTGTCAGTTCTTCGGGCTGGAGGCGGAGCAGGTGGTCGGGCAGAAGCTGGCGCAGGGCGTGCGCGGGCTGGACTGGACGGAGCTGCTGAAACCCGGCGCCGTCGTCAGCCGGGATTTGGAGGTGTTTTACCCGGAAAACCGCTACCTGAATTTCACCATCACCTCCATCGATGACGAAGCGCCGCTCGGCTTCGTCATGCTCATCCGCGACATCACCCAGACGCGGAAGCTCACCGAGGAAAAGATCGAGAGTGAGCGCATCAGCGCCCTCACCATGCTCGCCGCCGGCGTCGCGCACGAGTTGGGCAACCCGCTCAACTCCATCACCATTCACCTCCAACTCCTCGAACGCCGCTTGCGCAAAATGGGCGCCGCCGGAGCGCCGCTGCAGGAGCACCTGGACGTGGCGCTCGGCGAGATCAAACGGCTCGACTTCATCATCTCCCAGTTCCTCACCGCCATCCGGCCCACCACTCCGCAAATGCAACCGCTCGTCATCACCGACCTGCTGCGAGAATCCCTGAACTTTTTGAAACCGGAACTGGACCAGCAGCAAATCCGCGTCCGCACCGAACTGCGCGCCGACCTGCCCGCCATGCCGCTGGATGGCAACCAGATGAAGCAGGCCATTTACAATCTCATCCGCAACGCCTGCCAAGCCATGCCCGACGGCGGCACGCTCACGGTCGAGACCGCCTTCACCGATTACGAAGTCCGAGTCGCCTTCACCGACACCGGCAAGGGCATCTCCGCCGAAAACATGAACCACCTCTTTCAGCCTTTCTTCACCACCCGCGGGGCCGGCACCGGTCTCGGTCTCATGATCGTGCGCCGCATCATCCGCGAGCATGGCGGCGAGATCGACATCGCCAGCCGCGCCGGCCAAGGCACCCGCGTCACCCTCCTCCTGCCGCTCGTGGAAAAGAAAATCCGCCTGCTGGAGGCGGGTTGAGACATTTTGACATTTCTTTTTTCAACACCATCCTTTCGCCATGAACTACCAAACGATCATCACGGTCGAGCCCGGCAAACGCGGCGGCAAACCCTGCATCCGCAGCCTGCGCATCACGGTTTACGAAGTTCTCGACATGCTGGCCTGCGGCATGAGTCACGCGGAAATCCTGGAAAACTGAAAGGCTCCACTATGACTCCCTATCACGACCCCACCGGCGACCAAATCGAGTACGCTTATTTTTGCTATCTCGCGGACAAATTTGAGGCCGACCCTGCCCTGCTCGAAAAACCTCTGCGAACCATCGAACGCTGGCTCTCTTTGGACAATCATGGAGCCTCGCAACTTCTGAAGTGGCAGAGGCTGATCGAGGCCGCGCGCACTGACCGCCAAGGCATGGAGGCATTGACCACCGTCCTACGCGCAGACGATGAGGACACCCGGTATTTCAAAGGATTCGATCCTTTCCCGGGCGTTTTGAGTCGAGAAGAAAGCCGCCAATTCGTATGCGTTTCCAGACACTGATTCACTTGGCAAAAGCAGCCACCACGCTCGCCCCTGAAGCCAAAGTCATTGTCTTCGGTTCCACGTCTGCCTTTGGAACTTGGGCGGACCTGGGTGAATTGGTGGAAACTTACGCAAACACCAAAGATGCTGATTTTATCATTGACCCGTGGAGCGATTCCTTGGGACAGCTTCTCGGTGAATCGCTCGGCAAAGACAGCGCCTTTCGCACTCACTTTGGATACTACGCTGACATCGTCAGACCCGCCGCCTTCACCAACTTCCCCCAGGACTTCCGCGACCGTCTCGTGCCCCTCGAAGGCTGCCCGAACGTCTGGGCGCTGGATCCTCACGACATGGCCGTGGCCAAACTCTTCGCTGGGCGCCCCAAGGACTTGAAGCTCCTCTCCATTCTCTTTGCCACCAACCGGCTTGATGAAGCCAAAGTCCGCCGCCTGCTCTGGAGCATGGAAATGGAAGAAAAATGGATCGTCAAAACGCATCGCTTTTTGGACGAGATCGTCGAAGCCGCCTGGGCGCTGGGTTACGACAAACGTGATGTCAAAGACACCTGGAGAAACCCATGACCGCCGACCTCCCCACCGTCCTCGTCGTCGATGACGAAAAGCACACCCGCGACGGCCTCCGGCTGACGCTGGAGGATGACTTCGACGTCTATGTCGCCTCCAACGCCGCCGAGGCGCTGGAGCATCTGCGGCACGACGAGATCGCCGTCATGCTCACCGACCTCCGTCTCGGCGCGGACGACGGCATGAAGCTGCTGGACGAAGCCCTCAAGCTGCCGAAGCCGCCCGTCTGCATCATGATGACCGCCTACGGCAGCGTCGATACCGCCGTCGAAGCCATGCGGCGCGGTGCCTGGCACTTCGTCACCAAGCCGGTGAACCTGGATGAAGTGGAGCTGCTCATCAAACGCGCCCTGCGCAGCCGCAACTTGGAGCAGGAAAACCAGCAGCTCCGCCAGCAGGTGGAGCGCAAGTTTTCCGTGCATGGCATCCTCGGCCAGTCGGACGCCATGAAGCAGGTGATCGAGACGATCCAGCAGGTGGCCCCCACCCGCGCCACCGTGCTCATCGAAGGCGAAAGCGGCACCGGCAAGGAACTCGTCGCCCGCGCCACCCATCACCTCAGCGGCCGGCCCGCCGCCAAGCTCGTCGCCGTCCACTGCGCCGCGTTGTCTCCGCAAATCTTGGAGAGCGAACTCTTCGGCCACGAGAAAGGCGCCTTCACCGGCGCCACGGAGCGCCGCATCGGTCGCTTCGAGCAGGCCGACGGCGGCACGCTGTTCCTGGATGAAATCGGCGAGATTGACGCCAGCACCCAGATCAAGCTCCTGCGCGCCCTTGGCGAGCAGATCATCGAGCGCGTCGGCAGCGGCAAGTCCATCAAGGTCGATGTCCGCGTCGTCGCCGCCACCAACCGCGACCTCGCGCAGATGGTGGAGGAGGGAACCTTCCGCGAAGACCTCTACTGGCGGCTGCGCGTCGTCACCCTGCACATGCCGCCGCTGCGGGAGCGCAAGAGCGACCTCCCCGTCCTCTGCGGGCACTTCCTCAAAGACATCGCCGAAGCCAACGGCAAACCCGTCAAACCCTTTGCCGACGACGTGCTGCCCGCGCTCATGGCCTACGACTGGCCCGGCAACGTGCGCGAGCTGCGCACCGTCATCGAGCACGGCGTCGTCATGAGCAACACCGCCAAAATCCAGCTCCGCCACCTGCCCGGCTACCTCTCCCACATCCCCGGCGGCATCGGCCTGCGCGCTCCGGCCTCCAGCGGGCGCGGCAAAGCGGGCGGCGCCTCCGATGGAAAACGCCCCGCTCCGGCAAGCCTGCCCGTGCCGCAGACCGATCTCGACCTCCATCACATGGAAGCGCAGATGATTCGCGAAGCCCTCGCCCGCAGCGGCGACAACCGCACCGCCGCCGCCGAGCGCCTCGGCATCTCCCGCCGCACCCTCCAGCGCAAGCTCAAGGAAATGGGCCTCATCCGCCGCCGCCGCAAATCAAGCGGAGGCGAATGACATCCAGCGCCGGCATAGGTCACAAAGCGCTCCTCGCGCTCCGCCTTTGTTAGGTTCTGGGCGTTCCTGGCGTGCGGAAAGGCAGCTTCTCCACGTAACGCGTTCTGCGGCGCTCAAACTCCTCCACCATTTCCGACGCCCGCGCATTGCGGACATGAGCCAAGGCTTGTTCGATCAAGGTCAACGCATCCGTGAAACGCCCGTTCTCCGCGTAAGCGGCCGCCAGCACATCGATCTCGCGGGTGTTTTGCGGAGCGCGTCCGCCCATGACTTCATTCAAAATTGCAATCGCTTCCCGGCCATTGCGCACACTGGCGTCATCGGATGTCGATAACAGCCACGCCACGTTCAAGACGGTGTCGAGATCGTTGGGAGCCAGTTCCAGCGCGCGCTGCCATGCCGCCACCGCCTCGGCATGACGACCCTCCACGCTCAGCTTCCGGCCCAGCGCCGCCTCGACCTGAAACCGCTCCGTCGCGGGCAGCTTGGCGGCCAAGTTTTGAGCGTCGGAATAACGTCCCGCGTCCGTCAGCGCGATTCCAAGATCGCGTCCGATGACCGGCTGGGAAGAATCGCGGTTCCAAGCCTGAACATAAGCCTGAATCGCTTCCTCAGCCAACCCGCTTGCGGCCAGATATTTGCCAAGATAATAATAGGATTCGGCGGGTTTTTGATCGGGCCGGAACTCGAAGACTTGCACCCAATGCCCCAGGCTCTCCAGTTGCGGCATCAACTCATAATGCAAAGGACGCAGCCAGAGCGGCATGCTTCGTTTGGCAAGCAGCGCGGCGAGGTAGCAATCCTCCACGTCCGCATCGGCGGAACGCGCGTGATGCAACCGTGCGTAAGGCTGCGCAAAGGCATCCCATGAAAACAAAACAACGTGGGTGATCTCGCGTTCGCGGCAGAGCCGCAAGACCTCTTCCTCGTCCGCTGCGCCGAATATCTCCGCGGCACTTTTGAGACCGGTCAAATTTTCCCAATACAGCGTGCCAACACCTTTGACATCCCCATAAAAAGCCAGCGCGGTTGTCGCGGTTGGCCCGGCCAAAACATTGACCGGCCCGTTTCCGGAGACGCGCCGCAGAGCCCAGCCAACGTCACGCATGACGAGCGAGAAGGCATCATCCACGGCGAACTCCGTGTCTTTCTTTCTTCCCCATTCAGGCAGAAGCAGCGCGGGCAGGGCGCCGATGCCAAGGATATAGGCGCAAAGACCGATCCCCAACACGGCACGCGGCGCCTTGACCAACCGCGTGCGCCATGCCAGCAACGACACCAGCGCCACGCCCAGCCAAAGAACCCCAGCCACGCTGATCCAGCGCTCCTGCAGGCACGCCAGCGCGCTCAACGGCAGCGCGGCGCAGAGCGGCAAAACCAGCAGCGCCTCCAGTTCAGGCCGCGCGCGCTTGGCCAGCACCCAGCCAACGGGGACCGCCAGCAACGGCCAGAGTGGCATGAGACCGAGAAGGCTCCTCCAAGTCGAAGCCTGGAAGGTTTCCCAGAGCGGACGGAACTCGAGAATGTAGTCGTGGTGCAGTTGCCAGAGAAAGGAATCCCGGACCGCAAACCAGCCCGGCCCTCCAAGCCAGATCGCGACGGGCAGGCTAACCAGCGCGGCCATGCCCATGCCAAGCATGGCAAGCTCACGCCGGCCGCGCGCCAACCGCTCCCGGTTTCCCCAGCGGGCAATGCCGGCCAGCAGCTCACCGCCGCCCCAGAACGAAACGGCATAAAGCGGATGATTCACCTCGAGATGCCATCCCATGTGAGCGGGAGCGTATTCGAGCAGGTAAAACCCCACGCTGGAGATGGCGCCCGCGCCGCCCCACCAGCGCCATAGCATGGGCGCGGCTTCGCTTTCGCCATCACTGTCCGGTTCCGCCGGCGTCTTGCTCCGTTCCAGCAGAGCGATGGCAAAGGCGCCGAATGCTATTCCGGCCAGCACCGGGACCATCGTGGCCGAGCTTACCCAAAGTCCGGCGGCGCCAAAAAAACCGGAAATCGCAAACCACCACCGTGCCGTCCGCAGCCTGGGGATGAGGCCGTATTTTCCCGCAGGTTCCCGGGTCTTTGCCACCCGCCCCGCGCCGCCCGCGATCAAGGACAGCACGCAGGCCAGCGCAAAACAGCTCACCATGCCATGATGATCGGCCTCGCCGGCTTTGAAAAAAACGTATAACGAACCGCTGGTGGCAATCGCCAGCGCCAGGAATCCGCCCGCTACCGCGCCCCATCGCCGTGCCGCCGCAACCGCAAAAAGCGCCAGAAAACCCGCCTGCAGGTGCGGTCCGATCAAAAAGGCCGCATGTTGCACGCAAGCCACGGTTTCCTCGCCGCTCGCCAGATGGATCAGCCAAGCCAGCAACGCCAGCGGCCACATCAACCCGGAACTCCAATGCACCTCGCGCCCGGTGGGAGCGTTGTCGCGTCCGGTCTCCCTGATTCTCCAATCTTCACCCCGCAGCATGTCCTCGGTGTGCATGATCCACCACATCGCGTCCGCGGAGGCCGCGGGCAGAATGACTTCCCGCGCGTGAACGCCGGGCATCGCCTGCACCTCCGGCGGCACGGCGGCGCGTCCTGCCAGCGCGCGGAGATGCTCGATCTCCTGCACCGCTTGGCCCGCCACAAAGACGAGCGCCAACGCCATGCAAATTCCCAAAACAAGCCAGCCCCGGCCCGCAAACAACTTCGTCATGAAAAAGCGGCAGTCTGTCTGCTTGCGGATGCGATGGAGGGAGAGAAGAAAAAGCCGGTCAGAAGCGGCTGAAGCGGCAAAGCGAAGCCGCAAACAGAGATTTTCGACCGGTGACAATGCAGGTCATGAGGGATCATTGATGAAAGGGGCAGTTTGAGGAAAACCGAGGGGGTTGAGCTTACAAAATATAAGCGAAGTGCTTATTCGCACACTCCGCGCCTTTTCTTTCAGCAAATTGAAAGCCATATTGATCTTTCAGCGGGCAGGAAGACGGGGATCGACTCGTTCTCTGCCTTGCCGTCCGCCCATGAACCCCTTGAAGGCTCTGTCCCAACGCCGCCGCTTCTTCGCTGCCGCCGCCATGCTCACGCTCGCGTTGGCGCTGTTCTGGCGCCTGCTGCCTTACGCCTTCGATCTCCCGCCCGCCCTGCTGGAGCCGCGCCCCGTTTCCCCGCGCTACCTCGCCCGCGACGACACGCCGCTGCGCCTGCTGCTCGACGAGACCGGGCAACGCTCCGCTCCCGAGACCGGCTATCACGAACTGCCGCAAGCGCTGATCGACGCCACTGTCGCCGTCGAGGACCAGCATTTTTTCAGCCACGGCGGCATCGACTACCGCGCCGTCCTGCGTGCCGCCTGGGACAACCTCCGCGCCAAGCGCATCGTCTCCGGCGCTTCCACCCTGCCGCAGCAGCTCGTCAAAGTCAGCTCACCGCCCGCGCCGCGCACCTTATGGAGGAAATTCGTCGAAGCCCAGCAGGCACGCCGCCTCGTGCGCGAGTGGCCGCGTGAAAAAATCCTCGCCGCCTGGCTCAACCGCGTCTCCTTCGGCAACCTCCTCACCGGCTGCCGCGCCGCCGCCGAAGGTTATTTCGACAAACCCCTCGACGACCTCACCGTCGCCGAATGCGCCCTGCTCGCCGGCCTGCCGCAATCGCCGGGCAAGCTCAACCCGCTGCGCCATCCCGAGCGCGCGCAGACCCGCCAAAGGCACGTCCTCCAGCGGCTGGCGGAGGAGGGTTTCATCGATCCCGAAACGCATGAGCGCGCCCTCGCCCAGCCGCTGGTTTTCAGCCCGTCCCACGGCGGATTCGCCGCACCGCACGCCGTCGAATTGCTGCGCGGCGGGGCAGGGAGTGACGCAAGCCTCCAGCTTGCGATCGAAACGGATGCTCAACCTGAAGGCTTGCGCCGCTCCACCATCCGCACCACGCTCGACGCCGCGCTCCAGCATCGCGTCGAGCGCATCCTCGCCACCCGCCTCGCCGGACTGCGCGACCGCCACGTCACCCAGGCCGCCGCCGTCATCATCGAAAACGCCAGCGGCGACGTCCTCGCGCTGGCCGGCTCTCGCGACTTTTTTTCCGAGGACGGCGGCCAGATCAACGGCGCCTGGACGCCGCGCTCGCCCGGCTCCGCATTGAAGCCCTTCACCTGCCTGCTCGCCCTTGAGCGCGGCCTGTCCCCCGCCACCGTCATCGCCGACCTGCCCGTCTCCTTTCCCACCCCCACCGGTCTCTATCAGCCGGAAAACTACACCGGCAAATGCTTCGGCCCCGTCACCCTGCGCGCCGCGCTTGGCAACTCCCTGAACATCTCCGCCGTCAGAATCCTCGACCAAATCGGCGGCGCGTCCGTGCTTCTGGACATCCTGCGCCAACTCGGCCTCACCACCCTCGACGAAGACGCCGCGCACTACGGCCTCGGTCTCACCCTCGGCAACGCCCCCGTGCGCCTGTTGGAACTGGTGAACGCCTACGCCTGCCTCGCCCGCCTCGGCGTTTATCGCCCCTGGCGGCTGGCCGCCGACTCCCCGCCCGCCGCCGCGCCCGTCCGCCTCTTCGACGCGCGCCACGCCTGGCAGATCGCCGACATCCTCAGCGACAACCAAGCCCGCCTGCTCACCTTCGGCGCGCGCTCTCCCTTGCGGATGCCCTTCCGCGTCGCCGTCAAAACCGGCACCAGCTCATCGTATCGCGACAACTGGGCGCTCGGGTTCACTCCGCAGTTCACCATCGGCGTCTGGGCGGGCAATTTCGACCGCACCCCCATGCAAGGCGTGTCCGGTGTTACCGGTTCCGCGCCCATCCTGGCCGATCTCTTCGCCCTCGTGCGCGAGCGCTTCGGCCGCAGCGCATGGCATGAAATCCCGCCCGGCCTGGAGCCGGTGCGCATCGACCCGCGCACCGGCAAGCGCCTCACCCCGCAATCCCCCGCCGTCCGCCTCAGCCGATCCGAACGCCTGACCGCCGATCAGTTCCCCCTCGCCGCCACCGCCGACGACTACGACACCCAAGGCTGCGCCCTGCTGCCGCCCGAATACGCCGCCTGGACCGCCAGCCGCGACAACTGGCTCGGCAACCTCGTCACCAGCGCGCCAAGCCCCCCCGTGGAGCAAGCCGCTGGCTTGCTCCCTCCCAACCCCGGCACCCCCACCACGCGCATCCTGCAACCCCTCGACGGCGCCGTCTATCACCTCGACCCCGACCTCCCCAACCAAGGCCGCCAGCTCCGCCTGCGCAGCACCCACGACGGCGACCCCAACCTCGTCTGGTCCAGTCCCACCCTCACCCTCGACCACCAAGCCCCCCGCTGGACCGCCCTCCTCACCCCCGGCGACCACCTCCTCACCCTGCGCCACGGCCAGCAAACCCGCACCGTTCGCATCACCGTCATCCAGGATTGAAACAAAGTCCCCCCCCGCGCCGGATCCACACGCCTCGGAGAGGCGTGGTACACTCTTGACACCCCCTCAATCCTTCTTCTTCAACAACCGGCCCGGCAAATTCAAAATCCCCTTCGCTGCCTTGCCGGCGCCCTCGGCAGCTTTGCCGGCCGCCTTGCCCGCTCCCTTCACTGCGCTGGAAGCCGCGTCCACCGCCGTGCCGCCCACTCCTTTCACCACACCGCCCGCCGCGCCGCCCACGGACAGCACCGTCCCGCCTACCGCGCCCACCACACCGGTCACCATCTCCAGTCCCGGCGTGTGACGCAGCCGCCATTCGATGTTCGAGAACGGCCCCTCGCCGTCCAGCGCCAGCAGCATCCCCAACAGCACCGTCGGCAGCCCCACGATGCCCCGCAACTGCGCCCGCGCCGTCAGCTTCGCGTACTGCCGGTTCAAATCCAGATCCCCCTCCACCTGAATCTCCGTGATCGCGCTTTGCACCCGCGCCTGCCGCACGCCGAGGATGCCGTTTTGAATCGTGTGCTGCATCTCCAGCCGCGACGCCGTATCCTTCGCGAACCCCGGCGCCAGCCGGTCGAAAATCAAATGCAGCGGCCCCAGCAGCGGCAGCCGGTAGAACGCCGCGTTGGTCACCTCCAGAGAGCCGCCGCCGCGCAGGCTCGCCAACTCGAATCCGCCGCCGCCTTGCCAGCTCACATGCAACTCGCCCGCCTGCTCCGCCTCCCAGCCCAGGCTGTGCGTCATCCGGGGGATTTGCACGCCCTGCAAGCGGACTCCCTCCGTCCGCCAAGTCCGCTTCTCCGGTTGCACGCGCGTCTCCGCCAGCGAAAGCCGCCCGCCCCACAGCCCGGCCCCGGTTTCCCGCAGCACCCATTCCCCGCCGGCATGACGGAACTCCGTCTCCAGCCCCTCCAGCGGCAGCTCCCTTCGCTCGCCCAGCGCCAGCCGCGTCGTGCCGGTGGTGGCCAGCCGGCCTGCCAGCTCCAGCTTGGCCGGTTTTTCCCACGGAATCACCCCCTCCGCCCGCAACCGCACCGGCCCCTCCAGGCTCAGCGCGGCCAGCGACTCCCGCAACGCAGGCGCCGCCGCCAGGACCAAAGGCAGCGGATGCAAAACCCAGCCCTCCGCCTTCAGAAACACCTCGCTCTTTTCCAAATCCACCACCGCCTCCAGCTTTTGTCCTGTCGCTTCCGGAGCCGTGGTCAAGCGCGACACATAAACCGGCTGCCGCTCTCCCGGCAGCATCAGCCAGTCCGCCGTCACCCCAAGCCCCGGCAGCGCCTGCCCGCGCCACTTCAGCGGCCCGCTGTCCAAATCAATGCGCAACCGGCAGCCCGCATCCCCCTCCGCCTCGGTCAGGCGCGCTTTCAGCGTCAAAGGCCGCCGCTCATCCAACCCCTCCGGCAGCCACGCCCCCAAGCCCGCCAAAGCCGCCAGCGGACTCTCCGCCGCCGCCTCCACTTTGTCCTTGTCCGCCGCCGCGCCGGGACTGGAAGCCGTGTCCGCACCCGCATCCGCACGCAAGCCGCGCAAACGCGCAAAAGACACCGCGCCCGCCACGTCCAGTTGCAGGCCGCGCACACGCCCCAGCAGCCGTTCCAGCTCGACTCCGTCACGATCCACATGCACCGCCAGCTCCAAATCCTCCAGCCGCAGCGCCGTCTCTCCTTCCCCTACGTCCAGCACGCTGTCTTGGGTTTGCACCCGCGCGCTGGTCCAGCCTTTCTCCCCGCGTTTCACCTGTGCCTTGTCCCAGGCCAGTAGCAGACCCTCACCCCCGGCGGCCCGATGCCACTTCAGCCCCTCGAACGAAATGCCAAAGCCCGGCAGCAGCGCCGCCGAATCCCAGGACACATGCACACCCCGCGCCGCCAGTTGCGACCGCATGGCCTCCGCCGCCTTCTCCCCCAGCCAGGACCGCGCCAGCCACAGCGACGCCGCGCCCGTCACCAGCAACACCGCCAGCACCAAAAACACGCGCTTCAACAGCCTCCTGCGCGGCGGCGCGGCTTGGGTCGAAGGTGATGGAATTTCCGCATTCATCGCCAAAAACAAACACCCTCCCGGTTCGCGTTTTCCACCGTCCGATGCGTCCACACTTTCATGTTTCCATCAAAGCAGATCAGCGAAAGAAATCAAGCCTCGGAGGGTCGGATTGTATTCCCGCCCATTCGTTTGCAAACGGAGGCGGGAACCCAAGGAGCGGCGGTTTGCAACCGCCTCCCAGCATGAAGACGCGGCTAAACCGAAAAAGGAAAATGAGAGCCTACGGAATACGCAGAATAAACGGAAAGAAAAGCCGGGCCTGCTGATAACGGCTCTCACCTTTTGGGTGAAACCCCATTTGCGCCGC
>CAZNKC010000057.1:0-25545 GCA_964573315.1 uncultured Verrucomicrobiaceae bacterium | reverse complement strand
GAGCAGACTATACCACGAATGCCGAAGGGTCAATTTTAAGTTAATGCTTATGGGACTCTGTTCCCGCCCATTCTTTCGCGGGCGGAGGTGGTGCGGAGCCGGGGGGCAGAGTGCAGATGAACCGCGACTCTGGCTCCGCACCGCCTCCGCCCGCAGACAAATGGGCGGGAATACAATCCCGCCCTCCAAGGGACGGGCGCTTACAAAGCGCCCCTCCTTGCCGCTCACCGCCCACTGCGCCCGATTCGCTTTGCGCCCTGCTCTCTGCGCTTTGCCTTGCCCCGTTTGCAATGGGCGGGAATACAATCCCGCCCTCCGTTACTTCTGGCGGCTTTCGTAGCCGGGCAGGGGGCGGCCATTTTCATCGAGCTTGCCGCAGGCCCAGAGCAGGCCGCGGGCGACGAGGTCGAGGAAGACGGGGTGCTCCATGGTGGAGTTGTTGTGGCCCATGGTGGTGGCGAAGACTTTGCCCTGGCCGTACTCGTTGGTCCAGACCAGATAATGCTCCTGCTTGGTGTCCTCGCCGTAGGCTTTGGCGAGCGGGGTGAAGTTCTCGTAGAGATGCTCGTTTTTGTAGAGTTCGTCCGCCTTGTCCAGCCACTCGGCGGGGAAGCCTTTCATGACGGGGTGCTCGGGGGCGATGTTTTTCACCAGGAGGTCGCGGTTTTTTTCGTGGCTCATGCTTTTCATGCCCAGGCACTTGCGCCATTCGTCGGTGGCGGCGGCGCGATAGCTGTGCGCGGAGCAGTGCAACATGACGGCGGGCACGCCGTCGAAGTGCGGCTTGGCGATGCGATCGACAAAGGCGTCGTCGGTGATGCCGCCGAAGCATTCGTTGTGCAGAACAAGGTCGTAACCGGCGGCCCAGTCCGCTTTTTCGTAAATGCTGATGCGGTGGGTCTTGTCCTTTTTGCCGTCAGGCCCTTCCTCGTGGACGATCTCGAACTCGACGTTGGCGCGGGCGCTGAGCCCCTCGGCGAGGATCATTTTCTGGTTCTCGTAATCATGACAGCAGCCGCCGGTGACCATGAGCACGCGCAGCGGCTTGGGTTTTTCGTTTTCAGCGGAGCTTTGGCGGGTGACGGCGAGGCCGAGCAGGACGAAGAGGGCGGCGAGGGGGAAGAGGAGCTTCATGGTGGTGGTGATCGTGATCGAATGAAAACAGGGGGCGGAAGGAAACGGCGGGACGAAGGGAAAGTTATCCGCCTTGCACGGGCGGCATGATGGCCACCTCGCAGCCGGGATGCAAGCGCGTGTCGCGGGTGGCGTAATCGTGGTCGATGGCGAGCAGCAGGCTGGCGTCCCAGTCGCGCAGGTGCGGCCAGCGGTCGAACAGTTCGGCGAGCAGGGCGGCGAGGGTGGCGCCCTCCGGCAGCTCCAGCGTCAGCTCGGCGGCGCCGGTCACGTCCCGCAACACGGAAAAGAAAAGCACTCGGACCGGGATCACGGGGGGATGGTTGAGGGTTGGGAATTGCAAGACGGAGCTTGCGCTCGCGCAAGCTGATCTTTCTCTCAACTCTCAACTCTCAACTCTCAACCATATTCTCAAGGCTCCAGCTTGAGCACGCCGATGCAGGGCAGGTTGCGGAAGCGTCCGTTGAAATCCATGCCGTAACCGACGACGAACTCGTCCTCGATTTCAAAGCCCACGTACTCGGCCGTGACCTCGCGCACGCGCTCGCGTTTTTTGCTGAGCAGGACGCCGCAGCGCAGCCAGCGCGGGGAGCAGGCGGCGAGGCTGGCGCGGATCTCGGCGAGGGTAAGGCCGGTGTCGAGGATGTCGTCGAGCAGCAGCACGGTCTGGCCGGCGAGGTCGAGGTCCGTCGGCCAGGCGACGCGCAGGCTGCCGCTGCTGGCGGTGCCGCCGTGGTAACTGCTGGCGCTGAGGGTGACGAGGCGTACCGGCAGCCCGATCTCACGCAGCAGGTCCGCCACGAAGAAAAGCGCGCCGTCCATCAGCGCCACCACGGTGATCGCCTGCCCGGCGCAGTCGCGCGAGATTTCCGCGGCCATCTCCTTGACGCGGCGGTTGATGGCGGCGGCGTCCAGGAGGACGCGGTCCAGATCAGCGATGACACCGGTGACGGTCTGGGACATAAGAGAAGCGGCGGAAAGAAAGCGTAAGAGTTCGGTGAAAAACGCGCTTTGTGCTGGCCAAACGCGCGCTTTTCAGGCAGCATTGTGTGTAATGGACATGATCGCTTCTGACAAACCAAACCTCCAAGATTTGCGCGTCAGCTACGAGCTGGGGGAGCTGGACGAGCATTCCGCGCCGCCGGACCCGTTCATTCTTTTCCAGGACTGGCTGAAGGACGCGCTGGACCGGCAGGCGCCGGAGCCGAACGCGATGACGCTGGCCACCATCGGCCTGGACGGCATCCCCGCCGCGCGCACCGTGCTGCTGAAGGGCCTGGACCTGCGCGGATTCCACTTTTTCACCAACTACCGCAGCCGCAAGGGCCAGGAGCTGGACCACAACTCGCGGGCGTCGGTCTGCTTCCTGTGGGCGCCGTTGCAGCGCCAAGTGACGGCGCGCGGGTTGGTGTGGAAGCTGCCGCGGGAGGAGGCGGAAGCCTACTTCGCCAGCCGCCCGCGCGGCCACCAGATCGGCGCCTGGGCCTCGGAGCAGAGCCAAGTCATCCCCGACCGCGCTTGGCTGGACACGCAAGCGGCGGAGGTGGAGGCGCGTTTCGACGGCGGAGAAATCCCCTGCCCGGAGCACTGGGGCGGCTACGCCCTGATGCCGGACGAGATCGAGTTCTGGCAGGGCCGCGCCAGCCGCCTGCACGATCGCCTGCGCTACCTGCGCGAGGGCAACCACTGGGAGAGGATGCGGATCAGTCCTTGAAGTAGCGCAAACTAAAGTGGTGCAAGCGTCTCGCTTGCACGAAAAAAAACGCAAGCTGGAAGCTTGCGCCACTTTACCCCGCCACCGCCAAGCGGCCCGCGTGCTGGAAGCGCACCGGCGTCTCGCCGCGCAGTTCGCCGTCCAGTTCCATCGGCGCGCGTGATGGGGAATCCACCACGAACTCCGCCGCCTGAAAGTACTCGAAATCCTCGCTGGGGGAATACCCGCTGGTGACCAGCCGGCGCGCCACTTGCGCCAGCTCCCAGGGGCCGACGTGATGAAACACCAGCACGTCCAGCAACCCATCCGCCGGGTTCGCTCGGTCGAAGAGCGGGAAAGGCCCGCCATAATGCCGCCCGTTGCCCACCAGCGCCAGCGAGCCGAAGCGATCCGGCTCCCCCGGCGCGGCCACTCGCAGCAGCGGCGGCCGGCGGCGCAGCACGCGCAGGGCGGACAGCACATAACTGAGCGGCCCCAGCTTTTTCTTCGCCTCCCAGGAAGTCTGGCGGATGATCTCAGCATCCACGCCGACCCCGGCGAGCTGGATGAAATGGAGGTCGTTGGCGCGCCAGAAATCGATCTCCCGCATCCCGCCGCCGACGATGCGCGCCCAGCAGGCGGCGAGGTCGTGGCCCGGCTGGCCGAGTTCCAGGGAGAAAACATTCATCGTGCCCAGCGGCAGCACGCCGAGCACCGCGCCGCCGGAGGCGGGAGGACAAGCCCGTCCCGCGCGGCACAACCCTTGCAACACCTCGTTGACCGTGCCATCTCCGCCCGCCGCCACCACCAGCGCGCGCCCCTCCCGCGCCAGCCGTTCCGCCAGCTTCTCCGCGTCCCCCGGCTGCCTCGTCAGCAACAACTCCGGCGCCGGCTCCAGCGACTCCAAAGCCGCTCGCTGCCGCGCCGCCCGCGTGCTGCGCGCCGCCGGATTGAAAATGACTGGTATGCGCTCCGCCATGCAGCGCGGTTTATCGGCCAAAAGCCCGCGCGACGCCAGCGGCAGTTTGCGCCGCATCTTGAATTCCGGTTTTATTCCCCGCTCACCCCATCCCAAGCGCGCAACTCCCGCTCAAACAGGGCAAAGCTCGGTGACAGCTCCGCCAGCCGTGCCAAATCCCCAACGTCTGCCGCCTTCAGAAAAAGCTCATCCACTCTGATCCCGCGCGTCCGCGCCTCCTCGTCCCGCAAATCCTTGAGCTGCGGCGGTGGCGGCGATTTGCCATAGAACTCCCGTGTGATCTTGTCTTGCGCTTTGGAGAACAACGGCAGCTCATCCCGATCCGAATTCAGCAACACCAGCAGCCAGCTCTCGATCATCTCCACCGGCATCGCCAGCGCCGCCTCCACCGGCCACTGCGTCCGATCCGGTCCCAGTTTCTCCTCCAGCATCTTTTGCAGCGCCGGGTAACGCGCCTCCTTCTTCCGGTCAAACTTCGGTAAATTTTGCGGCGGCGGCTCGCTGCCCGGATGCCCTGACGCGCGGTCGTTGTCAACCGCCAGGATCACGGACACCTCCTGCTTGCCTGTCCAATGCCGCACCCGGTCCAGCAGCAACCGCGCATTGGCGATCGCCGTTTTGAAATTGGACCCGCGCCGCAGGCGAAAATCCGTCGGCGTTTCAAAACTCAGTCCCGTCACCCGCTCCGCCAAGCGCTCGTAAAACATCTCGTCGTTTTCCCCTTCGCAGAGGATGTAGAGATACTTTTTCATCGCCCGCTCAACCCTTGGCTCCCACTCCATGACTGATCTTCGCCGGTGTCCCGCCCACCAGCCCGCTGAACCACAGCGCGCCCAGCGGCATGTCCTCCGGGTTCACTTCGTCGTAGTTCAGCCCCTCCAGCCGCTGCTCCAGCGTGCTCAGCGTCGAGGCTCCGTCCTGCTTCTCCACGATGATGACCGCTTTCTTGTCATCCTGAAAGGCATCCACCAGGTAGGGATTGTGCGTCGTCGCCAGGATGTTCACTCCCGTCCGCACCGCGATGTCCTTCATCAACGGCGCGATGTACTCAAACAAGCGCGGGTGCATGCCGCGGTCGATATCCTCCAGCAGAATGATCGGCGGCGGGTTCTCCTGGTGGATGATGGTCAGGACTGCCAAAATGAGCCGTGTGCCTTCCGACAATTCCGGTCCCGGCGTCGGCTCTTGCAAGCCCTTCTCCCGTACCTGGATTTGTTTGAAGCCTTCCTTCACCGTCCGCAGGCTCAGCTTTTCCACCTCCGGCACATAACGCCGGAAATGCGCCTCGATCTGATCGAACAAATCCTCCCGGTCTCCATTTTTAAGCATGTCCAGGACTTGGGTGGTGCCTTTGCCGGTGGGGCCGACAGAAGCGTCAGGTTGGACTTGCTCAATGCCAGAAATTTTATCGGCAACCAAATTGTAAGCTTTGATACTTTTGCCGGTCAGAATGGACTTTTTTGAAAGCACAAGGCCTTGGATGCCTTTTGCCTCATTAGCGCGCCATTGTTTTCCGCCGTCAAATTCAACCAAAAAAGATGACTCTACAGCGGGGTTGTTTATGTGCCTAATCCAGAATGGTTCCTGAACTCCAACTACGTTGCTAGCTATATTGTGAATTGTTGTCCGTGCAGGCACTTGCGTGACCACTTCAAAAAACCGCAAGAAATTGCTTTTCCCCGATCCATTCGCTCCCACCACCAAGGAGAACGGCTGCAAATCCACCTGCGCGTCCACGAACGAGCGAAAGTTTTGGATGTGAACATGGGTTATCATGGTTGCTAGGAAGTCACACGACAGCAGCCGGAACACCGGCAAACGCAAAAGTCACCGCATTCCCCTTCCGGGTCAATCCCAATCCACGGGCTGAAAAGCCCACGCTTCACTTTGCCGCGCCGCTTCCCTCCGAGGACAATCTCGGGTTTCGGACTTCGGATTTCCTTTCTCACCCCGCCTCATTAGCCTTCAGCACCCGCATCACGTTGCCGCCCAGTACCTTGCGGATCGTGTCGTCGCTGTGGCCGCGCATGACGAGGCCGAGGGTGAAGAGCGGCCAGTTCGTCCAGGTGATGCTGCGCTCCGCTTCGATGGTGGCGCGGAAGTCGTCCTGCGGCCAGAGATGCTCCCAGCGGTTGCCGGCCAGGCTCAGGGGGGAGCTGCCGTCCGCGCGGCGCGGCACTTTGGCGCGTTCTTCTTTTTCGAAGCGCGAGGTGTAGGCGGTGTCCACGCCGATGGCGGCGTGGTCGGCGCCGAATTTTTTCAGCAGATGGTCCAGGTGGTCCATCATGGCGGTGATGTCCCCTTTGCCGCCGAGGAAACGCGGGATGCCGCAGACGCCGAGGTAGCCGCCGGTGTCGGCGATGGCGCGGATGACGGTGTCCGGCTTGGAGCGGAAGTGCTTGTACACGTCCGCGCAGGCGCTATGGCTGGCCACCATGGGCTTCGACGAGGCGCGCGCTGCGTCCAGGCTGGTCTTCCAGCCGCTATGCGCCACATCCACGATCACACCGGCGCGGTTCATCTCCGCCACCGCGGCGTGGCCGAAGTCGCTCAAGCCGCCGTCGTGCGGCTCGCCCGCGCCGTCGCCGAGCGGATTGCGGCGGTTGTAGGTGACGTGCATCATGCGCACGCCCAGCTCGTGAAAGAGGGAGATGAGGCGCATCTCCTCGCGCACGCTCTTCCACTGCTGGCGCAGCGGCACGCCGTTGGTGGTGAAGCAGAGGCCCACGCGGCCTGCCTCCTTGAGCGCCGCCACCTGCTCCGCGCGCAGCACCTTGTTGAGCGCGGGCGCGCCGAGGTCGGTGGCCTTGGTGAAATGCGCGAGACGCTCGAGCAGCCGCATGGGGTCGTTGCCTTCCTCGCCGGTGTTTTGAAAAATGCAGGTGACTCCGGCGGCTTGGAAGGCCTCGAAAAACTCCTTCCGCTCGCGCTCGTTCGTGGTGTGGCCGCTCATGCTCATGGTCTGGCGCAGGACGATCAATTCCTCCGGTGAAGCGCCGTCCTTCACCGCTTGCGCGAAGGCTTCGCCGTCGATGGCGCAGCGCGGGGCGAAGCCGTAGGACTCGAACACCACCGAGCCGAAGTGCAGCTCCCAGGCACGCTCGAGCTGGGCGTCCGCCGGTTGCAGCAGGCCGAGCGCGATCTCGCGCGGTTTGTCGATGGCTTCGTTGCCGGTGACCCATAGCTTGCGGGTGGCTTGGCCTTTGACCTGGATGTGGAAACCGCCCGCCAGCGCCGCCGCCAAGGGCAGGCGTTTCAACAGGGAGCGGCGGGAGAGATCGGGAGACGAATGCGCGGTCATGGCTTACCGGTACGGAGGCTGCCGCGCCGGGCTTGCCAAAAGTACCCCGCACGGGGAACTCAAAGTGGCGCAACCATCTTGGTTGCACGATCCGCTCATCGGGCAATCAAGATGATTGCCCCACTTTCACACGGCGTCACTGCAAAACATCCTGCGCGGGAGCGCAAGAACTCGGGGGAGGAGATGTGTACGGCGCAGGCACAAGGGGTCGCCGCAAAACACCCTGCTGGCGCAGAAACGCCTCCGCGCGCTCCAGCGTGTCGTCGAAATGCGCGCGGTCGGACATGAGATAGCCGTGCTTGCCGCCTTCGTTGACTACCAGCTCGCAGGTGTTGCCGGCGGCCAGCATGGCTTGAAAAAACTTCTCCGCGCCGGGGAAGGGCGTCACGGTGTCGCCGGTGCCGTGAAACAGGATGCAGGGCGGCAAACCGGCGCGCACATGGCTGTTGGGGTCGATCTCCCGCCAGCGCTCGCCGAGCAGATCGTTGCCGTAGCCTTGCTCCTTGGAGGTGTCGATGACCGGGAAGAGCAGCACCAGCGCCCGCGGCGTGGTGGAAACAGACACGTCATCGGCCGGATCGTTCACCGCGTCGAACAAGGCCGTGGCCGCCGCCAGATGCCCGCCCGCGGAGCCGCCGCTGACGACGATCTTTTCCGGGTCGATGCCGAAGTCCGCGGCGTTCGTCTTCAAGAAGCGGATGGCGGATTTCACGTCGGCCACGCAGTCGAAGGGCGACAACCCGCCGGCCTCGGCCGCCTCGCGCGTGCGCGCCGCGAGCCGGTACTCCACGCTGACGCCCACCATGCCAAGCTTGGCGAAATGATGCGCGAAGGGATACATCCGCCGCGGCGCGCCGCCGCGCCAGCCGCCGCCGTGGATGACCACGAAGGCCGCGCGTTTGTCCGTCTTTTGAAAGCCTTCCGGCTCGAAGACATGCAGGTGCAGCGGCTTTTGCGGTGTCGTTTTATAAACCACCACCTGCGATGGTTCGAGCACGGCGGCGAGTTGATCGACGACGTCGGGTTTGGTTGCTTGCGCGCGCAGCAGCGGCGAGGCGGCGGTGAAGGCGGCGAGGAGCAAGAGCGCGGCGGCGCGGCGTGGGCGTGATTTTCCGGACATGCGCGCATTTTGCCAGGAAGCGGCGGCGAGCGCCAGATGAAAGTCAAAGTACCACGCCTCTCCGAGGCGTGTTCTCAGAATCTCACGCCTCGGAGAGGCGTGGTACTTTGGGAGTGGTACTTTGCGGATTTTGTCATAAACCGTGCCGGTCTTTTGCCGGGAGGTCTTTCCGGGATTGCAACGCGGCGGCAAGCGCGTAATGCTTTTCTTCCCAACCCCAAAACCCTTTCCCCTTTTTCCGATCATGGATCTCACACGCACAGCTTACGGCACCTGGAGTGGCGGCAAATTCATGCACTTCGGCGAGATGCTCGACGATGCGCGCTACCTGGAGATGATCCGCAAGGCCTTCGACTCCGGCGTGCGCACCTTTGTGACGGCGGATGTCTATGGCGCCGGACGCGCGGACACGATGCTGGGCGAGGCGCTCAAAGACCTGCCGCGCGAGGAGTATTGCCTCGTGGGCATCATCGGCCACGATTTCTACACCGGCCAGCGCGCCGGCGCGAAGGGCTACCCGCGCTTCACCGACCCCGAACTGCGCGGCCCGGACGGTTACGCGGACTACCTGAAAATGGCCACGGAGAAGTCCCTGGAGCGCTGCGGTGCGGCGAAGTTCGACTGCCTGCTGCTGCACAATCCGGACTCCATCGGCTACACCAGCCAGGCGGTGTGGGATGGCATGGCAGCGCTGAAGAGCGGCGGCCTTGCCGACCGCCTCGGCATCGCGCCCGGCCCGGCCAACGGCTTCACCCTGGACATGATCGACTGCTTCGAGCGCTACACGGACCTGCTGGACTGGGCGATGATCATTCTCAATCCCTTCGAGCCCTGGCCCGGCCAGCATGTGCTGCCGGCGGCGAAAAAACACGGCGTCAACATCCTGGCCCGCGTCGTCGATTACGGCGGCATCTTCCATGACGACGTGCGGCCCGGCCACAAATTCCGCGATGGCGACCACCGCGCCTACCGTCCCGCCGGGTGGGTGGAGCACGCCAGCGAGAAGCTGGAAAAAATCCGCCCCATCGCCGACAAACACGGTCTGACCATGATCCAGCTCGCCAGCCTGTGGACGCTGGCCAACGAGCCGGTCAAAAGCGTGGTGCCCACCTTGATCCAGGAAGCCGGCTTCGACGCCAAACCCATCGACGCCAAGCTCGCCGAACTGGCCGCGCTTCCCGTTGCGAATCCGCTGAGCGCGGAGGAGGTGGGGACGATCCGCGCCATCGGCGACAACACCGGCTGCATGATGCTCAAAGGCGCCAGCGTCCGCCACGAAGGCCAGGAGCCGCGCGCCGACGAATGGCCCTTGCGGCCGGACCTGCTGGCTTTGGCAGGGCGCTGGGATTTGGGAACGGGGTGGTGAGGGTGCGTCGTGCGCTCAGGCCGGATGCGGCTTGAAACCACGAATGGACACGAATAGACCTCTTTCATATTGAAGTGGATTTGATCCTGGAGGGATCAGAGCTGGTAGCCAGGGATGAAATCCCTGGATGATAGTCAGAGAAAGAAGGGATGCATGCCGCGCCCCGGCAGGGGCGCGAGAAATGCCCATGCGTCTGTGGGGCATCCACTGCCTGCCGCCTTTCTCGCGCCCCTGCCGGGGCGCGGCATGCATCTGTGCTGATGCTCCGTTCCCTGATCCGGTGGTTTTACCACCGGCTACCAGCTCTGCCCCCTGCCGGGGGCTTCCCCCACTCTCTTTCTTCCCTCTTCTGCTATGATGAAAGAGGTCTATTCGTGTCCATTCGTGGTTCGATCACTGCGCCGCCGCTTTGGCGGTGACGCCCAGATGCTGGAAAAGGAAGGCGCGCATGTCGGCGGGGCCGCCGGCGGGCGGGGTGATGTCCAGCGCGGGCAGACTGGCCGCGACGGGCACGCCGATCTCGCGGCAGCGGTCATAGATGGCCTGGGCGTGCCGGGGATGATGCAAGTAATGGTTGCGGTCCTGCACCTCGCCGCCGGGCACGGAGGTGTTCAGAAAGACGGGCGGATCATCTTGGGAAATGAGGCCGAGCATGTCGCAGCCGGCGCGGATTTTCACACCCGTTTCGGCGCGCAGTTCACCGGTGTTTTTCAAGCCGTAGAAGAGATGCCACCACTCCTCCGGCTCGCCGAAGCGGCGCGCGGTTTCCTCACCGAAATACTCCGGCCAGCGCAGCGCGTCGTAGGAGAGCTGGGTGCTGATGGCGCCGGCGCAGGCCAGGCGCGAGGACTCGCGCAGCACGGGGTCGCTGCTGTGCGGGTCGGCGAGGTCGTCGTGAAAGGCGAGCCAGAGCGACGATCCCGCGCCCGCCGAGCCGCCGTAGCTGGCGATGCGCGCTTTGTCCACGTTCCACTCGCCCGCCTTGCTGCGGATGAATTGGATGGCGCGCGCGCAGTCGCACAGCACGTCCTGAATGGGCGTGGTGGTGCGGTAACGATAGTTGATGGCGGCGAACGAGACGCCGGAGTCGAGGCATTGGCGGAGCATCTTGTCGCCGCGCACCCGTGATTTGTCGCCGGAGACAAAACCGCCGCCATGGATGTAAACGACGACGGGCGCGGCGGCGTCCGTTTTGGCCTGCCAGAAGTCGAGCACGTTGCGCGCGTGCGGGCCGTAGGACACGTCGGCGAAGTCAGGCGGGTTTTCCGTGGAGACTTTCGGCGGTGGACGGTTGCGGTTGCGCAGTTTCTCGTAATAGGCCAGCGCCTCCTCCAGGCTGAGCACGCCGTCTTTGTTGGTGTCCGCGGCCGGGAACATTTTGAGGTACTGCGCCAGCCGCTCCGGCGAGAGGAGGGACTGGAGGTCCGTCTGGCCGGAGCAGGCCAGGCAGGCGGACAGGGTGATGGTGAGTGCAAAGATTGCAGGCTTCATGGCGCGTCAGCTTCGATGGGTAGTCGAAATGCCGCCGGATGTCGAAATGAAATATCGAGCTGCTCTCTGTATCCCGGCAGCCACAAGCTCCGCACCGCCTCCGCCCGCGAACAAGTGGGTGAGGCGTTTGCAAAGCGCCTCACCCTGCTCACTGCCCCGTCCTGCCCTGCTCGAAGGCTCTCACGCCGTCGCGGAGGCTCCGGACCAGGGCGGTGTTGCCTTGGGATTCGGCGATGGCGATGCCTTGCTTGGCGGCTTCGATCGCGTCGGGGAAGCGTCCGGCGTTCGCGTAAGCGGAAGCCAGCACCGAGAGGATGGCGGGGTCTTTGCGGGCGGAGAGCCGCGCGGCACGTTCCGCCATCTCCACGCCCTTCGACACGTCACGGAGAGATTCATCCCGGGTGGTGGCCAGGACGAAGGCGCAGTTCGTCAGCGCCTCGACGAGGTCCGGATTGCGCGCCAGGGCTTGCCGGAAATAATCCGCCGCCTCCGCGTGCCGGCCTTGCATGTAGGCCACGTTGCCCAGCGAGGTGAGAGCGTTCGTGTTGCCGGGACGCAGTTCCAAAGCGCGGCGATAGTGCCGGCCGGCTTCCTCCACCCGTCCGGTTCGGAGCAGCAGATTGCCGAGGTCGTTGTGGGCGGGCAGCATCTTCTCGCTCACCTCCAAGGCGCGGCGCAGTTGCTTTTCCATGTCCTCAATCCGTCCCTGCGTCTCGTAAAGACAGGCCATATTGTAATGGACGATGGCCAAATCCGGCTCCAGGGCCAGGGCGCGCTCGAAGGACTCCATCGCCTCTTGCGGCCTGCCGAGCATGGTCAGCGCGTTGCCCAGATTGGCGTGGGCGTCGGCATACTCCGGGTAGAGGCGGACGGCTTCGCGCAGGTGTTCGGCGGCTTCCTGCGCGCGGCCCGCGGCCATCAGGGCGTCGCTGTAATCATTGCGCGCTTTCCAGGCCGTGGGATTGCCGGCGATGGCCGCCTGCCAAAAAGCGTCCACGCTGCGGTAACAAGCCGCCTGCCGCCAAGTCAGCGCCGCGCACGTCCCCAGCACCGCCACCGCGAGCGTCAGACGGATTTTCCGCCAGGGCATGACCGCGAAAACATGGCCGATCCAGGCGAAGACCACCAGCGCCGGCATGTACACCCAGCGGTCGGCCACCCAGGCGAAGCGCATGCCATAGACGTTCATGAATCCCAGCACGGGGAACAACATGCCTGCGAACAGCAACACCCCGGCGGTAATGCCGCGCCATTGGCCGCGCCGGGTTCCCCACAGCAGCACGGCAGCCGCCAGCAACGCGCCCGCCGCGCCCAGCCATTGCCACCACTGCGCCGGGTTCAATTCCCAGCGATGATAGATAAGGCAAATCGGATGCGGCCACAGCAGCTTGCCGAGGTAAACCCACAGCGCCTGCCCGGCGATCGCGAGCCTGCCGGCCAGCGGCAGATCGAAGTCGCGCCCGATGGCTCCCACATGATGCATTTCCATCCACGCCACCCCGATGCCGGCGACGATGGAAACGGCAAACATCGGGACGACCGGCAACACGTCCCGCCGCCATCCCAGGCGACGGTATTTCCACCAAGCGATCACCAGCAACGCGGGCGGCAGCACAAAAGCCGTGATCTTGGCCAGCACCGCGGCCAGGAACAGCAGAAACGATGCCGCCCACCACCGCCGCGGACGCCGCGCGCGCGCCTCCGGCTGCCAGCCGTGTTGATACCGGCCATAGGCAAGCAGCGCGGCCAGGATCAGCGCCTGGCAGAGCACATTCTTGCGCTCCGTGATCCACGCCACCGACTCCGCCATGACCGGATGCGCCGCATACAGCGCCGCCGCGAACCACGACCACGCCCCGCCCACGCCGAGCTGCCGCAGCACCAGCCAGAACAGCACGGCGGACAGACCGTGCAGCAGCACGTTCTCCAGATGATACGGCAGCGTGTTAAAGCCCCAAAGCTGATAGTCGATCCAAAACGACGTGGCCGTAAGCGGGTAGTACTGCTGCGCCGCGCCGGGCTTGAACCAAAACTGCCACAACCCGTCCGCGTCCCGCAGCGCCCATTCCATGCCCGTGGTCCAATCCTTGTCATCCCACACGAACGGCCCGCGCAGAGCCGGCCAATAAACGGCCAGCGCCAGCAGCAGCAGCGCGAGCGCGCCCAGCCAGAAAGGCGGAGGTTGGCGGAAAAACCTGGCGAACATCCGCCATCTCTCAGGCAAAGCGCCCGTTCCCGCAAGCGCCGTTGAACGCCCGCCGCCCGGAGCGCGGGCCTCCGAGCCCGCAGCGGGTAGCCCGCTGTTGAGGGGACCGCTTCGGAAACGTCTGGTCTGCGGCAAAAAGAGCCGGGCCGCAGCGAAGCGGGAGGCCGGTTGAGGAACCGGCTCGGACGGCGGAGCGCTGCGGACTCGGAGGTCCGCGCGCCAGGCGGGCGTTCACCGGCCACAAAAAGCGCCCCCCGCAAAGAGACCCTAAAACGTCGCGTCTTCTGAGACGTTTATAAAAGGTGATGCCCCCGTCCCGTTCGATCCTCATCCTCACCGCCGCCACCCTCCTGGCAGGCGCGCCTGATGCCGCCCGCGCCGCTGAGCGTCTCTTCAATTTCCGCGAGCCGCCGCACAATTACTTCGAGCACAAACCCAAGGACCGCCTCGCCAAGCTCCACCTCGACATTGCCGCCGGGAAAGCGGAACTGGACACCTCATCGGACCAAGCCTTTCTCGTCTCCATCCTCAAGGCGTTGGAAATCCCCGAAAGCTCGCAAATCCTCGTCTTCTCCGCCACCAGCCTGCAAAGCGAGATCATCAACCCCCGCAACCCGCGCGCCCTTTACTTCAACGACGACACCTACCTCGGCTGGGTGCCCGGCGGCCGTGTCGAAGTCGCCGCCATCGACCCGGAGATGGGCTCCATGTTTTACGTTTACGAGCGCTTCACCCCGGGCCGCGTCCCCACCCCGGAGCGATCCACCCGCTGCTTCGCCTGCCACGCCGGCGCCGCCACCCAGTACGTGCCCGGCCTCATCGCCGAATCCGTACTCGTCTCCATGGCCGGGTCCAGCTTGCAGACCTTCCGCCACGACGAGCAGGGCCATCAAATCCCGCTGGAGAAACGCTTCGGCGGCTGGCTGCTCACCGGCAAGCACAACCTCGCCAAACACGAAGGCAACGTCGCCGGCCAGTCCGAGGCCGGCAGGATCACCCGCTTCGACGCCTCGCCCGGCCGATTCTCCGATCTCGGCAAGCTCCTCCGGCCCACCAGCGACATCCTGCCTCATCTCATCCACGAGCACCAACTCGGCTTTGAAAACCGCCTCTTCCAGACCTCCTACCTGCTGCGCCAGCGCCTCTACGAAGGCAAGGGCCGCCTGACGCCTGAGGCGGAAAAAGAAATCGAAGACCGCGCCGCCGACCTCGCCCGTTACATCCTCTTTGCCGGCGAAGCGCCGCTGCCCGCGCGCGGCATCGAAGGCGACCCCGATTTCATCCGCGACTTCCAGGCAAATAAAATCGCCACCACCGCCGGCGCCTCCCTCAAAGACCTCGACCTGCGCACCCGCCTCTTCAAATACCGCTGCACCTACATGCTCTACACCGACTCCTGGAAGGAAGCCCCCCGCGAGATCAAAGACCGCGTCTATTACCAGATGGGCCTGGGCCTGCGCGAGGCCGGAGTGGCCAAAGAGTTCGCCCACATCCCCGTGCCCGAGCGCCTCGCCATCCGCGCCATCCTGAAGGAGACGCTGCCCGATCTGCCCACTTGGTGGCGCTGAGCTTGGCCGGGTGGAACCGCCAGTGGCGTTTGAGCCACCACGAACCTATCTCCTTCCCAAAGCGTACGCTTGCCCGCGCCAGCAGGATATGGCAAGGTGGAGCATGATTGCCGAGGAATACCCTGGATTAATGAACCGATCCGACGAAGACAAACTCCAACTGGCGGAGGAGTTGCTTGCCGACGTGATGGGTGAAACGCCCGAGGACGATCCTGCCTTGACCGCCTTGATGGAATCACGGCTCTCCGCCTATCGGCAGCATCCAGAACACGTGTCATCCTGGAGCGAGGTGAAAACCCGGCTGCTCAAATCACGCGGATGAAACAGGATGTGGTATGGACTTGGGCCGCCGAAATGGATGCCCAGGAAGCTTATGCGCGGATGGAGGAAGCTGCCGAAGGGAGTGGCGAGCGTTTTGTCCGGCTGACCGACCGGATGGTGAGCTTGCTTCAAGCTTTTCCTTTCGTCGCCGCCGTGTGGAGACGTCCTGTGCGAAGGGCTTTGATCCGCCGAACTCACTACGGTCTTTTTTATGTGGTGGAACCCGCTCGTCTGGTGGTCATCGGCTTGCAGGATTTGCGGAGCGACCCTGAACGGCTGGAGCGCGAGTTGCTGAGGCGCCTGCCGTAAAGCGCTCACTCCTCCGCACGAGCGCGCGCGACGCTCATCTCGATCAGCCGTGCCAGCGCCAGGCGCAAGTCTTCGGGCCAGCGGGCGAGCACGGTTTGCAGCCGGGGCTCCTTGAGATGGGTCTTCCAGCCCTGAATGAGCAGCAGCAGTCCCTCCACGTCGATCCGGCCCTGGGTGAACTGCGTCATCAAAAGCTGGATGGCGATTTGGATCGCGCGGCTTTCCTCCTCCCCCGCGGGCGAGGCGTCAAACAGGCAAAAGGCCGCGTGCGATTCCAGCACACGCTGGAGAAACTCCCGCGTCAGATCGCGGGCGGAACGGAGCCGCAAAGCGTAGGCGCGGGCGAACTCGCGTCCCGATTCCCCTTCCATCAGCGTATTGAGTCCACGCGTGAAACTGGCCTCCCCCAGAAAGAACCGGTTGAGCTGGCTCTGGGAAGACTCCCGCTCCGGGCCGGGCCTGTTGATGCTGAAAAGCGCCCCGAACACTTCGGCCGTCAGTTGCGGCGTCCAGTTCCGCGCCAGGCAGTGCAGCACGACGTAGTCCACCATGAACGTGGCGCTGCTTTCCCGCGGCCTTTCGGAAAGCTGCTTCACGGCAAGCCGCAAAGGATCTTCCTCCGCCACATCGCCCAGGCTGTGCCGGAGCAGGGCGGCGGAGAGCAGGGTCAGCGAGGAAACACCGGGAGCCGACTGCACTTGGCGGGCCAGCCGCTTGGCCTCTTCATCATCGCCCCGGCGGGCAAAAATACGCGCCTGCTCGGCTTGCAACGTCCGGGCAACCGGGTGCTGGGCGGGCAGGGATTCCCAGCGGCTCATGACTTCGGCCAAATCCCTGTCCTGTTCACCGTGGCTCATGCGCATCCACAGGTCAAAGCACACCTGCAGGGAATTGCTGTGCTCGGGCGTCAGGGATTTCAGATTCGCGGGAGGCTTCAGCAGCGCGGCGCGGAACAGCGTCGTCGCCGCCGCGTCCGTTCCATTGTAATGCCGGGCGAAGGCGAATCGAACGGCCATCTCCAGGGCCGGCATCCCCAGCAACTGATGCGCGCGGATGGCGTCCTCGATTTCCGGCATGGGCGCGAGCACGGCCAGCCCGCGGGTGGTGGCGCGATAGCGGCCTGCCAGCGATCTGATATCAGCGCCGGAAAGCCGGTCCAAGCAGCCCGACGGCAGATTTTCCCGCGCGGGCAGTTGATCCAAAAAAGGCCTCGCCTCTGCCAGCCGTCCCGCCTGTACATGGTGCATCCAAAGCTCGAAACAAGCCCGTATCCGCCACGGCGAATCCGCCCCCAGGCTGACGCCCCGCCAAGTCTCCACCGCCATCCGCGTCTGGCGCATGCGCATCTGGCATTCCCCCGCCTTGAAGGCCGCCTCCGCGCCGTGCTCCGGGTCGCCCAGCAATCTCAAGTACTCCGTCTCGGCCGCCTGCCACTGCTGGTTCGCGGCCAAGTTATCTCCCAGCTCCAGCGGCGAGGGCTGCGCCGGCATGAGCGGCCCCCAGCCGGTCACGCCCGCGATCCGCGGGACGGGTTTTTGTTCCAGGATGAAAGCCGCCGTCCTGGTGCTGGCAAAGTCCAGCACATAGGTCAAATCCGGCCCGTCATTCCACTGGACGGAGAGCCCCGAGCCTTCGGCGCGCACCTTGAGCCGCGCGCCTTGATCGGACGGCGCCAGTTCGTCCACCGGCAATGCCGCCAAAATCTCCTTCCCCTGGCCGATGAAGAGCGCCGCCGCCGGCACGGACTCCACGTTCAGGGTCTGTTCCATGTATTGCAGCAGCCGGGCATCGGGCGGCTGGCAAAATTGGAAAAGATAAGTGTTGGATTCCTGCTTCAAACTCACCCCCATCCTCTGCTCGGAGGAGCCGTCCACGGGCAGAAAAACCACTTCCAACTCCAGCGGAGGCCTCTTCTTGATGAGAAGCGGCAGCCGCGGGGAATCAACCGCTTCCACATGCGGCAAAGAATGCCCCTCCCGCACCGCCACGCGCGCCGGAGCGAAAAACTCCGCCAAATTCACGAAGGGCGCCTTGAGTTCCCACAAAGGTTCCCAGCGTTGCAGCCGTCCTTGGAAAAGCGTTTGCAGCCGCCCGTGCGCCTCTGAATCTTGGGCGGCGATCCATTCCAGAGCCGCCTCCAGCCGGGGAATGAGTCCCTCCGCCAGCCGCGCCTGTCCGAGGACGGCTGACACCTCGCGGACCGCCCCCTGGACCAGAGCCTGCTGGAAAGAGGCCGCCTGGGCCAAGTCACGCGCAGCCAAGGCCTGAATCCGGTCTTGGACACCCTGCAAATGCTCCACCGACCAGTCTTTGGCAGAGAGACTCACGCCGATTTCTTCCCGCAACCGTGCTGTCTCCATAGCCCGGACTTGCTCCCCGCCCTTCCACAGCATCCAGGCTCCGCCGAGCCCGACAAGGCACACCGCCGCTATCAGGCTCGGTTTGCGGCGCAACCGCCGCATCCCCTGCACGATCCTTGGCAGCGGCTGCGCCGCCACCGGTTCCCCGCGCAAAAAGCGGCCCAAATCCTCCGCCAATTCCGCCCCGGTGGCATAGCGCTCGGCCTGACGCTGGGCGATGGCCTTGAAACAAACCTTCTCCAGATCACGAGGCAGGCCTTTCACCCGCGCGCAGAGAGGCGGCGGCGGCGCTTCCTGATCGTGGCGCGACAGCACCTCGGCCAGTGTGCCGCCGTGCGGCAGCTCCCCGGAGACCAACTCGTAAAGAATGACTCCCAGGGCATACACATCACCCCGCGGACCGGACGGCTCCAATCCCACGCGAAATTGCTCCGGCGCCATGTAAGCCGCCGTGCCGGGCGACTGCCGGGTCTGGGTCAGCGTGATGTCATCATACCGGCGCACGATGCCGAAATCCACGATCACCGGCTCCCCATTGCTCTCCCTCACCAAAATGTTGGCCGGCTTCAAATCCCGATGCACCACGCCGGACGCGTGAAAGTAACCGGCCGCCCCCGCCACCTTGGCCATCAGCGCCGCTTTTTCCCGGATGCCCAAGGCATGCCTGCCGCACCAAGTTTTGATGTCCACGCCGTCCACATGCGTCATGACCAGACAGCCCACCTCGTCCGTCAGCTTGAAGTCCAGCACCCGCACGATGTTCGGGTGCGGCACGGGTTCTTGGAGTTGCGCCAGCGTCAGGGCCTCCTTTTCAAAGCGCGCCCGCGCCTGCGCATCCCCGGCCAGATGCGGATCGAGTATCTTGAGCGCCACCCGCATGCCCAAAGTCCGGTGCCAGCCCTCATACACCCGGCCCATGCCGCCGCGGCCGATCAGCCCGCGCACCTCGTAGGCATCCGCCCAACCCAACTCCCGCAGCCATTCGGGAGTCACCGAGGCAGGTTGGGTGCTGACCGTTCTGTCGGTGGCATCGTCCACGTCCATACTTCTTGCACGGCGAGCCATCCTCGGTCAACTGACATCTCCAGTTGTCAATGCGCATCATCCCATGGAAAAGCTCAGTTGCCAAAATGTCCGAACCCCCCACCGACCGACGATTCCCCACCACGCAATGGACCCTGGTCCATTGGCTGCACTCCCCAGACCCCGCCCAAGCGGAACCCGCCCTGGACCGCCTCTGCGCCACCTATCACGGGCCGCTTTGGCATTTCGGCCGGAGCTGCGGCCTCAGCTCTCACGATGCCGAGGACGCCGTGCAGGATTTTTTCCTGACCGTGCTCGATAAAAAATCGCTCGAAACCCTGCGGCAGGAAAAAGGCCGGCTGCGCAGTTGGATGAAAACGGTCTTCCTGAACAAGCTGCAGCACCGGCGCGAAAAAAACGCGACCCGCAAACGGGGCGGCGGCGTCTCCCACCTGTCCCTGGATCTCCCGGAGGCCGAGTCCCTGCACGGCCTGATCCAGCAGCGCACCCTCGACCCCGCCCTGACCTATGATTTGATCCTGTCCTGGCAGCTCTGGAAGGAAACGCTGGCCCGTCTCGACGCCGATCCCAAGATTCAAAAACGCCCGGAAATCTACGCTGTGCTGCGCCCCTGCCTGCTGCAAGGCTGGCCCAGGGAAGGCCCCGCCCAAGCCGAAGTCGCCAGCCGCCTGAATCTCAGCGCAAACGCTTTAAAAGTACGCCTGAACAATCTCACCGTCAAAGCCAGGACGGTTTTTGGCGAAGCCGCGCGGGAAACGATGGATCCCTCCATTCCCGACGATGACCTGGAGTATCTCTGGCGGCTCCTGCAATAAACCTAAAAACAGAGTTCCGCGGAAGGAAGACAGTCATGAATATGCCGAAAACGGCATATAAAACCGCACAAAACCATCGCCCGGCGTCGTTGTTGATAACTGGCGGCACAGCTCTCGTTTGGAGAAAAGCGCCAAGAAAATTGGAATAATCTCGTTTCACCCCCGCTCCTATGACAGTCCGGCAGTCGTATTTCTTTTTTTGCTCACTCGTGAGCAACGCCCGCGTGGCGCGCCCCTCCGGGCGGAAGCGCACTCACACCAAACTCAAACACAAACCAAATCCAAGCTCAAACCCATGAAGAAACTCCTCGCACTCGCCCTGTCACTCTTCGTCGCCGGCTCCGTCTTCGCCGCCGAGTATCCTGACATCTCCATCGCCGACCTGAAAAAGGCCATCTCCGAAGGCAAAGTTACCGTCATCGACGTCAACAGCCCTGACTCCTTCGCCAGTGGCCGCGTCCCCGGCGCCATCCACTTCGCCTCGGAACAGGAAAATCTGGCCTCCAAGCTGCCCGCTGACAAAGGCGCCCTCGTCGTCGCCTACTGTGGCGGCCCCTCCTGCAGCGCCTACAAAAAGGCCGCCCAGAAGGCCGAGGAACTTGGCTACACCAACGTCAAGCACCTCTCCGCCGGCATCAGCGGCTGGAAAAAAGCCGGTGAGAACCTGGAGAAATAATCTCCCCCTCACCCATTGAAATCCCGGCGCCGGGAAGCGGGTCTTGCAAGACAGCGCGCCCGGTGCTTTTTTATGCCCTGATGAAAACGCTTTCCCTTCTCCTCCTCGCCGCCGCCGCCCTCATGACCGCCCCCCTCCTCCGGGCCGGCGAAACCCACACCTACGAAGGCGCCATCTCCGGCGTCGTCTGCGTCGCCTGCAAACAGCACGTCACCGAAGCCCTCACCGCCAAACTCGACGGCGTCACCGAAATCAAGATCGCCCCCTCCGAAAAAGAGGGCGAGCAAAAGATCACCATCGTCTCCAAAAAAGCGGACATCACCAAAGACAGCGCCGTCCAAGCCCTCGGCAAACTCGCCGACGACTACCAGATTCTCTCGCTCGAGAAGAAGGGGTGAAGAAAGTACCCCGCCTCTCCGAGGCGGGAGCTTAAAGTGGGGCAACCATCTTGGTTGCCCGAATTGGCGCAAGCTGGAAGCTTGCGCCACTTTATCCCGCCCCGGAGAGGCGGGGTACTTTTCCTTCGGCCAGTTGCAACAGCCCGGCGGCTTTGTGCAGCGTCTCCTCGTATTCGAGCACGGGATCGGAATCCGCCACAATGCCCGCTCCCGTGTGGAAGCGCAGCACGCCGCCGTCGCGCACGGCGGTGCGGATGGCGATGTTCCAGAAGCTCTCGCCATTGAACCCGAAACCGCCGATGGCGCCGGTGTAAAGACCGCGCGGGAAAGGCTCCAACTCATGGATGATCTCCAACGCGCGCCGCTTCGGCGCGCCGGTGATGGAGCCGCCGGGGAAGCAAGCCCGGAAGGCGCGGGCATGGCTGACGGCGGCGGGCAGGTGGCCCTCCACGGTGGAGACGAGATGGAAGACCTGCGGGAAAGTTTCCGCCCGCCACAACTCCGGCACGGCGACGCTGCCGAACTCGCAGACCTGTCCCAGATCGTTGCGCTCCAGGTCGGTAATCATGAGCAGCTCGGCGCGCTCTTTGGCGGAGGCCAGCAAGTCCGCGCGCGCGGCGGCGTCTCTGGCCGGATCGTCCGGAAACCGGGGCCGCGTGCCTTTGATGGGGCGCGTGACGATACGCCGGTCGCTGATTCGGAGAAAAAGCTCGGGCGAGGCGGACAGCGCTTGGACACCGTCGAGATCGAGAAAAGCAGCGTGCGGCGCGGGCGAGACCGCGCGCAGCCGGCGGTAACAAGCGAGCGGGCAGGCTCCGGCGGGCCAAGCGGCCTCCCAAGGATAGGAGAGATTGACCTGATAAATGTCCCCGGCGGCGATGTACTCCTTGGCGCGGCGCACCAGGCGCAAAAACGCGCCGCGGGTGAGCTGCGGTTTAAAACGCAGCGGCAAGGGTGGCGGCGTCTCATCGCCGTCCTCACCGGACTCGAGCCGCAAATGGCCGGACAGCCCCCCCACCTCGAACCACTGCCCGCTGTCGTGCGCATAGGCCAGCAGATGCGGGTACACGCCGAAAACGAAGCGGCCATCGAATCCCACCCGGCCAAAAAGTCCGCCTGCGGGCAGCGGCCAGTCCGGGCTATGCGGCAAAGCGTGGCGGCGGAGGGCGTCTTCCACGAAATGCCAGTCCCGCTCCACGTCGCCGGTCAGGATTTCCACCGGCGCGGCGGCGAGCAGAGAGACCGCTCCGGGACCGGCCAGGGCGCTGTCGAGCCACACGAGGCCGGGCAGCGCGGCCGCCAACTGGACAGCCGCCTGCTCCGGGCGCAGGCGCAGATCCAGCCTGCGAAAGGGCGCTTGCGCGCCGGCGGGCGGCGGCAAGTTCTCAAAGCAAATTTCGTGAAGCATTGACACTCTCTCTCCCGCACCGTACCATAACCCACTCTGACGGCAACGAATCCCCAATGGCGCGCCCGAAATCCAGCATTTTCACCGGTGACACGGGGCGGGCGCAAACCGCCGCGGTCACGGTGCTTTGCGTCCTGGCCGGGCTGGAAATCCTGCTGCTGGCGCGCGGCTGGTGGTCGTCCACGCCGGGACCGGAAAAAACCGCCGCCACCCCGCCGCCGTCCTTGTCTCCCTCCCCGTCCGGCGCGCCATCCGCTCCGACGCCGCTGAACCCGCCCGCGCCGGGGCAACTGGCCGGCGAACCACCACCCGGCGCCACCGCCCTCAGCCCGCCGCCCGGCGTGACAGCGGGCATCAACCCGCCCATGCCTGGGATGCTGGCCGGGGATCCCACCGCCCCGGCTCCCACGCTTCCCGGCGCGCCGCCGCCCGCCGCCGGACCACCGCCGCTGGATCCGGAGGCGGCGGAGCTGCTGGAAACCGTGAAGGAATTGCGCGCCGCCGGTGAGACGGAAGGCGTGCTGGAACTGCTGCGCGCCGCCGAGGGCATGGGCCAGGACCAGCCGGCTGTGCTCAAGGAGTTCGCCCTCACCTACGAGCAGATGGGCTTCCATGACCGCGCCCGGGAATACTGGCAGCGCATCGCCAATCTGGGAGAAGCGGGCGGCGGCGAGTTTTACCCGCTGGCACGGCAAAAATTGCAAGGAACCGGCGCGGTCGCCGTCTCGCCGCCGCCGTCCGCCAGTCCGGTGTTTCCCCCGCCGCCGGAACCGGCGGGCAAGGTGGAGACGGCGCCCGGCGCGGTGCTGGGCATCGGCCCGTGCCAAGTGGTCAAGGACATGGCGGTGACGGAAGGCGACCGGCGCGTGCTGCGCATCCCGATCCTGCGCCTCGGCCAGGAAAAAATCGATCCCACGGCGGTCAATGTCGATGTGTTCTTTTACGACTTGGTCAACGGCAACCGGGTGGAACCCACGCGCGCCGACCCTCCGCAGTCCGACTGGGTGGCCTCGCCCGTGGACTGGTCCGGCATGGGCGCGGAACCGCTGGACGTCAGCTATTACCTGCCGCGGCTCAGCCTCGACGAGGAAAAAGACCACGGTGTGCGCGAGTTCTACGGCTACGTGGTGAAGCTTTACTACCAAAACCGGTTGCAAGCCACCGCCGCCGATCCGGAGGAACTCATCGAGCCGGACGGGGTTCCATCGGCGGACGCCCCGCCGCGTGACACCGGCCCCGGCGCGCCGTGATGACCCGCCATGCAAGCCCTGCTCGTCGATTCCAATGAAAACCTCCGCCCCGCCCGCGCCCGCGCCTTGCAGGCGCGGGGCTGGACCGTCGCAGCCTGCCCCGGCGCGGCGGAGGCCCTGCTCTGGCTGCGCGACGCCGCGCGGCTCGACCTGCTCGTCACCGAAGCCGTGTTCGAGCAGGGGCCGTCCGGCTTTGACGTGCGCGATGCGGCGCGCGCGCGTTTCCCGGAGGCGCGCGCGCTTTTCACCACCCGCTTCGACCTGCGCGGTTTCGATGCCGCCCTGGCCGGCGCGCCGGTGCTGATTGACGCGCCCTCTCCCTACGAGACCGGAGAGCTCATCGAGCGCGTCAATGGCGTGCTCAAAACACCCGCCGCTCCGCCGCCCGCCGCCGGGCCGCGCGGCCCGATGCTCGCCCCCGGCACGCGCCTGGGCAATTACGAAATCCAGGAATGGGTGCGGTCGGATGCCACGGCGGAAACCTACCGCGCCCTGCAACGGGACGTGGACCGCGTGGTGGGGCTGGTGCTGCTGCGGCCGGAGCACGCCACGGACCCGGAGCAGGTGGCCCGGTTCCGGGCGCGGGAACGCGTCAAGGCCTCCCTGAACCACCCACGCGTCGCGCCCCTTTACCAAGCCGGAGAAGAGGGCGGTTATTTGTATTACAGCCGCGAAGTCCCGCGCGGTCGCTCGCTCAAGGAACTCGCCGAAGCCGGAGCCACTTTCAACGAGCGCGCCCTGGTGGAACTGCTGTACGGCGTCGCCGAGGTCATGGATCACGCCACCGGCCAGGACCTGAGTTACCGCGACATCTCGGCCTGGGATGTTTACCTCGACGACGAGCACCATGCCAGCATGGTGAACATCTTCCGCCCCGCCACCGACGAGGTGAGCGGCAGCGACACCGAATCCGTCGAAACCTTCCTGCGCATGTTGCGCGGCCGCGTGGCGGGCGGCAAGGCCGCCAGCCTGCTGCAATCCCTGGCCCAAGTGGGGCATGACTGGACCTCCCTCTACCAGGAAATGAGCGCCGTGCGCGAGGCGCTGCGGGAGCGCAGCATCCAACACCGCATCGAGCGGGAAGACCCGGCCGCCGCCAGCCACTCCGGCCAGCGCTCCCTGCCTTGGTGGGTATGGGCCGGCGCGGCGGCGGCGCTCATCCTGGTGGCGGCGCTCGGCGCCTTCACCGGCAACCCCGCGCAAAACGTCACCGAAGCGGAGCCGGAGGAAATGATCGCCATCCCGGCCGGCCCCTTTCTTTATCAGCAGGGCGAGACCCGCACCCTGCCTCAGTTTTGGATCAGCCGCACCGAGGTCACCCTGGGCCAGTACGCCGAATTTTTGGAAGCGTTGAAAAACGGACCGCCGGGCCGTTTCGACCACCCGGACCAGCCGAAAACCAAGCGCGGCCACGAGCCGGAAGGCTGGAAGCAATTGCTCGACGCCGCCAAGTCCGGCGCCACCGTCAGCGGGCAAAAAATCACCCTGCAAACACCGGTGCATCACGTGGACTGGTGGGACGCCCACGCCTACGCCAAATGGAAAGGCCACCGCCTGCCCACCGAGGAAGAGTGGGAAAAAGCCGCGCGCGGCCCCGGCGGTGACCTTTTCCCCTGGGACGGCGGCCCCGACCCCGCCGCGGCCAACGGCGGCAGCGACTACGACGCCAACGGCGGCGGCAAAGGCGGCGCCGTGGACGGCTACAACCTGTGGGCGCCCGTGGATCGCAAAACCCGCGACATCAGCCACTACGGCATCCAGGACATGGCCGGCAACGTCGAGGAATGGACCGCCGGCGAGCGCGCCGGGGACCCCTGGCCGGAGCACCCCGAGCATCCCGACCGGCGCGTGCCCGTGGCGCGCGGCGGCCACTTCGCCGCGCCGCTCGCGGACGACGCGCTGACCGCCCGCCGCTTTGTGGAAAATGCCCAAGAGGCCAGCCCGGCCCGCGGCTTCCGCACCGTCTCGGACCGCGCGGAGTGAAAAGGTGGTGGGCAGTAATCCTCGTCCTCCTACTCGTCCCCGTCCTCCTACTCGTCCTCGTCCTCCTACTCGTCCTCGTCCTCGTCCTCGTCCTCGTCCTCGTCCTCGTCCTCGTCCTCGTCC
>CAZNKC010000056.1:0-25571 GCA_964573315.1 uncultured Verrucomicrobiaceae bacterium | reverse complement strand
GCGTGGGCTTGCCGCTTTTGAGGTCGAGCGCGGCCACTTCCTTCACCCCGCCGCCGGTGCCGAAGGTGCAGAAATAAAAGTCGTCGCTGAGCACGCCGGAGCCGAGGCTGCGCTGGTTGTAGCCGGGGTTGTGCTGCCAGTTGACGACGCCGGTCTGGATGTCGATGCCCATGACGCCGCTGCTGTTGTTGGCGCAGATGAATTCCTTTTTCCCGTCCGGCAGCTCGCGCACGACCGGGGTGGAAAAGGTGTTGAGGCAGTTGGGGATTTCGAGTTTCCAGACCTGTTCGCCGGTGGCGGCGTCGAGCCCGACGAAGCAGGCTTTCCACTTCTGCTGCTCGGGGTCTTCGGTGTAAACCCTGTCGCCGCGCTGCCAGTCGAACTCACTGCGCACGATCATGATGCCGTCGGCGACGACGGGGGAGATGCCGGTGCCGTGCTCGTGAATGTAATTGGCGACGTGCTCGTTCCGCCACACGACCTCGCCCTTGTGGTCCAGCGCCAGCGCCTGGATGGTGGTGCCGGTGCTCCAGTTGATATAGATGCGCTCGGCATCGATGAACGCGGAGCTGCTGGCGAGGCTGTTGAAATTGTGGATGTGATGCGGGGTGAATTCCTCCTCGTGCCGCCACAGCTCCCTGCCGTCCGTCACGGAAAGGGCGAGCACGGCGCGCTTGCTGGGCGCGGTCTCGGCGGTGACGACGACCATGTCCCCCCACAGCACGGGCGAGGACCAGCCTTTGCCGACGGGGATCTTCCACAGCGTGGTGCTGTCATCGGCAGTGGCGGGGAGGCCGGTGGTCTCGGTGTAACCGCTGCCGTTCGGCCCGCGGAAACGATTCCAGCCCGTCTCCGCTGACGCCAACTCCGGCAGCGACAGAGCGGTGAAGACGACAAAGCTGGCGGAGAGATGGAAAAAGCGGCTGTTCATTGCAATAGGGGGGAAATGCAAGCTGGACCGGGATGCGGTCTTCGACAAACCCATAACGGCGCGAAAAGTCAAATCTCGCGAAGGAATGCCCGGAGGGCGGGGCTCTGTTCCCGCCCATTCTTTCGCGGGCGGAGGCGGCGCGGAGCCGGGGAGGCAAAGCGCAGAGGGCAGGGCGCAGGGCGAAAAGCTCCGCGCCGCCGCTGCCCGCAGAAAAGTGGGCGGGAACAGAGCCCCGCCCTCCGCCTTTGCGATTGCCCGCGGGGTGGCGCTGTGATAGGCAGGGTGGCGTCATGACACCGCCCGCTGTTGCAGATGCCGCCCCAGAGGACCCGGCCCGCCGGGCCAATCGCCGCGCGGGATGGCTGCTTGGCGGCGGTTGCGCGGCGTTGCTCGGAGTGATTGTCTGGTTTTACCTGTTCTACGACATGGCGCCGCCCGACCCGGCGCTGTATCAAGTGGCGCCCCCGCCGGAGCCGGAGGATGAGGAGGAAAAGCAACGGCGGGAACGAATGTGGGGCGAGATCGTGGAAGCTTGGCGCGGCAGGGTCGAGTGGGATGGCTCTGCCGCATTCAGTGCCCCTTCGCAGGACGAGTATGAAAAAGCGTTGGACTTGGCCGACAACAAGCATCTGGAGCACAACGCCAGCCTTGTGCGGAAATTTTGGGACTATTGCCGGACCTTCAGTCTCGAGAGCTTGCCAAAGGGGGACGGGACAGACCCTGATGCTCGGAATGGCATGGTCTTTGGATTGAAAAAATGGATGATTCTCGACTTTGAACGAGATTTGAACCAGGGAAGGACCGAGGCGTTGTTGGAAAAGAGTTTCCTTTTGATGAAGTTCGGACAAATCTCAGGAGAGGAAGATTCCTCGATTTATGCATCGGCTCGCGAAGCTGATGTGCGCGGCATAGACGGAGTATTCCAGGCCATGGAGAAACTCAATCTGAAAGCCGCTGAACTGCGCCGCCTTCAGAAGCGTTTGCTTGATACGGAGCCGGACCCAAGAAAGCTGGCCAAAATGATCCGCTGGCGCCTGTCCCAACGCATTCTCGACTATCAGCAGTTACCGCTCAATCAACTGCTGAACTCCATGCTACTTCCTCCTCCCTTAACACCTCCTCCATCAAAATGGGATGACTCCATTTTGTTCAAACCGAACATGACGCAGGTCGAGTTGGCGGGAATCCTCGGCATTTTGGCGTCAGCCTTTGAACGGAACGCGCATGAGGGCTGGAAGGAGTTGAAAGCAGCGGAAGCGGTTGCCGACAGCAGCAGGTTCCCTGACGCATCGTGGAAAACACGCATTCATCCGAACCGCACGGGGATCGGGCTCGTGGCTCGTGACATCGATAATCTGCAAACCTATCTTGTAGATGACCTGAACCGGCTCAGCCTCAGGCGTTGCCTCCGTCTGGCTCTGGCGCTCCGGGCCTTTCAACTGGAAAAAGGCCGCCTGCCCGAGGCGCTGGAAGCCCTGACACCGGAGTACTTGGAAGTGTTGCCTGAAGATCCGGTGACGGGGTTGCCTTTGAAGTGGAACCGGGAAACGGGGGCGATTTATTCGGTGGGTTCGGATGAGCGGGATGATGGCGGAGATGTTTCTTTTTCACCTTCATCATATTGGGAATCATCAGACTGGGGCATCGGATACCCGTGGCAGGAAAACGCGGGGGAGGACGCAGAGCGGCGCTGAGGGCGCCGCCCCTTCCCGCTTGCGGCCACCCCTTTATTAAGCCAGATTGGATGTCCCACTGGCTCCCGCCCGCCTCCTCCCGCAACCGGAGGCCGGTGGAGCGCCCCTCACTCTCTTCTCATGTTCAACTGGATCATCAAAAAAATCATCGGCACCAAAAACCAGCGTACCGTCCGGCGCTTGCAGCCTGTTGTTGCCGGGATCAACCGCATCGAGGAGCAGCTTCAAAACGAGTCCGATGACGCCCTGCGCGCCCGCGTGCAGGGCTGGCAGGAGCAGTTCCGCGCCTTTCACACCCCGGCCTTCCTCGGCGGCGTCGCCCTGCGCATCGCCGATGAGACCGCCGTGGACGAGTGTCTGGCGCATCTCGCCGGGGCCTTTGCCCGGCTCAAACCGCACTTCCCCTCCCTCAATGACGCCGCCCTCCAGCCCGGTACGCTTTCCGGCAAATCCCTCGACGACAAAAAAGCCGCCATCGACGCCGCGCGCGAGGCCTGGAACGAGATCGAGCCCAAGTTCGCCGACATCGAGCGCAAGATGCTGGAGGACATCCTGCCCGAGTGTTACGCCGTCGTCAAAAACGCCGCCCGCCGCCTCTGCGGCCAGGTCCACAACGTCTGCGACATGCCGCTCACCTGGAACATGGTCCACTTTGACGTGCAGCTCATCGGCGGCATCGCCCTGCATCGCGGCATGATCGCCGAGATGGCCACCGGCGAGGGCAAGACGCTCGTGGCCACCCTGCCCGTCACCCTCAATGCCCTCACCGGCCGCGGCGCCCATGTCATCACCGTCAACGACTACCTCGCCCGCCGCGACTCCGAGTGGATGGGCTACCTCTACCAATTCCTCGGCCTCACCGTCGGCTGCATTCAAAACGACCAGCCGCCCCACCTCCGCCGCGCCCAGTATGAGTGCGACATCACCTACGGCACCAACTCCGAATTCGGCTTCGACTACCTGCGCGACAACGGCATGGCTTCCAGCCGCGAGCAGCAGGTGCAGCGCGGCCATTACTTCGCCATCGTCGATGAAGTGGACTCCGTGCTCATCGATGAAGCGCGCACGCCTTTGATCATCAGCGGCCCCGTCTCGTCGGCCGCCGCCACCCATCAGTTCGAGCGTTACAAGCCGCTCGTCGAGCAGCTCGTCCGCCGTCAAAACACCCTCACCAGCCGCCTCATCACCGAGGCCAACGAAGCCGCCAAAGCCGGCGATATGGAAACCGCCGGGCGCAAGCTCTACCAAGTTCACCTCGGCCAGCCCAAGCACCGCGGCCTGCTGCGCGCCATGGAAGACACCGAGCTGCGCCGCGCCCGCGAGAAAGCCGAACTCAACGTCTATCAAGACCCGCAAAAGGTCGAACTCTTCAAGCTCAAAGAGCAGCTCTACTACGCCATCGACGAGAAAAGCCACGACGCCGACCTCTCCGAGATGGGCCGCAATTTCCTCGACCCCGATGATCCCGATGCCTTCGTGCTGCCCGACCTCGCCACCCTTTACTCCGAGATCGACGGCGACACCACGCTCTCCGACGCCGAGCGCCTCGATAAAAAGGAAAAGCTCCAGGCCAAGCTCGACCACCAGGGCCAGCGCATCCACCAGATCAGCCAGCTCCTGCGCGCCTACTGCATTTATGAAAAAGACGTCGAATACGTCGTCGAGGAGAACAAAGTCATCATCGTCGATGAGCAGACCGGCCGCAAAATGCCCGGCCGCCGCTGGAGCGACGGCCTGCACCAAGCGGTCGAAGCCAAGGAAGGCGTCCACATCGACGCCGAGACCCAGACCCTGGCCACCATCACCATTCAGAACTACTTCCGCCTCTATCAAAAGCTCGGCGGCATGACCGGCACCGCCGAAACCGACGCCGCCGAGTTCCACGACATCTACGGCCTCGACGTCCTCACCATCCCCACCAACCAGCCCGTCCGCCGCATCGACCAAAACGACAGCATCTACAAAACCCGCCGGGAAAAGTACAGCGCCGTCATCGAATTGATCCGCGAGTTGCACGCCAAGGGCCAGCCCATCCTCGTCGGCACCGCCAGCGTCGAGTCCTCCGAGACCTTGAGCCGCATGCTCAAGCTGCAAAAGATTCCCCACTCCGTCCTCAACGCCAAATACCACCGCCAGGAGGCCGAGATCGTCGCCCGCGCCGGACAAAAAGGCGCGCTCACCATCTCCACCAACATGGCCGGCCGCGGCACCGACATCAAACTCGGCGAAGGCGTGGCCGATCTCGGCGGCCTCTTCGTGCTCGGCACCGAGCGCCACGAATCCCGCCGCGTGGACCGCCAGCTCCGCGGACGCTCCGCGCGCCAGGGCGACCCCGGCGAGAGCAAATTCTTCCTTGCCTTCGAGGACGACCTCATGCGCAACTTCGGCGCCGCCGAGCGCATGACCAAGGTCATGGAGCGCTTTGGCATGAAGGAGGGCGAGGAGCTGCAGCACCCCTGGCTCAACCGCAGCGTCGAGACCGCGCAGAAACGCGTCGAGCAGCGCAACTACACTTGGCGCAAGCGCGTGCTCGAATACGACGACGTGATGAACCAGCAGCGCGAGGTCATTTATGAATGGCGCAACGAAGTGCTCACCAGCAACGACCCGCGCCTGCTGCTGAACGAAGCCGTCGAAAAAGCCCTCGACGACCGCCTGGAGGAGTTCATTCCCAAAGCCGACCCGTCGCTCGCCAACCACGAAGCCCTGCTGCATTGGGTCAACGCCTCCTTCCCCGTCGGTCTCAACGCCGGGGAAGCGCAATTTGAAACCCGCGACTTCGACGGCAACGCCGCCTTTCTCCAGGAGCGCATCCTCAAAGCCTACGACCTCAAGACCAGCGGCGCCAACCCGCAGGCGCTTCAGGAAGTGGAGAAAATGATCCTGCTCAACGCCATCGACCGCCTCTGGCAGGAGCACCTCTACGCGCTGGACGCCCTCAAGGAAGGCATCAACCTGCGCTCCTACGGCCAGAAGGATCCCCTCATCGAGTTCAAGCAGGAAGCCTTCAGCATCTTCTCCGCGCTCATCACCAACATCAACAACGAGATCCTCGCCAACCTCTTCCGCAGCAGCCAGCAGCTCGCCGCCTTCGAGCAGTTCCTCGCCCAGATGGCCATGATGCAGCGCCAGCAGGCCGCGGGCGGAGAAGGTGGAGGCCAGCAGCGCCCGCGCGACGACCAGCCGCCGCACAATCCCGCCATCGACGGCCCCCGCCTCATCCTGCCCGGCAGCGGCGGCGCGCCGAAAGGCCCCGTGCCGCCCAAGCGCCCCGCCGCCAACGTCGGCCGCAACGACCCCTGCCCCTGCGGCTCCGGCAAAAAATACAAGCAATGCTGCGGCCGCATCGCGTAGCGGAACGGAGCACGGGCGCCCTCGCCCGTTGTTGCGGACGCCCTCGTCTGCAACCCGTTATGGCTGGCGCAGCCACTCGATGAAAAAAGTGACGCTGCGCGTGAAGGAACGGGCAAGAGGCGGGGGCGCCTCTTGCGACGGGCGAGGGCGCCCGTGCTCCATGTCACCCTGCGGTCAACGATTGCCTCCGCCGGGCTGGCGCAGGTTGGCCAGGATGCGGTCGAGGTAATCGCGCGCGACGTGGTCCGGCGCGGGCAGTGCGAGTTTCAAGACGGAAAACCAGCCTTTGCGTTCGGGATCGAGGCGGTAGCGTTCGCCGTCGATTTCCAGATGCACGCGGCGGTGGTAAAAGCCGGCCAGCTTGGTGTCGAAATCGGTGGCGAAACGGGTGGCGGCGGGATCGAAGGCTTTGCGTCGCAGGCCGTCCTCCAGCAGACCGGGGTGGCCGTCGCGGGTGCGTTCGAAGGCGAGTTGGATCGGGTTTTCCGCCGCCTTCCAGCCGAGCGCTTCGGGGCCGGTGACCGTGGAAGGCCAGCGGGCGCGGGGGTGGTCTTTCGGGAAGCCACGCGGGCTGATCTCGTTGGGCGGCAGCCAGTAAAAGGGGCGTGTCATGCGGTTGATGACATAGGCCGCGGAAGCTGGCGCGTGCTGCCAGTTCCAGCGGAATTCTCCGGTGTCGTTGCCGATGAAGTCGGCTCCGACCGAGACGACGTAGGCGGTCTTGCGCTCGAACAATTCCGCGCCGGACAGCGGGGAAACGGCGTCGCCCGCGGAACGCATCAGGCCTTCCAGGCTGTTGAGGAATCCGACGGCGATGAACACGACGGAACGGTCCGGCGCGGCGGCGTACACGCGGCGCAGCACGCTGACGTCGTCCTCGAAATCGGCGCGGGTTTTTCCCGCCTGCCCGAAGGCTTCCGCGACGGCTTGGGTGTAAGGGCCTTCGCCGGGATGGCCCTCGCTGCCTTGGTAAGCGCCTACCGGCACATCCGTGTGACCCCAGGCGTCGAGCATGGCGCGCGCAGCAGGCGCGGTGTAAAGCGTGGGGCTGTCGCTGACGCAGGCCGCCAGTTTGCCCTGGCCGCGCTCCACGGCCTCGATGAGAAAACCCATCGCCGCCGCGTCATCGACGTCGCCCGACATATCGGTGGAAAAAACGAACCACGGCCGCGGCGGCAGTCCTTCGTCGGCGGTCGCGTTCGAGACGATGGCAAGCAATGCGCAAGCCAGCCAGGGCAGGTGTCTTTTCATGCCGACGAGGGTAGCACCGCGGGTCTTGCACGGCAAGCACGTCCGGGTGGCGCGGGCTTTCAGCCTGCGAGGTGTGGACCGGGCATTCTGCCCGGTCCCTCCGTGAGTGTGCCCGCTGGAGTGCGGGTGACAAGCTCCGCGCCGCCTCCGCCCGCGAAAAAATGGGCGGGAATACAATCCCGCCCTCCAGCATGGTGTTTGCAAAGCGCCTCTCCTTGTGGCGCGGGCTTTCAGCCTGCGGGGTGTGGACCGGGCATTCTGCCCGGTCTATGAAAAACCGGGTCACTCGGCGGGTACGGCGCGGAGGCCGGTGGCGGGGTCGGGCTCGTAGGTTACGGGCACGGCGCGGGCGTCCGGGCCGGGGCCGTCGGGCAGCCAGCGGCCTTGCGTGTCGAACCAGGAAGTGTGTCCGGCGTGATGGCGGATCCAACCGAGATGGCGGCCACTGTCCGGGTCGTAGCGATGGACGTCACGCCAGGCTTTGCGGGTGGTGAGTCGGGGATCGACCCAGGCGGGTCCGGCTTGGCGCTCCAGCGCCTCGGGATAAAGCGCGTGGCTGAGCACGGTGAGGTTGAGAGCTTTCAGGGCGTCGTTTTCCGCCTCGCCGCGCGCGGCGGCGTCATGCAGCGGGGTGACGCGCCCGTTTGCCTCGAGCAGGAGGATGCCGAGGTCGATGAGATGACGGACCTCGCCGCGCAGCAGGGCGGCGGCGTCTTTCTTCGGAGACTTCTCCACCATGGCGTCGATCTCGCGCTGGAAGGCGGGGTAGAGGTCCGTGAATTTGGCGATGGCGTCGAAGGCGGTTTCGATGGTCCGGCGGATGCTGAGGCGGCGTGTGCCGGGCAGCTTGGAGGCGAGGGTTTCGCGCAGGGCGTCCTGAAGCTGCCGGCGCGCGCTGTCGGCGGCTTTGGTTTTGCTTTTGCCGGCGGTTTCCAACGCCGCGAGCCGCTGCTGGTGGACGTCGAGTTTGCTCCAGGCTTTTTCCAGAGCGGCGGTTTCTTCGGCTTCGAGGGCGCGCTCCATGAGGGTACCGCGCAGGTTGTCCGGGCGATGGATGCAGGCGGCGATGGCGGGCAGCCAGCGCGGGTCGGTGTCCTCCGCGGGCAGGCCGGGGTCGGGATTGCGGGCGGCGTAATGGATTTCGATCACGCGGCCTTTGTCGTCATAGTAGCGGCGCTCATTGGGCAGCATGAAGACGCTGAGGATGGCGGGCGCGGAGAGGGTGACGCCGTTGTCGATGAAGAAGCCGACATCGACCCGGTGCGAGCGCACGGCGGCGCCGGGGCGGGTGGTGAGCGCGGGCGGCTGCCAGCGGATGGCGACGCGGGTGAGGGGGCTTTCCGGCTCGGACTCGATGCGGACGAGGGCGGGGTCTCCCTGCAACACGACGACGCGCAGCTTGCGCGGACGGTTTTTGAGGTCGAGGCTTTTGGCGGCGCTGATGGTGAAACGGTACTCGGCGGTGTTGCCGAGAAAGACGCGGGCGACGGACACGGGCGTGTCGGCCAGCCGCCAGGGCTGCGGGGTCTGCCGCTCGAAAAAATGCGCGCCGGCATCGAAGGTGGTTTCCTCCCGGACCTCGAGCAGGGCCACCGGCGGGATGGCTCCGGGGAGCATGGCATTGGCGGCGCGCACCATTTTTTCCTCGTCGAGAAAGGAGCTGTCGAAGACGACGGGGTGAGCCTTGCCGCTGAGATAGTCTGTATCATCGGCGACGACGCGGTTGTGGCGGCGCAGGATGTGCTGGACGGTGGGGATGAGCAGGCGGTGCTCGATGAGCTGCTTTTGTGTGTCGGGAGGAAAGGCGGCGATGGTGGCGAGGATGGCGCGGAGAAAGGGCTGGTCCGAGCCGGACGATCCCTGGCTGATGAGGACGGCGGGGGTGTTGAGCGGAAAGAGGTCGCCCCAGCCGCCGACGCCGTTGCCGCCGGGGTCGTGGTCTTGATGCTCGGGGTAGATGAAGTGCTGGTTGGAGAGGAACTGGCGGGTGAGAAAGAGCGGGCCGTCCGGCTTCATGAAATAGAAGCGGGCCAAGCTGCCGCCTTGATCGGCGGAGGCGGCCATGGAGCAGTTGCCGATGACGGGGCTGTCCCGCCCGAACAAGGCGGGACCCTTGGCCTGCCCGGCGGCCCTTTCCTCGGCGCTGAAGACGTGGTTCTTCAGACCGGGCCATTGCCGCAGCGGCAGCATGGAGTGGCCTTCGTCGCGGTTCTCGTAGGTGATGGCGGCCAAGCCGGCGGCGGTTCCCTCGGCGGCCCATTGGTTAAGGAGCCGGCCCACGGCATCGTTGCGGGTGGTGATGGGATCGGCGGCGCTGGCGTCCAGAGCGCGCAGCATGAGCAGCGCGCTCAGAAGGGGGCGATGAAAACCGGACACGCGCCCAGTGTCCCGCCTGGATGGATGGTGTCAAACACGGATCGCTCGGACGGGCGTTCCCAGTTCAGCCCCGGGGCGTCGGAAAAGCATCGTTCAGCAGCCGCAGAAACGTGTGCTCGGCGGGCGCGACGCCGTCCGGGGAGATCACCTGATGGACGACGTTGTAGGCAGCGGTCTGCGCGTGGGCGGTGTCAAACACAGCGGCGCGGCTATGCACAAAGGCGGTGGTGGCCTCGGGGGATTCGGCGGCGGCGCGGGCGCGCGCGGCGGCGGTTTCGAGGTAGAGGCTTTTCGGGCGCTCCGAAGCCCAACCTTGAGCGGCGAGGGCGGTTTCCAACGCCGCTTCCTCGGACAGGGAGATGTGCGAGTCGGTATGGATGGCGAGGAGGAGGAGGTCGATGAGGGCTTCGCGCTGAGGTTGGGTCATGATGGAGCAGGGGACGGGAGGCGTGTCGCGCAGAATCGAGGGCGAGGACGATTTCGATCACATAGTGGCAAATTCAGCGGCCCGGCTCCATCATTTTTTTGCGTCGCTTGCGGAGCGCGGCAGCAGGCGGCAGGCCAGCCAGCCGGTGAGCGCGATAACGAGCAGCGGCGCGAGGCCGATTTTCAAATTGACGCCGATCCACGGCAGGTGCTCGCCGGCGCGCAGAGCCTTCGAGCCCAGCGTCAGCGCGCTGAAGTATTTCAATCCGAAAACCCAGCCGCCGTGCAGCCCCATGCAGGCCCAGAGCTGCCCGGTGCGCAGCCGCACGGCACCCAGCACCCAGCCGACGGCGAGCAGCGTGGCAAACTCCGCCAGCAGGAAGTCGGTGTTTTGAAACCGGGAGAAAATAGCCCCGAGAGCCAGGAAACCGCTGCTCCAGGTGACATCCTCCAGCGGCAGCTTCCAAGCCTCCGGCGGCGTGAGGAAATGGACGAAGGCAAAGAGCACGGAAGACGTGACGAGCGCGGCGAGCGGCCGCTGGCTGCGCAGCAGCAGGCCGAACAACGCGCCCCGGAAAAACAACTCCTCCAAAACCCCCGCGCCAAACGCGGCGGAAAGCGGCTCGGAAAACCCCGTCCACGCCGGTTCCGGACGCAGCCGGTAGATGCCTTGCGCGCAAAAAAAACAGCCGAGCGCCAGCAGCAGGCCGGCGGCGAGACAGAAACCCAGCGCGTATCCGGCCAACCCCCGGCGCACGGGCCGCCAGCCGGGGAACAGGCCGCGATTCATGCCGGTCCAGCGGATGAGCGGCCAGAGAAAAAGCACGGCGCAAGCCTGCGAGGCGCGCCGGAAGTAACGGGAGAAATCCGCCTTGCGAATCTCCTCCAGCAGCGGCTCCAGGAAGGAATCACCGCCGCCTCCGGCCAGACTCAGCAGCCACCTGCCACCGCTCACCAGCAACGGGCTGAGCAGCGCGCCGCCCACCAGCACCGCAACGACGTAGAGGATCAGCTTGGCGGCGTCGGGGACGTGGATTCGGTGGTTGGCGGCTTGCACGCCGGAGATTCCACCGCATTCTCCCGGCTTGCCAGTCAAACTTCCGCCCAGCGCCGCTCCTTTTCTTTTTTCCGATCATGCACAAAAACCAAGCCCACGAATGGCACGAAAACCGAACCGCCGAGGAAGGCGGTGGCAAGCGCTACATGCGCGCGCGCTGGGACTCGCGCGAGTGGCGCTTCTCCCTGCTGGAGCCGGAGTTCGAAGACTGGCATCGCATCGAGCAGCCCGGCATCCCGGAATTCACCGCGCTGCGGGACGTGCTGTGGCGCAAATACCAGCGCAAGCGGCTGTCCTTCAAGTTCCTGGAAAACGTGGACAAAATCCTGCGCGACCTCGGCGCGGAGCCGGATGGGCAGGAGTGATTTTTGGAGTCAGCCGGGACGGTCTGGCCAGCTTGATTTAGCCGCAGAGGGGCAAAGGGGCAGAGATCGCAGAGGTTTTTGATGAAAATGAATCTCTCTCTGCGATCACCGCTCGCAGAGCTTCTGCCGATACGGAGGGGAAAGCCGCGTGAATGCTGTTGACGTCATGGCCCTCGGCCAAGCTTGCCAGCAGCGTACGCACCGGCACCCGTGTCCCGCGAACGACCAACTGCCCTCCGCATACGGCGGGATTCCGCTCGAAAAAGGCTTCATAGTTCATCCCATTGAGCATAATCCCCGCTCGCCCCAAAGCAAACGCAATCGGACGGCGGAACCGGGCAGAGAAACAAAAGACGCAGAGGTTTTTGATGCAAAAGAATTTCTCTGCGCCCTTTGCCTCTCCGCCCCTCCGCGGCAAATCCGCGATGAGTGGTTTCACACCGCGCGCTCCATCAGGAAGTCATCCATCACGAAGCCGTTGCCGATGTCTGAGCAGATGTCTTCCACGAAGATGAAGCCGGCGCGGAGGTAGGCGCGGATGGCGGGGGCGTTTTTTTTGTTCACACGCAGGCGCAGCACGGTGTCGCCGCGCGCGCGCGCCTGTGCCCGCACCCACTCCAACGCGAGGCGGCCCGCGCCTTGGCCGTGCTGCTCGGGGAGCAGGTAGAGTTTGCTGAGAAAAAGCACGCTGCTCTCCGGCTGGGTTTCAAAACCGACGTAGCCGACTGGCGCGCCGCCGCGCTCGATCAAGGCGTAGGTGACGCCGCGCCCGCTCATCTCCCGGCGCATCGCGCCCTCGTCGTACCATACGGCCAGCATGTAATCGATCTGCGCCTGGCTGATGATGCCGGGGTAGTACGCGTTCCAAATGCGCCGGGCCAGGGCGATCACCACCGGCAGTTCGTCGGGACCGATGATGCGGATGCGGGTTTCCTCGCCGGCTGCGGGTTCGCACGCCTTGGAGCGCGAGTGCCGCCACTCGCTCCCCAACCCATCGCACGCCTCGGAGAGGCGTGGTTCTTTTTTTGCCTGCTCGCGCGCCCAATGCAGCGCGTGCTGCCAAGCGGCCAAGTCATATCCGTGTGCGAGGCGGCTCAGGTGATCGAAGATTTCCGCGAACTCCGGCTCGATGATGTGTTCCGCGCGGATCTGCTTCAAGTCGGCGGGAAACTCCGTCTCCGGCAGCACGGTTTTGGCGAGGTACCAGCAGGCCCAGGCGCGCCAGATGCGCAGTTCCTTGTGCGGCTCCACCATGCGCGTGGCCAAGTGCTGCCAGTGCCGGCGCGGGTTGCCGAGGAACTGGCCCTCGGGCCGGTGAACGAGCATCCAGGCCAGCGCCAGATACGGCGGCGGCCATTCGCGCAGCACTGGCGCATCCTCCGGCAGCACGCAGGACAGGGCGCGGTTGCATTGCAAGAGGCTCTGCGCCGGCAGCCCGATCCGCCAGAGGCTCTGGGCGTAACGCAGGCAGGCCAGATAAAAATCCGGCCCGCGCTCTTCTTTGCCATAGGAGCGAACATCGGCGGCGCTGTGGACGCGGTCGATGGGCGGCAGGTGCGGATGCGGAGGGTTGACGAATGGGAGGCTCAAAGCGGGACAAAATGAAGGAGAGATTCCAAACGCATCTTTGGCGCGATTTATTTTGCAGGCCCGGTTGTCCACCCAAAAACACCCCGTCCTTGTTGTGCGGTTTTCCTCTCGAAAGGAATCCATATCGAGCCTTCTTGCCGGAGGTGAATGCGCGAGAATACTCTGCTTGTGGAATCATCCTGGACGTAACGCTCGTCAATCTCAACGGTGCGAGTCCCGTCTCGCTCCTTGTGAACATGGATCGACATGCCCGTGGTATCAATCGGGTCGGAAGCGCCCCCCCAATAGAGCAGATGCAAACTGACTTCGAGCGGATCGGAGAATCGATGCACGGATTGCTTCGCGCTCAGATGATCAATAAAGGCGGCGGGGATGGTGACGGAACGCAACGAGGCCGGCGGCAATGCCAGATAGACATAAAGCAACAGCGAGACGGCCAGTATTGCCGTGGCTAAAAAAACGAAAAATAACTTCATCGCTCAAGCTAAAGAAATGCAGTGGTGATGCCGTCGGACCAGTGTTGACGAACGGGGATACGTCCTATCATAATCTCGAAACAGCCAAAACGCACCGTCAATGTTTTTGGGTTTTTGGATTGAGCGGACAACCTTCACCGGATCGGGATCAAACCAGTTCCGCCGCCGCCTGCTCCCACTCGGAGGTCTTTGCTTCCGTCTCCTGTTCGAGCGCGTCGAGTTCCCCCTGCAAGGTGCGCGCCAGCGCGCCGTTGGCGAAGGTGGCGGGGTCTTGCAGTGCGGTTTCGATCTGGCGGCGGCGCGTTTCCACGGCTTCCAGCCGCGCCTCGATCGCGGCGACCTTTTCCTCCAGCTCCCGTTTGCGCCGGTTGCGGGCGTTGCGTTCCTCGGCTTCGCGGCGTTTTTGTTCCTTGGTTTTGGCGCCGCTGTTCGTGTTCGAGGTTGCGACCTTGAGCACGCCGGGCTGGTGGTTCGTCAAAGCCGCGCCGCCAGCCGCCGTCAAAGCCGAGCGTGCGGAGGTGGCTTGGGTTTTGTCCAGGTAGTATTGATAATCTCCGGCGTAGCGCGTGAGCAGGCCGGCGTTGACGTGAACCACGGCGCGCGCCATGCCGCGGATGAAATGCACGTCGTGGCTGATGAAGACCAGCGTGCCTTCGTAGTCCTCCAGCGCGTTCACGAGGGCGTCGATGCTGCCCATGTCGAGGTGCGTGGTTGGTTCGTCCATCAGCAAAAAATTCGGCGGCTCCAGCAGCAGGCGCACCAGGGCCAGGCGGCTTTTCTCGCCGCCGCTGAGCACGGCCACGGGTTTGAACACGTCGTCGCCGCGGAACAAAAAGGAACCCAGCAGCGTGCGCGCCAGTTGCTCGCCGGGGCGGCCGGGCAAGTCCATGGCGGATTGCAAGACGGTGTGGCGCAGGTCCAGCGTGTCATCGCGATACTGGGAGAAATAACCGATCTGCACTTTGTGCCCCGTCTCGCATTTGCCGGCCTGCGGCGTCAGCACGCCGGCCAGCAGCTTGAGCAGGGTGGATTTGCCCGCGCCGTTCGGTCCCACCAACACGATGCGCTCGCCGCGCTCCACCTCGAAGTCCAGCCCGGCGTACACCGGCTGCGCGCCGTAGGCGAAATCGACGCCGCTGAGCGTGATGACGCGCTGGCCGGAGCGCGGCGGCTGCGGGAAGCGGAATTTGACCTTCTTTTCCACCGCCGCCGGCGCATCGATCTTTTCCATGCGGTCGATCATCTTGAGCTTGTCCTGCGCGCGGGAGGCGAAGTTCGCCTTCGCCTTGAAGCGGTCCGCCCAGTCCTTCATCTTGGCGATCTCGCGCTGCTGGTTCTCGTAGGCGGACAGCAGTTGCTCATCGCGCGCGGCTTTTTCCCGCAGGTAGTCGTCGTAGTTGCCGCGATAGCGTGTGACTTTGGAATGCGCGATCTCCAGGATGGAATCGCACAGCGTGTTCAAAAACTCGCGGTCGTGGGAGATAAGCAGGATGGCGCCGGGATAACCCGTGAGGTAATCCTGAAACCACAGCAGCGACTCCAGATCGAGATGGTTCGTCGGTTCATCAAGCAGCAGCAGGTCCGGCTCCTGCACCAGCAGCCGCGCCAGATGCGCGCGCATCACCCAGCCGCCGCTGAGCGTCCTCGCCGGGCGGTCGAAGTCCGTCTCGCGAAAGGCCAGGCCCTTGAGGATGCGTTTGGCTTTCGGCTCCGCTTCCCAGCGCGCGTGTTCGTCGGTGACATGGCTCGTCGCCAGACCGAGCACCGTCTCATTCCCCACCGGCGCGCTTTCCTGCGGCAGGAAGCCCAGCGTGGCGCCGCGCTCCAGGCGCACCTCGCCCTCGTCCGGCGTGCCGTCGCCCATCAGCAGGGAAAACAGCGTGGATTTGCCCGCGCCGTTCGGGCCGATGAGGCCAATCTTGTCCCCGCGTTGGATGTGGAATGCCACGCCGCTGAACAGGGTGCGGCCGGCGTAGGTTTTACTGACTTGAGTGACGGAAAGCATGGGCTGCTTCCCATAGCGGCAGTCCGCGCCGCCCGCAAGGTCCGCGCAGGAGCACGGGTGCCCCCACCCGTAGCAAGAGGCGCCCTCGCCTCTTGCCCGTTCCCCCACGCGCAGCGTCTCTTTTTCCATCGAGTGGCTGCGCCAACCCAAAAGATTTGCAGACGGTGGCGTCTGCAACAGCGGGTGAGGGCACCCGCGCTCCCGCAGAAAGTACCCCGCCTCTCCGAGGCGGGTTGAAAAAAGCATTCCGCCTCGGAGAGGCGGGGTACGATTTATCCTCCGCAACCGTTTGCCCCCTTGCACGCTAGGCCGGGCCGGGTTTGTTTCTCTCTTCACCCCATGCCCGCAACCGCCGCCGCCCCCGAACCCCGCCTCGCCATCCTCGGTCCTGGATTGCTCGGCGGTTCGCTGGCGCTGGCGGCCAAGCAGCGCGGCATGGCGACACACGTCTCCCTGTGGGGCCGCCGGCAGGAAATCGTGGACCAAATCCTCCGCGATCGCGTCGCCGACAGCGCCTCCACCGATCTCGCCGAAGCCGTCGCCGGAGCCACGCTCATCGTGCTCGCCACGCCGGTGGAGACCATGCCCGGTCTCGCCGCGCAACTCACCCGCCTGCCGCTCGCGCCCGGCGCGTTGGTCACCGATGTCGGCAGCGTGAAAGGCGCGGTCGTTTCCGCTTTGGAGCCGTTGTTTGCGGACACCGCCGCCACCTTCATCGGCAGCCACCCGATGGCCGGTTCCGAGAAGACCGGTCTCGACGCCGCGCTCGCGGATTTATTCGACGGCGCCGCCTGCATCCTCACCCCCACGGAGAGCTCCCCCGCCGCCGCCCTCCGGCGGCTGGAGGCTTTTTGGCAATCCGCCGGCTGCCGCGTCCTGTCCATGACCCCGGAGCGGCACGATGCCGAAGTCGCGCGCATTTCCCATCTGCCGCACCTCATGGCCGGCGTCACCACCCTGGCTGCGCTCGGCGCGGACGCCACGCCGCTGCGCTGCGCCGGCAACGGCTTCCGCGACACCACGCGCGTCTCCGGCGGCGATCCGGCGTTGTGGACCGGCATCATTGCGCAAAACCGCGCCCCCATCCTGGCCGCCGCGCGCGACGCCGCCACGCGCCTGGGAGAGCTGCTTGAAATCCTCGAATCCCTGGACGATGACAAACTCCGCCAATTCCTGACCGCGGCCAAACGGCTGCGGGATCGATTGCCGGCTCCGTCCGCCTCCGAACATGGCCACTCTGACCGTTAAACGCCTCCGCACCGTCCCTCCCGAAATCTCCGTCCCCGGAGACAAAAGCGTCAGCCATCGCGCCGCCATGTTTGCCGGCCTCGCTGAGGGCGTCACCGTGATCGACGGCTTCCTTCCCAGCGAGGACTGCCTCAGCACCGTCAACGCCATGCGCGCGCTCGGAGCCAAAGTCGAGCCACTGCGCGAGCAACCCGGCGTTGGCCTCGTGCAAATGGCCGTCACCGGCACCGGCGGACGTCTGCAAGCGCCCGCCGCGCCCATTGATTGCGGCAACTCCGGCACCACCATGCGCCTGCTCTCCGGCATCCTCGCCGGCCAGCCCTTCACCACCACGCTTTTCGGCGACGCCTCGCTCTCGAAGCGCCCCATGAAACGCATCGCCGATCCCCTCGCGCGCATGGGCGCGCGCCTCACCGGCCAGGGGGAGAAAATCTGTCCGCCCATCACCATCGCGGGCGGCGCGCTCCAACCCATCGAGTACACCCTGCCCGTGGCCAGCGCCCAGGTGAAAAGCGCCGTGCTGCTCGCCGGGTTGTTCGCCCCCGGCGTCACCACCGTTATCGAGCCCGTGGCCACCCGCAACCACACCGAGCGCATCATGTCTCACTTCGGCATCGAATGGCAACGCGAGGGGGATCGCATCTCCGTGCGCGGCGGGCAGATCCCCCAAGCCACCGGCATCCTCGTGCCCGGCGACATCTCCAGCGCCGCCTTCTGGATGGTGGCCGCCGCCGCCCAGCCCGGCGCCGTCCTGCGCCTGAACAACACCGGCCTCAACCCCACCCGCTCCGGTGTCATCGACGTGCTGCTCCGCATGGGCGCACGCCTCACCCGCAGCGACGTGCGCGAGCAGGGCGAACCCTGCGGCACCGTCACCATCGAAGGCGGCCCGCTGCAAGGAACCACCATCGGCGGCGCGGAAATCCCCAACGTCATCGACGAACTGCCCGTGCTCGCCATCGCCGGCGCACTGGCCCAAGGCAAAACACGCATTCAAGACGCCGCCGAACTGCGCGTGAAAGAGACCGACCGCATCGCCGCCGTCGCCGCCAACCTCCGGCTCATGGGCGTCACCGTCACCGAGTTCGAGGACGGCATGGAGATCGAAGGCGGCGCCAAGCTTCACGGCGCGGTCATTCCCACTTTTCACGACCACCGCATCGCCATGGCCTTCGCCATCGCCGGACTCTTTGCCGAAGGCGAAACCATCATCGAAGGCAGCGAGTGCATCCGCACCTCTTATCCCAACTTCGAGCAACACCTCTCCCAATTCCAGTGACCGCCTCCCCCGTCATCACCATCGACGGCCCCGCCGCCTCCGGCAAAAGCAGCGTCGCCCGCCGCGTCGCCGCCCGTCTCAGCCTCATCTACGTCAACACCGGCAACATGTACCGCGCCATGACCTGGGCCGTGCTCGATGCCGGCATCGATCCCGCCGCCGACCCCGAAGCCGTCGCCGCCCTCTGCGCTCGCACCCCGGTCGAGTCCGCCGTGGCGGACGGCCAAACCACCGTCGCCATCGCTGGCCACCGTCTCACCGACGCCGAACTCAACAGCGACCCCGTCAACCGCGCCGTCTCCCACGTCGCCCGCGTGCCGGAGGTGCGCAGCGCCCTCGTCGCCGCGCAACGCGCCTTGCAAAGCCTCGGCGGTCTCGTCATGGAAGGCCGCGACATCGGCTCCGTCGTTTTTCCCGAAAGCCCCTTCAAATACTACATCGACGCCTCCGAAGAAGTCCGCGCCGCCCGCCGCCAAGCCCAGGGCCACGCCGACCAAGTCGCCGAACGCGACCGCCTCGACTCCACCCGCAAGACCTCACCCCTAGTCATCCCCGCAGGCGCCGAAGTCATCGACAACTCCCACATCACTCTTGAGCAGGCTGTCGAAGCCGTGATCGATTCCCTTCATCGTCGCGGCTTCTCCCCGTGATTCAAAATCCGAAGTCCGAAATCCGAAGCCCTAACTTCGGATTTCGGATTTCGGACTTTTCTCCCCATGACCCCCAGCTACGCCATCGCCCATCGCATTTTCCGCGAGATCGCGCGGGGCTTTTACGGCTTCCGCGTCGTGAACCAAGCCGGGCTGCGCTTTGACGGCCCCGCCATTATATGCAGCAATCACCTCTCCTTCCTCGACCCGCCCTTCATCGGTCAGGCGTTTGACGAAGCCCTTCACTACTTCGCCCGCAAGACCCTGTTCAGCAACCCGGTCGCCGGCGCCATCCTGCGAAGCTGGCAATCCATTCCCATCGACCGCGACAAACCCGATCCCTCCAGCCTCAAGACCACCATCCGCATTTTGAAAAGCGGCGGCCGCGTGCTCATGTTCCCCGAAGGCACGCGCTCGCTGGACGGCCAGTTGCAACCCGCCGAACCCGGCGTCGGCCTCTTCATCGCCAAAGCCGCCGTACCCGTGCTGCCCGTGCGCCTGCACGGCACCTTCGAAGCCTTCTCCCGCCATCACAAACTCCCCCGCCCCGCCACCGTCACCCTCGTCGCCGGCGACCTCTGGAAACCCGATCTCGCCGCCCTCAAGCACCTCCCCCAAAAAGAGATCTACCAACACCTCGCCGGCGAAGTGATGACACGCATCGCCGAGTTGCCCGCGCCGTAGATATTGATCCCGAAGGAATCAAAACCATGCCCTTTACCGCGCCCATCGTGATATCGAACAAATCACACTGTAGATGTTGATCCCGGAGGGATCAAAGCCATTAGCCGGTGGTTGAGCGCAGCGGTACCACCGGACTACCAGACCGCCCCAACAATCCATGCCCCGCATCCCGGAGGGATGCCAGCCAGCATGCGGTTCAGTTCAGGAATCGGTCTTCGTATTTCGCGCCTGCCTTTCTCGAAAAGGTCTCCAACTCTTCCCGGAACGATTTTGTACAAGCGCGGTTCTTGCCGGAAAACACGAGATGGCAAGGCAAGGTGAAAAACGTCGAAGGCATGATGGCTCGGGCTGGCTGGCATCCCTTCGGGATGCGGCGTGTTGTGGCTGTGGCGGCATTTAGCCGGTGGTATCGCTGCGCTCAACCACCGGCTAATGGCTGTGATGCCTCCGGCATCGGTGTCACCAATCGGTGAAACAGTGCCGTAATGAGAGCGAGTCGCCCTCATTACCTGCTGTCATCACCGCCGCTTCACCCCTTCCCAAACACCACGCGCCCATCCTTCGCATCCACCCGGATGCGATCTCCGTCTGCGTAATCTCCCTCCAGCACGGCGAGCGACAGCGGATCGAGCAAATGCTTCTGAATCGCACGCTTCAACGGGCGCGCGCCGAATACCGGATCGTAACCTTGGTCGGCCAGATAACGCGCCGCGGCGTCCGTCAGCTCCAAGTGGATGTTTTGTTTCTCCAGGCGCTTGATGACTCGGTCGAGCTGGATCTTGACGATGGCCTCCAGTTGATCCGCTTGCAGGCGGTCGAAGATCACGACCTCGTCGATGCGGTTCAGGAACTCCGGCCGGAAGAACTGCTTCAAAGCCTCCCGCACCAGCGCATCCCGCTGCTCCGGATTGGCTTCCTCGCTGATCGCCGCCGAGCCGATGTTGCTGGTCATGATGATGACGGTGTTTTTGAAATCGACCGTGCGGCCCTGGCCGTCGGTGATGCGGCCGTCGTCGAGCACTTGCAGCAGGCTGTTGAACACATCCGGGTGCGCCTTTTCCACCTCGTCAAACAGCACCACGCTGTAAGGCCGCCGCCGCACCGCCTCGGTGAGCTGGCCGCCCTCGTCATAACCCACGTAACCGGGAGGCGCGCCGATCAAACGGCTGACACTGTGCTTCTCCATGTACTCGCTCATGTCCAGCCGCGTCATCGCGTTTTCGTCGTCGAACAAAAACTCGGCCAGCGCCTTGCACAGCTCCGTCTTGCCCACGCCGGTCGGTCCCAGGAAGAGGAAGCTGCCGATGGGCCGGTTCTCGTCCTGGATGCCGGCGCGCGCTCGCCGCACGGCGTTCGACACCGCGCCGATCGCCTCTTTCTGCCCGATCACGCGCTCGCCCAGACGGGCTTCCATCCGCACCAGCTTCGCGCGCTCGCCCTCCTGCAAACGGCTCACCGGCACACCGGTCCAGCTTGAGACGACTTTGGCGATGTCTTCCTCGGTCACCTCTTCGCGCAGCAGCGTTTGCTCGTTCTTTTGTGTTCCGTGTCCCGTGGCTTCCGAGAGTTGCTGCTCGAGTTGCGGAATGAGTCCATACTGGATCTCCCCGGCGCGCGCGTAGTCGCCGCGGCGCTGCGCTTGCTCCTGCTCGGTGCGCAGTTGGTCGATCTCCTCCTTGATCTTGCGCCCGGCCTGCACCGCCTCTTTTTCCTTGAGCCACTGCGCCTTCAAAACGTCCGACTTCTCCTTGAGATCGGCGATCTCTTTCTCGATCTTTTCCAGCCGCGCCTTCGAACCCGCGTCGGTTTCTTTTTTCAAGACTTGGCGCTCCATTTCGAGCTGCATCACCTCGCGCTCCAGCACGTCGATCTCCGTCGGCATGGAGTCGAGTTCGATCTTGATCCGGCTGGCCGCTTCATCCACGAGGTCGATGGCCTTGTCCGGCAGGAAGCGGTCGGTGATATAGCGGTTGGAAAGCGTCGCCGCCGCCACGATGGCGCTGTCCTGGATGCGCACACCGTGGTGGACCTCGTAGCGTTCCTTCAACCCGCGCAAAATCGCGATGGTGTCCTCCACCGACGGCTCGCCCACCAGCACCGGCTGGAAGCGGCGTTCCAGCGCGGGGTCTTTCTCGATGTACTTGCGGTACTCGTCCAGCGTCGTCGCGCCGATGCAGCGCAGTTCGCCGCGCGCCAGTTGCGGCTTGAGCAGGTTGCCCGCGTCCATCGCGCCCTCGCTCTTGCCGGCGCCGACGATGGTATGCAGTTCGTCGATGAACAAAATGATCTGCCCCTCGCTGCTGGACACTTCTTTGAGGAAGGCTTTCAATCGCTCCTCGAACTCGCCGCGATACTTCGCCCCCGCCATCATGCCGCCGAGGTCCATGGAAATGAGCCGTTTGTTCTTGAGCGAATCCGGCACGTCCCCAGCCACGATGCGCCGCGCCAACCCCTCGGCGATGGCCGTCTTGCCCACACCCGGCTCGCCGATGAGCACCGGGTTGTTTTTGCTGCGGCGGCTCAGCACCTGCATCACCCGGCGGATTTCGTCGTCGCGCCCGATCACCGGATCGATTTTCCCGGCGCGCGCGCGCGCGGTCAGGTCGGTGCCGTATTTTTCCAACGTCTGGTACTTGCCCTCGGGGTCTTGATCCATCACCCGCTGCGAGCCGCGCACCGCCGTCAGAGCCTGCCGCAAAGCCGCCCCTGTCACGCCCGCCTCCTTCAGCAGCCGCGCCATCTCCGCGCCGCCCTCCGCCAGCGCCAGCAGGACGTGCTCGACGGATAGGTACTCGTCCTTGAGCTTGCGCTGCTCATCCTCCGCGCGGGTCATCAGTTCCCGAAACTCGCCGGACAAATAAAGATTGCCCCCGCCGCCGCTGACCTTCGGCTGGCGCTCCAGCCATTGCCCCACCGCGTCCGCGATCTTCCGCACCGCCCCCGGCTGCCCCGCCGCGCGCTCAAACAACTGCGGCGCCAACCCGCCCTCCTGCTCCAGGAGCGCCAGCAACAAATGCGCCGGTTTGAGTTCCTGATGCCCCTGACGGGTGGCAATCGACTGCGAGGCATTCAAAGCCTCCTGAAGTTTCACGGTAAAGCGTTCTGGATTCATGGTTGGGATGGTGGATTGGGTTGTTTTACCCCTTTTCCCCTGCTGATTTCAAGCCAAGCGCGCTCAAAACCGCAGGATTAAGCAATGGCGGGGTTTGGCGGTGGATAAAGTGTTTTCGGTTTGAGCCAAATAGAGACTTTATGACCCTCGATTGAGATATTTCTTCCTGCCTCATAGAGACATTTTTTCCCATTATGTAAACCGGGCAAAGTGCCCGGATAACTGGGTGCAGGCAGGATGACTGCGCCACGTTTCGCTACTTCTTGAAATAACCGCGCTGTTTGGCGCTGATGGGCATTTCGAGGATTTCCATCGCGCGCAGCATGTCTTCCCAGACTTGGCGTTTTACCTTCATGCCGTCGCCCATTTTTTCTTCGCGGAGGACGTAGGAGGGGTGGTAGGTGACGACGGTGGGGATGCCGCGCACTTGATGCAGCTTGCCGCGCAGGCTGCTGACGGAGCCGCTCAACCCTAGACCCGCCGCCGCTGTTGCGCCGAGCGCGACGAGGCATTTGGGGCGGATGACGGCGATCTCCGTCATCACGAACGGCAGGCAGGCGCGCATTTCCACTTCGGTGGGCTTGCGATTGCGGGTGCCTTGGCTGCCGCCGTCTTCTTCCATCGCGGGACGGAATTTGCAGATGTTGCTGATATAGACATCTGACCGCGCCAGTCCCATCGCTTTCAGGATGAGCGTCAGTTTTTCGCCCGCCGGGCCCACGAACGGCTCGCGCTGACGTTCTTCTTGGAAGCCGGGCGCTTCGCCGATGAGCATGAAGCTGGCCTCGGGGCTGCCCACGGCGAACACCATCGTGTCCCGCAGCGTGCCGAGCGCGCGCGCCTCCGGCGCTTGCTCCGCCAGCGCCCGCACGGCGGCCAGTTTCTCCGCGCGGGTGCGGCCTTCCACTTGCAAAATCAGCGGATCATCCGTGGCATCCTCCCTGGCTGGAGTGGCTTCGGGAGGCGGCGCGTTCAAGACCGCTTCCGCGGCTTCATCGGCTTGTTGCAATCGTCGCTCCGCTTTGGCGCGCAGGCCGTTCAGTCGGTGCAGCGCCTCCGGCGACAAGACGATGTGCGAGACGCCGGCGTCGCGTTTCGCCTCCAGAAACTGGCGCAGCAGGGAGAGCGCGGCGGTCGCGGACATGCTTGGTTAATCAAAGAGACACCCGAACGCTCAATGCGCCAGGAACTCGTCCAGCGCCGCTTTCGTCACGCGGTATTGCGTGCCGATTTTCCGGCCCTTCAAATCACCCGCCTCAAGCGAGGCAAGCACGTCTGCCTCGGTCACGCCGAGAGCCTCCGCCACCTGCGCCGGTGTCAGCACGTCCAGCGCCACGCCTGCCGCGGGAGCCGCCGCGGCAGCGGCGGCTGCTGCGGCAGGCGCGGCTGCCGCTCCTGGCAGTGGCGGCGGCACCGCCGGATTCACGGTGAGACCGCCCTGTGCCATCATCTGCTGGGCGATGCCGAAGCCCACGGCCAGCTCCGCCGCCGTGCCGCCCGCGCCACCGCCGCCCGAGGCCATGCCCTGCGCCATTTGGAACTTCACGTAATCGTTCAGATTTCCCACTGCGCTCATGCTGGAGCGCGCATCGATCGCCTTTTCCACCTCCGGCGGCACGCTGGCGTTCTCGAGAATGAAGCTCGAAATCTCGATGCCGTACTTGCTGGTCATGGTGGGATTAATCACCGGCAGCAGGGCGTCCCCCAGGTCCGTGTAGCGCGTCGCCAAATCCAGCACCGGGATTTTCGCCGCCGCCAACGCGTCGGTGAACACGCTGACGATGCGGGAGCGCATCGTGTCCGCGAACTCGTCCAAGCGGAAATGATGATCCGATCCGGCCACCTCGCGCAGGAACAGCTTCGGCTCCACCACGCGGAAGTCGAACGTCCCGAAAGCGCGCACCCGCACGATGCCGAAGTCGGCGTCGCGCATCATGATGGGGTTGCTGGTGCCCCATTTGTTGCCGGTGAAGAGGCGCGTGGTGACGTAATAGATGTCCGCCTTGAACGGGCTTTCAAAGCCGTACTTCCAGCCTTTGAGCGTGGACAGGATGGGGATGTTGTCCGTCACCAGGGTGTGTTTGCCGGGGCCGAAGGTGTCTCCGAACTGCCCCAGGTACAAAAACTGCGCCACCTGGCTCTCCCGCACGATGAGCTGGGCGCCGCGTTTGATTTCCTTGTCCTCGTCCGGGTAGCGAAAGGACAGCGTGTCACGGGAGTCGTCCTGCCACTCGATGATTTCGAGGAACTGGCCTTTGAGGTAATTCATGATGCTCATGGTCTGGGATCAAATTCGGGGTTCAAAAGGACGGGCATTGCCCACGGCCCAGCATGGTGAGATTTGGGCGGAATGACAGAAAAATTTTCGTCATCCGCCAAAGGCGAATGCCGGCACGCCGGCCGCTCCAGGGCGGCAGACGAAGAGGCGGCCCGCTTGCGGCTCGTCCAGGCCGGGCTTGATGCCGGTAGTCACGTAGAGGTCGCCCAAGTCCGGGCCGCCGAAGGCGCAGGCGGTGGTTTCGATGCAGGGGAAGTCGATTTGCTCCAGCACCTTGCCCGCCGCGGGATCGTAACACACCACCTTGGCGCCGTGGCAGAAGGCGATCCAGAGGCGGTCCTCGCTGTCGATGGTCATGCCGTCTGGGCTGGACGGGTCTGCCGCCGTGTCCCAGACCACGCGCTCGCCGGAGAGGGCTCCCGCCGCCGCGTCGAAGTCAAAGGCGCGCACCTTTTTGCTCGGGGTGTCGATGTAGAACATCGTGCCGCCGTCGCCGCTCCAGACGATGCCGTTGGAGTTCGTCACCGGGCCGAATTTTTTCTCCACGCGCAAGTCCGTATGCAGGCAATACAGCGCCGCTTCCGGCCGTTTCTTCAAGCAGATGGTGCCCGCCCAGAAGCGTCCGGCGGGATCGCACTTGCCATCGTTGAAACGGTTGTCCGGCAGGTCCGGCTCCGGATTGGCGATTGACGTGCTCGCGCCCGTGGCTTCGTCCAGGAAGAAAAAACCGTCGTCGCCCGCCCACAGCAATCCGCCGCCCGCGCGCGGCACGACGGCGCCGACACGCTGGCCCAC
>CAZNKC010000055.1:8382-26071 GCA_964573315.1 uncultured Verrucomicrobiaceae bacterium | reverse complement strand
TCGCGCCGGTGGCTTTGTCGAGCGCGGTGACGAACTGGCGGTTGATGCCGTCGAAGGTGAGGATGAGCAGGTTTTCGTACAGCAGCGGCGAGGAACCGGGGCCGCGGTAGTGGCTGACGTTGATGTCGCGGCGCTCCCAGATTTTCTCCCCGGTGGCGGGGTTCAGCCGCGCGGTGCCGTAGGTGCCGAAGTGGGCATAGACGGCGTCCTCTTCCAGCACGCAGGAGGGCGCGGCGTAGTTGTTGAGCGGATTGCCGAGTTCCTCGGGAGCGGCGTTTTCAAACAGCAGGATGTCATGAGCGATCTTGCCGCTGTGACGGTCCACGGCGTGCAGCCATTGCTTGTCGCCGTTGCTGGTGGCGGAGGTGAACCAGATCAAATCTCCGCCGATGACCGGGGTGGAGTGGCCCTCGTTCTCCAGCGGCAGCCGCCAAGCGATGTTTTTGCCGCTGTCCGCGTCCCACTCCACCGGCAGCTGCGCGGCGTCCGCGGTGGGAACCACGCCGTTCAGGGTGGGACCGTTTTTATCCGGCCAGAACAACGGCGCGGTGACCGGCGCCTGGCCGGGGGCGGCGGCGGGCAGCAGGAGGATGAAAAAAAGGGCGCGCATGATGGGGGAAAATCAGTGGTGCCAAGCAAACGCGCCGCCGCAAGCCGATGTATCGCCAGACCGCCGCAAGACCGGCCCGTGTCGCGGCGATTTATTGTCTCCAATCACCATTATGAACCGCCGCTCCCTCCTGCAAAACTCCGCCGCGCTCGGCGCGGGCGCCCTGCTCTCTCAAACCGCCCGCCTGCGCGCCGCCGATGCGGCGAACGACCGGGTGCGCGTCGCCGTGGTCGGCCTGGGCCGCGGCATGGCGCATGTGTCCGGTTTGCTGAAGGCCAAAAACGTGGAGGTCGCCTATTTGTGCGAAGTGGATGAGTCGCGCTTGTCCAAGGGCGTGGCCATGGTTCAGGATCAATCCGGCAAAGCGCCCAAGACCGAGTCTGACTTCCGCAAGCTGCTGGAGAGCAAAGACGTGGACGCCGTCTCCATCGCGCTGCCGAACCATTGGCACGCGCCCGCCGCCATCCTGGCCTGCAACGCCGGCAAGCATGTCTATGTGGAAAAACCCGGCAGCCACAACGCGCGCGAGGCCGAGCTGATGGTGGAGGCCGCGCGCAAGCACGATCGCAAAGTGCAGATGGGCAACCAGCGCCGCAGCTACCCGCTGGTGCGCGAGGCCGTGCAGCGCCTGCACGAGGGCGTCATCGGCAGGCGGCTCTACGCCCGCTGCTACTACAACAGCAGCCGCACCGCCATCGCCCAGGGTGACAAAGTGCCCGCCGCCCATGTTGATCTCGATCTCTGGCAAGGCCCCGCGCCGTTGCGCGACGACGTTTCCAAATTCATCCACTACGACTGGCATTGGATCTGGCATTGGGGCGGCGGTGAGCTGGCCAACAACGGCCCGCACGGGCTCGACATCATCCGCTGGGCTCTCGGCGTCGATTACCCCGTGAAGGTCACCTGCAACGGCGGTCGCTACCACTACGACGACCTCCAGGAAACGCCGGACACCATCGCCGCCGCCTACGACTTCGGCGACAGCGGCGCGCTCTGGGACGGCAGCTCCTGCCTCGCGCGCCCGCAGGACAAGGCTCCCTTCGTGGAAATCTACGGTGACAACGGCAGCCTCGTCTTCGGCAGCCGGGACGAGTACACGATCTACGACCTCAAGGGCAACGAGGTGGAAACGAAAAAAGGCGCCGCCAGCGACGTGCCGCACTTCCAGAACTTCGTTGACGCCATCCGTGAGGGCGCGCCGCTGAATTCCGAGATCGAGGAAGGCCAAAAGAGCACCCTGCTCTGCCACCTCGGCAACATCGCTTGGCGCACCCAAAGCACGGTCTCCTTCGACCCCGCCACCAAGAAACTCGCCGGCGACAACGCCGAGCAGCAGGCGCTCTGGTCCCGCGATTACCGCGAGGGGTGGGAGCCGAAGGTGGTGTGAGCGTGTGCCGGCTTTGGCTGGGGGCCGCGGTCATCCTCTTTGGAGAACCAGCGGCACTTCGCATTCCGGAAATTTGACCCGCATTTCCAACGCTCCGCCGAGCGCCTCGACGATGGTGTTCAGCGTGTCCAGGTGCAGATCCTTCCGGCGCTCCACGCGTGACACGGCGGCCTGCTTCACGCCAAGTCGCGAGGCAAGCTCGGCTTGGGAGAGGGAATGGATTTCCCGCAGATCGCGCAGGCCGAGCACACCGGCCTGTCCGTCATCCAGAAGCTGCGCCGCCCGCCGCAGCATGAGGGCGGGCTTCTTGTAAAACTCCAACGGCTGCTGGCCATAGGCCGGCTCATCGGTGGCTTCATGCAAGCCGAACCCGCGCTCCGGCGACCACTCGATCGTCAGATGCTCGCGAGGCGCGCTGACATCCAGCCACCAAACTTTTGCCCCGCCTTTTTCGACGGAGATTTCAGCGCCGGGCATCAGGGTTTCGAATCCCTCGACGAATTGACGGATGGGCAGGGGAAGCGTTTCAATATATTCCATGAGTGTAATATATTTATCAGCTCGCGCCGGGCAAATGATCTTTTGAGCAACACGCATCGATCCCTCTCAGGTGTTCACCCCGGGAATCCGCCCGCCATCCGCGCCGGGTTTGTCAAAATCCACGGCCTCCCCCACCCGCTTCTTCTTGCCGTCCACCGTCCCGTAAAGGAACCGGCGAATTTGAATGGCTCCGTTGTTTCCAATGAGCGTGTAATGCCCGGTGTGGCGGTAACGGCGCAAAAAAGGCCGGCCTTCGACGGGCATCTCCATTTCGGCGGTCGGAGGATACATCCGCTCCGGGTTATAAGGCTCGCATGGCACGCCACTATGAGCGTCCTCCACCTTTCGAAACACCCCGTCCATCAATGCCAGAGCCTCCTCACGCGAACTCGCCGGAGGAGACGCTTGCAAAAGCTTGAGGATCAACCGGACGCGCTCGTGTTTGGGCAGCGGATGAGCGGCTGGATTCATGCAGAGATGAGTTCAGGCGAGAGGAAAAAGCACGATCCTGCCAGAAGCGCCTCCGCTGCTGGCTGCTCTGCGGAGACGGTTGTTTTGCGGCCTGCCGTCAAAACCTCAAAACGGAATCTCGTCGTCGTCCATCCCGTCGGTGATGGGGCCTTCGCCGAAGTCGTCGTTTTTGGCGGGGGGGCGTTGGGCGGGCGCGGGGCGGGAGGAGGCTCCGCTGCCTCCACCACCGCCGCCACTCTGGCGCTGGGGCGGACGGTTGCTGCTGTAGCCGCCGCCGCTTTCTTCGTCATCGCCGCTGCGGTAACCGCCGCCGCCACCACCTCCACCGCCGCCGCCGCCGCCGTCACCGCGGCTGCCGAGGAACTGCAAGTTTTCGCAGACGATCTTGATCTTGCTGCGCTTCTGGCCGGTGTCGCGGTCCTGCCAAGTGTCCATTTGCAGGCGGCCTTCGACGTAAACGGGGCGGCCTTTGCCGAGGTACTGCTGGGCTAGCTCCGCCTGCTTGCCCCACAGTGTGACGTCTACAAAGGTGACCTCCTCCTGGCGCTCGCCGTTGTCGTTCTGGTAGTAACGGTTGATGGCGAGGCCGATGTCGGACACGGCGGTGCCTTTTGGCGTGTAACGCACCTCGGGGTCACGGGTGAGGTTCCCGATCAGCATGACTTTGTTCAGATTGCCCATAGTGGGGTCATTGTAGGTGCATGGAAGGCCCGGCGGCAACCGGGAAATTTTTGTTTTGTTCCCACCGTTGGAGCGGTTCACCCCGGCTTTTGCTGAAGTCAGTAGGCCACAAACGAGCCGGTGGCGGCCTTGCCGCTGATGAAGCCGGTCAGGGTGTTTTGCTTCTGGAAAATCAGGCCGCGGCAGGTGACTTTCTTTTTGAGAAACTTGTCTTCGTAGGTGAAGCTGACCGCGCCGGTGGCGAGGCTGGCTTTGCCGCGGATGAGCAGGTAGGCCTTCTGACCTTGGGGCGGAGCTTTCTCGCGCAGGGTGGCGGTTTTGCCTTTGACGCTGAGCTGGGTTTCGAGGCCGATGGGTGCCTTGATGAAATCGCCGCCTGAAAGTTCGACGTTGATGAGCCAGGGGCCGGCGCCGGTGAGACCGTCGAATGGAGGCCGCTGCGCGGGGTTGAAGATGGAGCCGAGCGAGGTGACTTCCGTGTCGAAGCCGTCCTTGTGCAGCTTGGCTTTCGGGTTGGCGGGTTTGACCCAACGCAGTTTGCCGTCGAGATCGCTGACCCCGGGCATGTCACGGATTTGCAGAATGCCGGAGAGGCTGCCTTTGTTGCCGTAGAGCCGTTTTTGCAGCGGGATGCGGCCCGCCGGGGTGATGCTGGAAGCGACGGTAAACGGAGTGCCGTCACCCAGCACGCCGGAGAACGTGACCTTGCCGGTGGGGCCGATGACGATGGCGGCGAAACCTTCGCCGGTGGGCAGATGCGGCGCGCCGCTGGTCCGCTGCGGCAGGATCAGGCTGTAGCGACCTTCATAGGGGCAGGGATGGATGTTCTTGATCCATTTCACCGGCTTTTGGGCGGTGAGACTGGCCCCGTTTCCGGCGTCGTCCAGGAGGGTTCCGGCGATTTCCACGGCGCCACTGGTGACTTCCGTTTGCATTTGCAAAAGCAGCGTGGCGGTGGCGTCGTTATTGCCTGCGAGTTCGGTCGAGAATTTGCCAAGCTCATCGAACGAGCCGCGCACCTTGACGGCTTTGCCGCCGACAACAGCTTTGCCGGTGACCGCGCCTTTGGCGGACACGGAGAGATTGGAGATGCCGCCGGCCTGATCGGCGCCGCCTGCGCTGGTTTCCGTCACGCCGGCATAGACGCCGCTGCTGTTCTGGCTGGGCACGCCGAGGGCGCGGTCTTCTTTGGGCGCTGGCTCTTGGGCTTCCTCCAAGCCATCGAGCGCCAGCGCCTCCGGTTGCGGAGCGGTGTCCGGGCTGTCCGGCCCGCCGAGGTCGAGGTTGCGAATCCAGCCCTCGATGGAGTTCGTTTCAAAGGTCAGCTTGCCCATGTTGAGGTTGATGACGTGGCCTTCAGGGACGGCAAAAGACACGCTCTGCCAGCCCGTCACCCCGCTAAGCATGGCAATCGGCTCCGGCGCATTGGATTCATCGTACTGCGTGTTCAAATCCTGCGTGAACACCATCATCACATCCTCCGGTCCGCCGGAAAATTTCCAATCAAAGCTGACGTTGCGCGGGCCTTTGGCATCGGGAGCGGTGAGCACCGCATGAGCGATCAATCCGTTGGCCGGCCCTGCTTTGAATGCGGGCAGCCCGTTCACGGCGATCTCAGGCGCTTCCACAAAAAACAGCGGCGCGCCCGTCGAAAAATCCGCTGTGCCACCAGTGAGGATGCGGTTGCCAAATCCCGTTTTATATTCGCGCACGACATCCTTGGGATCGGGAAGTTTCACATCGTCATCGACGATGGCCACATGATGAACGGAGGGCTTCTGCACCCGGAAGATGTGGTCTTTGTTGAGAAGCTGATCCGGTTCGATGAAGAAATGCTCCATGGGAGCCTCCGTCAGATTATCACCCACGATGGTGAAGCGCACAAACCCCTCGGTCTCGCCCGCCGGAATGGTGGTGCTGCTGACATTTTCCTGCCGGTAATCCACCAGCCGGGTGGCGCCGTCCCTGGGCTGGCTCCAGGTTTTGAAGTGCAGGGTCAGCGGCGTGTAGCGCAAGGGCTTGCTCAGTTTGAAAGCCACTTCGATGAGAATGTCGCTGTCGCCCTCGATGGCCACTTCAGCCAGTTCGGTGAACGTCAGTTTCGGTTTTTCAAACAAGCCGAGATCGATGTCATTGACGGTTTCACTGCCTGATATTTCGATCAAACCGCTGTCTTGAGAGATGGGGCCGGAGGTGGGCGCGTTAATCAAACTGGAGGCAAACTCCGCGTCGCAATCGCTGCTGGCATCCCCGCCAATGTAGGGTCTGGCCACATGGTAGTTCTCGGAGAACCGCCAGTTCACGCGGTAGCTGCCGGGCGGCACATTGTGAAAGGCATAAGCGCCGCCCAAATCCGTGGTGGCGCTGGCGATGATTTTCCGGCCGGAAGCGTTCAGCAAAGCCACTTCGATGCCTTTGACTCCCGGCTCGCCGTCATCGACATCGTTCAGGTTGCTGTCATGCCAGACGCTGCCCCTGATGTTGCCGCCGCTGGTGCTGACGATGTCCTCGTGGCCGCCGGCGCGGCGCAGCACTTTTGCGGCCCTGCTGGTGATGGTTTTGCTGCCGTCGCTGATTTCCACCAAATATGTCCGGCTCGCTTCATCATTGGCGAGAATGCCGTGCAATGAGTCATGGATTCCAATCATTGATGTGGGAATGCCCATCGGATCTTTTACGCCATTTGGGAGCAGACGGAACCACTGAATGGTTAGCGGCACGGGAGACGAAAGCACATAAACTTCCAATTCGAATCCCCAAAACCCCGGTGCAATTTCTCTGCATACGACGTCTTGCGGTTCCATCTGGAATTTCAGTGTCCCAGACTTGACCGGCCCCACCACATCGTAACGCCTACTGCTTTGATCGTGCTCATGGCTTGAAAGGACTTGCAGCCCTCTTGGCAGATTATAGCCCAAAGGTGGCGGCGGAGATTCAATGTCCCAATAGAACCAGGGATGGTTCAAAAACCAGGAATCGGGCGCGGCAGTCAAAAAGGCGCGCGCGTTGGCTGTCTCTGGCCTGATCTCTATTGCGCTCTCATAGGTGTGCGTGACGTTCACCTTGCCCGTGAGATCCATGGTTCCCTGCATGACTTTGATCCAAACCCAGTGCTCCACGCGGCCATCTCCATAGTGCAATTCATATTCTCCCAGGTTTTGCCATTTTTCGATGCTCACCGCGGGTGGAGTCGCCCCCGCGGCTTCGTGTGTCGAGATGATGATCCAAAGAGCACTGGCTGCTAGCAGCAAGCGGAGCCAATCAGATTTTTGCACGCTGCAGCGTTTTTGTTTTGAATTATTCATTGAGGTGTGAATTGGAATTAATTTGTGATTTAAGGCATGCAAAATCAGCGGTTTCCAGTCAATGATGCCGGAGGCAGTTCCAGATAGTCGGCGGCTTCGAGCAAAGGCACGGCGGCTTTGATGTCGGACGCGCTGATTTGCTTGGCGGCGGCGCGCAGCACGGGGGCGGCGGCGGGATCGCCGAGGGTGATGAGGCCCTGGACGGCGGCGTCCCTGATTCCGGCATCGGCGTGGCGCAGGAAGGGTGCGATGCGGGGGATCTGCGCGGCGTCGTAGCTGGTGGCGGCGTCTTCGATGTCAAGCAGGATGCGTTCCTCCGCGCTGGTTTCAAGAGTCTCTGCCGGGGTGGCCGCCAGCGCGGGCTGTGCTGGCCGGGATGGCGCGCCGGACGGAGGGGCGTCCGGGGCGCTTGGCGCGGGAGGTGTTTGTTTGGTGGCTTTCAACGGCCGGGGCGCGGGCTTGGCCGCATGCCAGGAGGCGGTCGTCAGAACCGCCAGAAACAAAACGATGACGGCTGCCATGACCGGCTGGCGCGGGATGTTCATAGTGATGTGGATTGACTTGGTTTGGGAGAGGGGAACCCCCGTCCGGGCCGTGACGGGAGCGGACGGAGGCGCTGACGGGCCGTGAGCCGGGCCTTACGGAACCGGCAAATAGGAGCCGAAGTCGCCGAGCAGGGCGCCGGCCGGGCTGGAGATGGCGCCGCTGATGACGCTGATGACCTGATGGGGATTGGGTCCGTTTTCGCCATCGTTGTATTCAAAGGCGAAACCGTAGCCGCTGATGCCGCTAGCCTTGAAGCCAGCGAGCTTGATCACCGGCGCTTTGCTTTTGCCCACGCTGGTGAGCGTGAAGCCGCTGCTGCGGATGCCTTGGAAACGGGCGATGCTGACGAAGTGGGAGTCGTCGTCCGCCGGATCCGGAGTCAGGGCGCGGAAATCCAGCTCCATGAAGGCGCAGCCGTTTTCCGTGGCGCTGAGACCGTGCCTTGTCTCGAGCAGAGAAGTGCCCATGAAAGTGCTGTACATCTCCAACGTGGTGCTTTTCCATTTTTCCGCCGCCGGACCGTTCATGATTTTGAGGACGTGGGAGATGTCCACGATGTCGCCGTCTTTATGCTTGGCATAGGCGCGGATTTCCCCCAGGCCGGGAGCATCAGCGCTGCTTGGCCCGGGAAAGGTGGGAGCGCCGCGCTGGATGGACCAGCCCGCCAGATGGGGGGCCGCGCCTTTTTGCGGAAGGACTCCAAGGCTGATGAGGTCCAGGAGCAGTTCTTTGTTGGAGTACTTTTCGGTCTTGACCACCGAAACCCATTCGATGTTCACGTCCAGCAGTTCGTATTGCGGAAACTCTTTCTGCCAGAAGTTGGAAAAGACTTTGGGGCCTTTTTTGATGGGTTTCCCGTTTTCATCTTTCTTGACCACGCCGGGGCTGCTGTAGCTGCGCTTCAAGGCGAGGGTGAGCGGCGCGACACTGCCGGTGATGGGCGGGGGCGGCTCTTGAGCCTGCAATGCCGGCGCGGCGGCGAGCAGGGTGAGGAGAGTGGCTGATAGGACTGTTGTTTTCATGGGATAGCGTTTTGTTTGTGGATGTTCGATCGTTGAGCCGCGGTTTGGCCTGGAATGGCCCGGCAAAACGCGCGGCGCCTCTTTCTGTGCTGTTCTGCGCCGGATGTTACCGGCTGGGAGAGATTTTTTACCCGCGCGCCGCTTCTGGTTTTGCGTTTCGCGCGCGGCAGGAATTTCGGGGGAGTTTGTGAATCTGTATTCCAAGTTTCACGGTGTTCCCAGAGTCACTGCGCCGCTCTCAGGCACGAAATCACCCGCCGCGTTGCTCAGGAAAAAGCCCCAGCCGCCGGCGTTGCCGCCTTTTTGCAGCAGCACGCCCTGGAAGGAGGGCAGTTTCTTCGCGGGATTGAGCGGCGCTGTCCATTCCGGCGTGAACGCGCCTTTCATCAGGCCCGTTTTCGAGGTCAGGGTAAGACTGAAGCTTTTGTCTTTGGCCGGAATCTTCACCACCTTGTTGCCGCTGATATTGAAGTTCGTGATTTCAATTTCCGCGTCCAGCTTGCCTCCGGAAAAAGCCAGCGTGTAACGGCCGCTACCTGCGGCGATGGCGGTGATCCCGCTCACCTCATCTGGCACCTCATACGCCCAGTTCCCCCAAGTCACCACGGTTCCATCTGCCTTCAGCGCCACCGAGTGCCCCCATCCCGCTGCAACCGCTGTGACGTCATCCAACCCCTCAGGAACGGTTGTCGATCCCTCGACATCTTCACCCCAAGCCACTACTTTTCCAACGAGAGGCGTTTCCAGCGCATGGACGAATGCACAATTGAAGACTACAAGCGATGCCGCGAGAAGAACATTGTTTAGAAAGGTATGCTTTGTGAACATATTGAAATGAAGACGATTCATCCCTTACTGCGCCGCCGCCGCCCATCCGTTACCGGGGAAATGAATTTTTTTGCAGCGGGCAGAGTACGGCGGACATGTCGTCCGCCCGGTCAGGCGGGCTTCCTGGCCCGCCATCCCGGTGAGAGCGGGCGGAAGACTGTGTTCCTTGTGGAGGCGAGCCGCTGGCTCGCCGGGGGGAGGCTGCGAGCCAGCGGCTCGCACCACTCGACTGGCACCGGGACAGCGGGAGCACCATTTCCCCTGAAACAAAGGCGTGTAAAAAGCGCAATAGATGCGGTAGAAGAATATCCACCGCTCCGATGCCCGGCGAAACAACACGCTCCTGCCCCACCTGCGCGACGCTCATCCCGCCGGGTTTTCCCGCAGGATTGTGTCCGAAGTGCATGCTGGCGGGCGCGGTGCTGGCGGCCGGTCCAGAGGGCGTTTTGCCCGTGGCTGAACCCTCTCCAGCGCAGGCGGTTCCACGGCCCGCCGGAGTTCCTTCGGTGGAGACGCTGCGCGATCTGTTTCCCGATCTGGACATCCTCGATCTGCTGGGCGCGGGCGGCATGGGCGCGGTTTACAAGGCCCGGCAGCCGCGCCTGAACCGGCTGGCGGCGCTCAAAATCATGGTCTGCCCGCCGGGGCAGGAGGCGGACTTCGCCCTGCGCTTCGAGCGGGAAGCGCAGGTGCTGGCCCGGCTGAACCACCCGCACATCGTCGTCATCTATGACTTCGGCGACATCGGCCCGGAGCGCACCGGGGCGGACCCGCTGTTCTATTTCCTGATGGAGTTTGTGGACGGTACGGACCTGGGGCAGCTCATCAAGTCCAAGGAGCTGACTCCCGCGCAGGCGCTGGCCATCGTGCCGCAGATCTGCGAGGCGTTGCAATATGCGCACGACCAGGGCATCACCCACCGGGACATCAAACCGGCGAATATCCTGATTGATAAAAAGGGCACCGTCAAAATCGCCGACTTCGGCTTGGCGAAGATGATCGGCAGCGGCGGCTCGGAGGAGGCGCTCATGACCGGGCTGACGCAGACCGGCACGGCGATGGGCACGCCGCACTACATGGCGCCGGAGCAGTGGGAGCACCCGGAGCAGGTGGACCACCGGGCGGACATTTACGCTCTCGGTGTTGTCTTTTATGAAATGCTCACCGGGGAGCGTCCCGCAGGCGTCTTCGAACCGCCGTCAAAAAAGTCGATCCCACCCGTGGACAAGAAGTTCGACAGCGTGGTGCTGCGCGCCATGGAAAAAGACCCCGCCCGGCGCTACCAGCAGGCCGGGCAGATCGGCGACGACGTGACGCGCATCAGCGGCGCGCACAAGCGCCATCAATCTTCGGCGCAAGGTGTCCTGCCGCGCGCATCAAAGCGCAACACACCCTGGATAGTCCTCAGTCTTATGCTGCTGCTCGGGCTGGGTGGTTACTTGCTCTGGCCGCACGTCGTCCCTGATTCAAAAACCAAGCAGCCCCCAAATCCTGGCGATGCCCATTGGATCAATGTCGATTTCACCGAGGCTGACCCTGCCAGTTTCGTGAACGGCGCCCAACTGGAAGGCCATCAACTACGCCTTCAGCACGGGGCATGGTATCCAGCCCCGGATAAGCGTTTCAAGAACGTCGCCCAGCGGGTGACTTTGACCTGGCGCGAAAACACGGAGAACCTCTGCCTGATGTTCGGTCCTGCGGTGTCAGGCGATGAGTATCACGCAACGAACAAGCATTACGTTAGAATGCACACCTCGAATTTTGGCAATCGCTACTGCGAGATCGGCTATTTAACGGACACCAATACATCGCTCACGGGTTCTGCCAAACCCGTTGACCTTCCCATCAACCCTGGAGATCGGGTCGTGCTTCTGTTCGCCACCCTCGGCGAGGATCACTATGTTTCGCTCAACGGAAAATGGCAGTACGCGGTGCAGAGTCCGCTTTTCGAGTCCCCTGCGGGCTACGAGACGGTCGTCAGCGCTTATGAAGCCTCTTTGGACAAATACGAGTACCTACCGCTCGACGGGTTGAGTAAAGCGGATGCGCTGCGCGTCCTGGGCATAGACAACGCCATGCCGGCGACGACCACCGCGCCACCCCAGACGGCGCTTGCAGGACCAAGCGCCCTGCCTTCTGCGAAGCCCGGCCGTCTCCGCGCGGCGGGGGTGAGCAAGGATGGCAAGCCGCATGACTTGACGAGGTTTGCCGCCTACTCCGACTTCGTGGACGTGGTGGGCGGACGTGACCGCACGGTGGCCCTGCGGGCGAACGGGGAGACGGTGTCGCATGACGGCAAGTCCGACCTGAAAGACATCCGGCAGATCGTCAAGGCGACCAGCCTCCTGAACGACTACGCCTTCATCAGCACGGCGGGAAAGCTCATCTTCCGCGCAGGCAGCACCAACGTGCTGCCCGCAGCCTTGGAGAAGGCGGTGGTGGTGGATGCGGCGCTGGGATCATCTCATGGACTCGCGCTCACGGACGCGGGTGTGGTGGTGCCCTTTGGCCTGCGCTACCAGGAGGCGGTCGATGACTCCGCCGAATCGTGGCGTTGGGGCTCACCGCGCTGGCCGCAGCCTCCAGATCAAGCGCTGCAAAAGGTCAAGGCCGTCGCCGCCACCACCACCCATGCGGCCACTTTGCACCATGACGGCAGCCTCTCCGTCTGGGGCTGGGCGGGGCTGGTGAAGTGGACAGCCGATCCGCAGCAGAAGCCCGCAGCACACATCGCCTCCTCAGAGGACGATCTCTGGATCTTGGATGAGGCCGGGCAGGTCTTCCAACTGCCGTTGCCGCGCAATCCCTCGCCCAAACAGCCGGTGAGCTCCCCTGGCCTATCCCGCTTGGTGGAGCCGGGTCGCGCCACTCGCCTTGGCAACCGCTGGTGGCTGCTTGAGACGGGCGAGTGGCGCTTGGCGGAGCCTGACTTCGCTTGGATATTCTCGGAGAACCAGCTCCCGCCCGATGCCGTCTTCTCCCTCGTCACGGGCGGTTTTCCGGAGAAAGACCAGGCCTCCCTGCTGTGGATCGAGCCGGTGGCGACAGTCGCTGCTCCTGCCGCCGCCGCGCCGGTCCCCCCGGCGCTTGGAGGACCAAGCGCCCCACCTGAACCAAGCACCCTACCTGGGTCGCCCCAGCCGCGCTACATCGGCCGCCTGCGGGGCGCCGGTATCCATGAGAACGGCAAGCCGCTGGACATGACGAACGCGGAGGGCATCACGGACTTTGTGCAGGTGATCCTGACGAACATGAGCTGGGTGGGGCTGCGGGCCAATGGCGAGCAGGTCACCCCCGAAGGCGGCTGGGGTGAGAAGGACGTTGCCAGACTGTTGATCGGTTTCTTCAACAGCTACGGCACTATCAACCGCAAGGGGCATCTCAGCATTCGGATGGAGTCCACGAAGGGGGTCAAGGCCATCCCGGAGGAGGTGCAGCGCATCGGCGTGGTGAACGCGCATTGGAATGACGGCTGCGCCATCGCCCTGCTCAAAGACGGCACCGCCCGGGTGTGGGGAGAGGTTTATCAGCACTCCCACAAAGGCATGCCGATCTGGCCCATGCCGCCCGCCGAAGCCCTGCGCGACGTCATTGACATTGCCGCGCCGCGCTCCATGACTGCCACCCTCACGGCGGATGGCCGGCTGCACAGTTGGGGAGGGGACAAGGAGGTGGGGCACTTCGTGGTGACACCCGCCATGGGGGAGGCCAAGCTGGAGGAGATAGAGCCGCGCTGGAACTGGCTCTGGGTGCGGGACGCGGCCGGATTCACCTTTCAGTTGCCGCAGCGGAAGAGAACCCTCGGCGCGGCGACGGGGCGGGACATCCTCGACATCGCCTCCATCACGGCGCTGCCTCGCCAGGCCAAGGCCTGGACATGGTTTGACCCATTGCGCACGAATTCGCAGGCCGAGGTGGATGCGCTGCTCAAACAGATTGGCAACCGCCCGCGCGATGCCTTCGACCTCCGTGTCGTGGGACCGGATGAGGCGTCCACCGTCGCCGCGGTGTGGATCGAGCCCGTGGCGGAGGCCCCGCCTGCCGCCCCCGCTGCCAGCGCATGGGTGGATATTGACCAGCCCTTACTGGCACAAGGCGAGGCCAAATCCAGCGCGGGAGGCTGGCTGCTTTTGGCAAAACCGGGACCTCAGGGCGGTCGCATCGTCCTCAAAGGGCACACCGCCCACAACGCCGGCCTGCGCGGTCGGTTCCACGGCGCTGACTTCAAGGACTCGAACGCTCCCTACTTGAGGCTGCGGGCATCCGGCCCAGATGGCAGAAGTGGTGGCATCCAGTTGCATCTCGACGAGGAGGATCAGGCGCCCACGATCTGGATCAAACGCTTCTCGACGCAGCATCCCGAGGGAACCGACTTGCTGAAGCGCCCCTTGACCGCTCCGCTCCCGCCGGATCGCGAATACACACTGGAGCTTTACCTCATCGGCTCGCAAATCATCGCGCGTTGCAATCAGGAACTCTTTCAAGTGGCTCTGGACCAGGAATCCGCCGACGCCGGCCAGACCGCCCTGATTGAGCACCTGGGGCCGGATCGATTCCGCGATCTGCAATTTATCAATCTCGATGATGTCTCCGATACCGAGGCGCTGAAGCTATGGATCGAGTCTGCCGCCGCCCATTGACGTCTCCGCGCGATTCCGGCTGGCATTTACCCCGGTTTCACTACACAATCCAGACATGGAGGTAGAACACAAGCCGCGCAGCCCCTTTCCCACCACCCATTGGAGCCTGATCGGGCGGGCGGCCTCGGCGGACCCGGTGGACCGGGACAAGGCGCTGGCGGAAATCTGCCGCCTGTACTGGCCGCCGGTGTATGCCTTCATCCGCTCGCGCGGCCACCCGCCGCATGACGCGGAAGACCTCACCCAGGGCTTCTTTGCCGGGCTGCTGAAGCGCGACGACTTCGCCAAGGCAGACGCGAATCATGGCCGGTTGCGCAGCTACCTGCTGACGGCGGCGAAGAACCACCTCAACAGCGAGCACCGGCGGCAGCACCGGCTGAAGCGCGGCGGTGATGTGACCCTGATATCCATGGACGCCTCCGTGGAGGAGCACTTTGCGGTGATGCAACTGGGCAGTGACGATTGGTCGCCGGAGCGGGTGTTTCATCGTGAGTGGGCGGTCACCGTGATGAAGGAGGTGGCGCGGCGCCTGGAGCGGCGCTATCAGGACAAGGATCAAGGAGACCTCTTCGAGCACCTGCGCGGTTACATCACCACCGAGGAGGCGGTCTCCGCCCAGCGCGAGGTGGCCGCGCGGCTGGGCATGAGCGGGCAGGCGTTCCGGGTGGCGGTACACCGCCTGCGGCAGCGTTACAGGGACGAACTTCATGCCGTGGTGAAGTCCACGCTTGGCTCGGAGGAAAGCCTGGAGGATGAACTCCGGCAACTGATGAATGCTTTTGCCTGAAGGCGGCGGTTTTTCTTTGCATGGGAAGCCAAGCTTGGTGACGTTGCGGCGGCTTCTCCTCAACGCATCATGAAACTCAACCGCACCTGGACCCTCATCGCTTTCTGCCTGGCCTGTGCCTGGACCGGCGTGGCGGCGGTGATGTGGCTGACCGGCGACCAAGTGTCCACTCCGGACAAGGTGCTGGCACTGATGCAAAATGCGCCCTGGCACGCGAACCCGAATCTCAACGACACGCTGCGCGCCGTCCATATCGACAAAGTCGTCGCCAGCCAGAACCGGCTCGACTTCGACCAGCGCCGCCGGATGCGGGAGGACGGGGAGGAAACTTTGCGGACGTTTTTCGATTCGCTGTCGGAGCCGGAGCAGCATCGCTATGTGGACGGCACGGTGGAGCAGCATTTGCGCAAGGTGCTGCGCATCCTCGATTCGATGAAGCCGGAGGAACTCCGCACCGTGACGGCGCGGCTGCGGCGGGAGGCGGGCGGGCGCTTCGCCAACGCCTCGCGGGAAAGGGACCGGCAGCGGGATGGCGAACGGCGCGCGGACGGCGAGGCCGGTTCCGTGGAGGGTGACACCGGCGAGAGACCGGCATCGGAAGGATTCGACGACATGCTCAGCTTCGGCCTGGAGATGCAATACCGTGACGCAACACCCGATCGCAAACTGGAGATGGCGCAGATGCTGGAAAACATGCAGGCCTTTTTGCAGGGGTTCAGGAGGTAACCATGATGCGTCCATCAAAATCGTCCTCGTTCTCGTCCCTCTTCTTTTCGAGGACGAGTAGGAGGACGAGGACGATTTGACACGAACCACCATTCACCGATCACTGACTACCGCCCACCGGCAACCTCCCCAATGGCTCTCCTCGAAATCCAACACCTCACCAAGCAGTGGAAAGCCGGCAAGCTGGCGCTGGATGACGTGGGGTTCGACGTGGGCGCGGGGGAGATCGTGGGGCTGCTGGGGCACAACGGCGCGGGCAAGAGCACGGTGATGGGCATCATGCTCGGCATGGTGCGGCCGGACCAGGGGCAGGTGCGCATCGGCGGGCATTCGGTGCAGCGGGAGCGGGCGGCGGCGCTGCGGCAGATCGGCGCCATTTACGAGGCGGCGGCGTTTTACGATTACCTGTCCGGCTGGCAAAACCTGCGCGCCCTTTGCAGCCTGTCAGGGTATTGGGATGAGGAGGAGGCGCGCCGCGTCGTGCGGCTGGTGCGGCTGCACGACCGCATCGACGCCAAGACCGGCACCTACAGCCACGGCATGAGGCAGCGCCTCGCCCTGGCCCAGGCGCTGCTGCCGCGCCCGAAGTGCCTGCTGTTGGACGAACCCACCGACGGCCTCGACCCCGAGGGCATCACCGAGTTCCGCGAGTTCATCCTGCGCCTGCGCGACGAGTACGGTATGACCATCCTGCTCAACTCCCACCTGCTCTGGGAAGTGGAGCAGATGTGCGACCGCTGCGTCATCCTGCGCGAGGGAAAAAAAGTCTATGAAGGCATCGTGCCGGGTCGCGGCGAAAACAAAGCGCGCTACCGCCTCGACTCCCCGGACCTGCAAGAGGGCCGCGTGGTGTGCGCGCGGCTGGAGTTGAAGATGGACCGCGAGGGCATCGTCGAACTGCCGCCCGGCATGGAAGGCCACGACGTGCTGCGCGCGCTGGTCGAAGGCGGCGTGCGCGTGGAAAGCTGGCGGCCGCACAAGCAATCGTTGGAGGAGCTTTATCTGGGGCTGCGCCGGAGATGAACCACGAAGGCATGGGCAAAGTGCAGAGCGCAAAGCGCGGGGCGTCACGCTCTGCGCCCTACCTCTGCGCGGTGAGCCAGCGGCTCGCTCCACGCCCTGCGCTCTGCCCTTTGCGCCCTGCCCCATGACCGCCTAAAGGCTTTACTCCAACCCATTTTCCCATGCTCCTCTTCCTCCAACAATGGCGCGCCGAATGGCTCAAGCTGCTGGCGCGCAAACGCACCTACATCGGCTTCGTCGCCTTCATCCTGCTGGAGGTGACGGTGCTGGCGATGTTTCACCTCAAAGGCTCGGAACAATTTAAGAGGCTCATCACCCGGCAGGGCCAGATGTTCGAGGAATACTACTCCGCGCTGACCGTGGCGCTCATCCTGCTCGGCGCTTCGGTGTTTTTGCTCGGCGGCATTTATTTGACGCTGGTGGCCGGGGACATCGTGGCCAAGGAAAGCGAGGACGGCCACATGCGCATGCTGCTGGCGCGTCCGGTGAGCCGCTTCCGCCTGCTGCTGGTGAAGTATCTGACCTGTGTCGGCTACACCGTCGCGCTGGTGCAGTTCATCACCTGGAGCGCGCTGCTCATGGGCGTGCTGCTGCTCGGCTGGGGCGGCGGCTTTTTCGCCTTCGTGCCGGAGGCGGGCATCACCGCGTTTTACGATTGGGGAGCCGGGATGCGCAAATACATCACGGCCTCCCTGTTGCTCTCGGCGGGGATGGTCACGGTGAGCAGCGTCGGCTTCATGCTCTCCTGCCTGCCCATCAAACCGGCCGCCGCCACCATCGCCGCGCTGTCCTATGTGTTGATCGACTTCATCCTGCGCAACATGGGGTTCATGGAAGATTACAAACACCTGCTCATGACCAACCACATGCAGTCCTGGGCGCGGTCGCTGGCGGAGGAGCCGCAGTGGCCGGTCATCCTGCGCAGTTACACCGTGCTGGCGGCGATGAACCTCACCTTTTTCCTTGCCGGCGTCGGCATCTTTGATTCCCGTGATCTGAAATCATGACCTTTCTCCAAACTCTCTCTGAACTCCGCCAATGGCGGCACGACGCGCCCGCTCCCGTGGTGCTCGTGCCCACGATGGGCGCGCACCAGTTCGTAGTGGCCCTCGTGCAGCGCGCC
>CAZNKC010000055.1:0-8372 GCA_964573315.1 uncultured Verrucomicrobiaceae bacterium | reverse complement strand
GGCGCGCTGCACGAGGGCCACTACGAACTGGTGCGCGAGGCCGGCCGGCTGGCCGGCGCGGCTGGTCGCGTGGCCGTGAGCCTCTTCGTCAACCCGCTCCAGTTCGGCCCCGGCGAGGATCTCATCCGCTACCCGCGCACCCTGGACGCGGACTTGGCCGGCTGCCGGGAGGCGGGCGCGGACTTGGTTTTTGCGCCGCTGTTGGAGGAAATGTATCACCCGGACCGCAGCATCCAGATCTTGGAAAAATCACTCTCCAAAACACTGTGCGGCGCCAGCCGTCCCGGCCACTTCGACGGCGTCTGCACCGTGGTGGCGAAACTCTTCAATATCTTCCAGCCGCACGCCGCGGTGTTCGGCAAAAAGGATTTCCAACAACTCGCCATCGTCCGCCGCTTGGTGCGCGATCTCGATTTTCCGGTGGACCTGCACGGTGTCGAGACCGTGCGGGAGGCGGACGGCTTGGCGCTCAGCTCGCGCAACCGTTACCTCACCCCCGAGGAGCGCGTCCAAGCGCCCGCGTTGTACGCCGCGCTGCTGCGCGCGCGCGCCGCGTGGGTGGAAGGCATCAGCGGCGCGGCGAATTTGCGTGGCCTCATCGCGGAACATCTGGCGGCGCACGCGCCGCTTGGCCGGGTGGATTACATCGAGGTGGCGGACGCCGCCACGCTGGAGCCACTGTCCGTCGCGCGCCAGGATCAACACTGCGTCATCGCGCTGGCGGTCGTTTTCGGCGGCGCGCGTTTGATCGATAACATCGAGCTGGTGCCATAGTTGGAGCGCGAGCGCCATCGCTCGCCTTCCGAAATCTCCTCCACACACCGCGCCCAGCCATGCGGTGAGCGCGACCGAGCCGGTCGCGCCACACCGGAGCGCGGGCGCCCTCGCCCGCTGTCCCAAAACACGCCTCGGAGAGGCGTGGTACAGTGGGGCGAGCCGCTGGCTCGCCGAACCGTTGAGCGCGACCGAGCCGGTCGCGCCACTCTTGCGTCCGCCCGCAAACGTGACAGATTCGCCACCGAATGGAGACGATCCGGTTTGATTTCATCATCGTCGGCAGCGGCGCGGGCGGGCTGTCGGCGGCGTTGCACGCGGCGCGGCACGGCAGGGTGGCGGTCGTCACCAAGCGCGGCGCGCTGGACTCGAACTCGAACTGGGCGCAGGGCGGCATCGCCTGCGTGACGAGCGACGAAGACAGCATCGAGAAGCATGTGCAGGACACGCTCATCGCCGGTGCCGGCTTGTGCGATGAAACGGCGGTGCGCACCATCATCACCGAGGGGCCGGCGCGCATCGCGGAACTGGTGGAGTGGGGCGTGGATTTCGACCAGCGGGAATCCCCGGACGGACATCTGGAATTTGACCTGACCAAAGAGGGTGGGCACTCGAAGCGTCGCGTGCTGCACGCCGCCGACGCCACCGGGCGGGAGATCTCGGAGAAGCTGCTCGCCGCCGTGCGCGCGCAGCCGAACATCACACTGCTGGAGAAGCACTTCGCCATCGACCTCATCACCACGACCAAGCTCGGTTACGTGTCCGAGGACCGCGTGCTGGGGCTTTACGCCTTGCGCGAGGAGGACGGCTCCGTGCTGACCCTGCGCGCGGACCGTGTCATCCTCGCCACCGGCGGCTGCGGCCGCGTTTATCTTTACACCACCAACCCGCGCGTGGCCACCGGCGACGGCGTGGCGATGGCGTGGCGCGCGGGCGCCAGCGTGGCGAACATGGAGTTCATCCAGTTTCATCCCACCTGCCTCTATCATCCGCAGAAGCGCTCGTTCCTCATCACCGAAGCCATGCGCGGCGAAGGCGCGCGGCTGGTGGACAAGGACGGCAACGAGTTCATGCCCAAATACGACAAGCGCGGCTCCCTGGCGCCGCGCGACGTCGTGGCGCGCGCCATTGACCACGAGATCAAGCGCACCGGCGGCCCGTGCGTCTATCTCGACATCAGCCACAAACCGGCGGACTTTGTCATTGCGCACTTTCCCACCATTCATAAAAACCTGTTGGAACTGGGCATCGACATCACGCGGGATCCCATCCCCGTCGTGCCTGCCGCGCACTATCAATGCGGCGGCGTGCAGACCGACATCAACGGCGCCACCCGCATCCGCGGCCTGTGTGCCGTGGGAGAGGTGGGCTGCACCGGCCTGCACGGCGCCAACCGGCTGGCCAGCAACTCGCTGCTGGAATGCGTCGTCCTTTCCTACCGCGCGGTGAATCATCTGCTGAGAAAACTGCCCGTCGGACGCCGCGACGACGCCCCGGAGATCGAAGTGCCTCCCTGGCAGAGCGGCGACGCGGTGGACAACGACGAACTCGTCGTCATCTACCACAACTGGGACGAAATCCGCCGCCTCATGTGGGACTACGTCTCCATCTTGCGCACCACCAAGCGTCTGCAACGCGCCGCCGCCCGCTTGCGCAATCTCAAGCGCGAGGTGCAGGAGTTTTACTGGAACTTCCGCATCACCAGCGAGCTGCTGGAGCTGCGCAATCTGGTGGAAACCGCATCCTTGATCGTCGAATGCGCCATCCGCCGCCACGAAAGCCGCGGCCTGCATTACACCCTGGACTATCCCCAACCCGACGACAGCCGCCCGCCGCAGGATCAAGTGGTGCGGCGGTATTGAACCGCCCTCGTCCTCCTACTCGTCCTCGAATACCACGCGCGCCCCCCAAGGAGAGGCGCTTTGTAAGCGCCTGTCACGCGGGGCTTGGCAAGCCCCGTTCCTTGCCACCAACACTCACCGCCATGTGATGCGCGAGACAATGACCTCACGCGTCTTGCGCTCGATGGAATAAAACAAACCCTCCTCGTCGCGATCCCAGGCGAAGGCCTGTCCGTGGGCGCTGATCGGAATCGTGGTTTTCCACGTCAAGACCTCGCCCTTCTCCGGCACGTCCAGCGCATACAACTCCTGCTCGTCATGCCCCGTGATGAAAAGCCGGCCGCCGAAAGCGAAGCTGCCGCCGGAGGAACTGCTCTTGCCGAACTTGGCCACCAGTTCCTTCGGGAAACGGAACGCCTCCAGCGTCTTCCACTGCGCGTCGAACTTCACCACGCGCGTGTTCGCCGGATCGCTGGTCTTCGCGTAGTGGGCGAAGCACGCGAACCACTGCCCATCGCGGAGGTTCATCCAGGTAAGCGATCCATCAATGTGGCTCAGGTCAATGGTTTTCTCATGCGCCATTGTCTCCGTATCCCAAATCTCCACCGAGCTTTGCATCGGCATCGCCGGAAAATTTGAATGCGCGCACCACAGCTTCCCGTCGAGCACGAAGCCGGCGTTCAGATGGATGATGCGACCCTCCTTCGGCCCCTCCCAGCCGGCCACGCGCTCGCCGGTGTCCTTGCGGTACTTGCCGATGGCCCGGTTCGTGATCGCGTAAAAATGCGCCGCGTCCACGGCCACGCCCTGGTTCGCCTCCGCCGCCTTGAAGCGGCGCAACTCCTCATGCCGCCACGCCGCGGCTTTGGCTTTGGTTTTGGCCGGTTTCTTTTTCGTGTCCAAAAGCTGACGGATGCGCTCCCGCTCCTTTTCCAGCGCGGCTTCGGGCACGGGCATCGGCGTCAGGTTCTCGCTCACCAGCGGCTCGTCCGCCGGGATGGCCCGCCAGCGCAGGTTGCGAAACCACACCGGCTCGCCGTGGTCTTGCAGCCAGAGCCGGCCGCCGCGCGCCGCCAAGTCCGTGCCGCGATAACTCACCAGCTTGACCGCATCCGCCCAGCGCGGGTCGGTGTAGTCGAAGTCCACGACCTTCTCGCCGTTGAGCCAGTGCTGGATCACCGTGCCTTTGCAGACGATGCGGCCCTCGTTCCACTCACCGAAAGGCCGCACGACATCCTTCGTCGGCGCCATGCAGAAATACAACGCCGCAGCGCTCTGACGCGGATTCTCGCCGTAGTGACTGTTGGCGTTGTCGAGCAGTTGATACTCGTACTGGCCGGGCCGGTAATACACGCCGCTGTTGCAGCCCTTCGACACCTTCCAGTCGAAACGCAGCTCAAAATCATCCGGCACCTTCGCCTTCGTGTAAGTCAGCGACTTGCCCTTCTCCACCCGCGCGATCTCACCATCCACCACGGCCCAGTTGCCATCGTGCTCCCAGCCATCGAGCGATTTGCCGTCAAAGAGGGATTCGAAACCGGGTTCGACGGCGAACACAGGAACGGTGAAAAGAAGAAGGGCGAAAAGCGATCTCATGATGGTGTTGGAAGCTCAAATACGATTCAAAACCCGGCTCTCCTGCCGCCGGAAGCCGTGCAGGCGCAGCGAGCCGTCGCTCAGGATGTCCAGCATGGTGTAACCGCTGTTTTCCAGGCCGGAGCCTTCGATCATCGCCACCAGCGTGGTGTAGTGGATGCCGGCGATCTGCTGGTAATCGTTCTTGTGCGAGTGCCCCTGGAACACGGCCAGCACCTTGCCGGATTTTTCCAACAGCGCGCGCGCCTCGGCGGCGTTGCGTACGGCATGGGCCTTGTCGAGATCGAGCCGCTGATGCGCCAGCACGATCACCGGTCCGCCGGCCTTGCCGAGTTCGCTTTCCAGCCAGGCGAGTTCGTTTGGGGGCAGGTTCGCATCCTGCCAGTGGAAATTGCTCCGCTCATACGGCACGCCGTCCTCGCGGAAGCAGGCGTCGAGGATGAGGAAAGTCACGCCGTTATGCTCGAACGCCGCGTGCCCGCCGGCGGCCTGCGAGTGTTGCGCGAACTCCTGCTTGGTCAGCGTGCCCACACAGTGATTGCCCAGCACGTAGTGCCGCGGCATCTCCAGCTTGGCGAAGTGCGACTCCATCACCTTCAGCCACTCGGTCTCCAATTCCACGGAATCCGCCTGATCGATGAAATCGCCCAATTCCACCACCAGCGCCGGTTGCTCGCGGTTGTAGTACGCCACCGCCTCGTCCAGTTTTCCCAGCGCTTCGCGATAGAACCGCGTCTTGGTGGATTCCTTGTCCGCGTAATGCAAGTCCGTCATCAACCCCGCGCGCAGCAGCGGCTTGGCCGTGTCATCGGCCGCCAGCAAGCTCCCCGCGCCATGCCCGGCAAGGCAAAGCGCGCCTTGGTGAAGAAAAGCCCGGCGTGAAATCATGATGCCAGAAAGCGGCGCTCACAGGCCCGAACTTGCAGGGGAATCACGCCAAGGAGAAGTGGTTTGCAATCCAAGGAGGGGCGGTTTGCAACCGCCCCCGGCGCTTGCAAAGCACCGCTCCTTGGGGCTGAGCCGGACCCTTGGCAGGATTCATCCAAGCGGATGCGCGAAATACACAAGCCCGGCCGGCGTTTGTTGACCAATGATGTTGCGATTGTCGCAAACGCTTGCTTTCTGGATGGTTTGGTCGGCGGTCGGTTTGGCCACCGCCGCGGATGACGTGCGCTTTTCCCGCGACATCCTGCCCATTCTCTCGGACACCTGCTACACCTGCCACGGCCCGGATGAAAAAGCGCGCAAAGGCGGCCTGCGGCTCGACCTCCAGGAAAGCGCGTTCAGCACGGGCAAAAGCGGCGCCACAGCCATCGTGCCCGGCGACCCGGCTCAAAGCGAGATCATCCAGCGCATCCTCACCGATGACCCCGATGACGTGATGCCGCCGCCCAAGGCGCTGCGCAAACTGACCGCCGCGCAAAAGGAACGGCTCAAGCAATGGGTGGCGCAGGGCGCGGCTTGGGGAAAACACTGGGCCTACGAGCCGCCGTTGCGTCCAGCGCTGCCGGAAACGGGAAGCCCGAAGTCCGAAATCCGAGCCGAGCGCAGCGAGACAGACAGCCGCAGGCTGCCCGAAGGGAAGCGTAGCGCATCAAATCCGATCGACGCTTTTGTGGCGGCGCGGCTGGAGGGGGAGGGGCTGGCTTTTTCACCCGAGGCCGCGCCGGAGACGCTCATACGCCGCATGACGCTCGACCTCACCGGCCTGCCGCCCACGCCCGAGGAAGCCGCGGCCTTCGTCGAAGCTTGGCATTCCACTTCGTCATTCGTCATTCGTCATTCGTCATTCCAAACCCTCGTGGATCGCCTGCTCGCCTCCCAGCGCTTCGGAGAGCGCTGGGCCTGGGACTGGCTGGACGCGGCGCGCTACTCCGACACCAACGGCTTTCAAGGCGACCCCGAGCGCACCATGTGGCCGTGGCGGGATTGGGTGGTGGATGCCATCAACGCCAACATGCCGTACGACCAGTTCACCATCGAGCAGATCGCCGGCGACCTGCTGCCGGACGCCACGCGCTCGCAGCAGCTCGCCTCCGGCTTCCATCGCAACAACATGCACAACGGCGAAGGCGGCCGCATCGCCGAGGAGACGCGCGTGGAGAACGTCTTCGACCGCGTCGAGACCACCGGCACCCTCTGGCTGGCCGCCACCTTCAACTGTTGCCGCTGCCACGATCACAAATACGATCCCCTCAGCCAGCGCGATTACTACGCGTTCTACGACATCTTCAACCAGATGTCCGAAACCGGCGCCGGACGCGACGGCAAGGGCGTCCCCGCGCTCGATTTCTCCACGCCCGCCGATGAAGCCCGCGTCGCCGCCGCGCAGCGCAAGCTCAACGCCGTGGTCAAGGAAGTGGAAGCCTTCGAGTTGAAAAAATTTCCCCGACCCCAGGGCGCGCCGCTCACCGAATCGGACGCCGCCAAGCTGCCCGGCAACCTGTCCGCCACCCTCGCCGCCCGCGTGCCCGCCCGCCGCACCGTGGACGGCATCCTGGAGGCCATCGGCTATTTTGAAACCGATGGCAACGACCCCGCCTACGTCACGGTGCTGAAAAAACACCTCAGCGTCTTGCGCTCCCGCGACTCCGCGCAGAGCAACGTCACCAAGGTCATGATTATGGACCAGCTCGCGGAGCTGCGGGACACCTTCATCCTCGACAAAGGCGCCTATGACAAACCCACCGAGGTCAAGGTCACCGCCGCCATGCCCGTTGCTCTCGCCGGTGAACCGCCGCCCGAGGCCCGCGCCAACCGCCTCGACCTCGCGCGCTGGCTCGTCGCGCGCGACAACCCGCTCACCGCGCGCGTCACGGTGAACCGTTACTGGCAGGCGCTCTTCGGCACGGGCTTGGTGAAATCCGTCGAAGACTTCGGCCTGCAAGGGGAGAAACCCAGTCATCCCGAATTGCTCGACTGGCTGGCCGTGGAACTGATGGACAGCGGCTGGGACATCAAGCACCTGATCCGCCTCATCGTCACCAGCCGCACCTACCGGCAGAGCGCCAAAGTCACGCCGGCCCTGGCCGAGCGCGACCCCGAAAACCGCCTGCTCGCGCGCGGCCCGCGCCATCGCATGCCGTCCTGGATGTTGCGCGATGTGGCGCTCGCCGCCGCCGGCCTGCTCAACCCGGACCTGGGCGGTCCCTCCGTGAAACCTTACCAGCCGCCCGGCATCTGGGAGGAAGCCACCTTCGGCAAAAAAAGCTACGTGCAGGATCACGGCGAATCGCTCTACCGCCGCACGCTCTACACCTTCTGGCGGCGCATCGTCGGACCGACGATGCTGTTCGACAACGCCGCCCGCCAAGTCTGCGAGGTCAAAGCCAAACGCACCAATACCCCGCTGCACGCGCTGACCACGCTCAACGACATCACCTACGTCGAGGCCGCGCGTGCGTTGGCGCAGCGGGTGCTTTGCTTCTCTCCGTCTCAGACAGGATTGACGAGATTTTTGCAGGATTCACAGGATGGTTTGAAACAGAGCGCCGCCTCCCCTGATGCGGGTCGCCTCGACCATCTCTACCGCCTCGTTCTCGCCCGCGCGCCGGCTGCCGAGGAGCGCGCTGTCTTGCTGAAACGTCTTGCTTGGCTGCGCGCCCAGTTTGCCGCTGATCCCGCCGCCGCGGACGCCCTGCTCCGAGTCGGCGAATCCCCGCGCGATGAAAACCTGTCTCCCACTGACCACGCCGCCTGGACCGCGCTCTGCCAGTTGGTGCTGAACTTGGACGAGGCGCTTTGCAAATAGCGTTCGTTCTTTTTAGACAGGATGGACAGGATTTTCAGGATTAACAGGATGATGAGATAAAGAACAAAACCCCCATCCTGTTAATCCTGACCATCCTGGAATCCTGTCTAAAAAAAGCAGAGGAGAGATGCCCGCAAGACATGCCGCCGCCGTGCGTTTTCCATGCGCCATGAAACGTCTTTTCCTCCCGCTGTTCCTTCTTTTGGCCGGGCTCGCCCAGGCTGCTGACAAGCCCAATGTACTGTTTCTCATCTCCGATGACCTGAACAATTTCCTCGGCTGCTACGGCGATCCGCGGGCGAAGACGCCGAACCTTGACAAGCTGGCGGCGCGCGGCGTGCGCTTCGAGCGCGCTTACTGCGCCTTCCCGTTGTGCGGACCGAGCCGCAACTCGATGCTCACCGGCCTCT
>CAZNKC010000054.1:20330-26226 GCA_964573315.1 uncultured Verrucomicrobiaceae bacterium | reverse complement strand
CCCTCTTCCGCCCCCCGCCCCCCGCCGCACCCGCGCCTCCGCCCTCATGCTCATGATCTGGGCCGTGCTCTTCATGTCCCTCACCGTCATGGGCGTCGTCGAGTACATCGGCTACTCCGTCTCCGAAGCCACGCTCGCCAACGCCGAATTCCGCGCCCTTTACCTCGCCGAGAGCGGCCTCGCCGTCGGCCTGCATCCCGACATCCGGCGCGGTGACCCCGCCTTGAAACAAAAAGTCGGCACCGACAGCGGCTTCGACGTCGTCATCAACTACGAAGGCGCCCGCATCCCCATCAACTACCTCGTCGATTCCCGCCTCGGCGAAGCCGTCTATAATCTCTTCATCTATTGGGGTCTCACCGCCGAGCAAGCCTCCATCGCCGTCGATTCCCTCGCCGACTGGATGGACCGCGACGACGACGCCCGGCCCAACGGCGCCGAATCCGCCTATTACAAAAACCTCGGCATCTATGACATGCCGCGCCAGCTCGGCTTCATCAACGTCGATGAAATGCTCCTCGTCCGCGGCATGAACGTCGTGGACCGCCTCAAGCCCGACTGGCGCGAGTACTTCTCCGTTCACAGCGACGGCGTCATCGACCTCCGCACCGCCTTCAAAGACACCCTCATCGCCGTCTCCGGCTCCTCCGCCAGCGACGTCGAAAACTACCTCAGCCAGCGCGACGGACCCGACGGCATCGCCGGCACCGAGGACGACCGCCGCGTCTCCGACAACGAAGCCTACCGCCTCCTCGGCATCGACGGCGACCGCGCCGTCGCCCTCCGCCCCACCCTCACCAGCGAGGACAGCGTCCGCCGCATCACCAGCACCGGTTACATCGGAGAAAAACGCGCCCAGATCATCATCATCGCCCGCCGCGGCGAAGACCGCTCCCTCACCTACCTGGCCCGCATCGAAGAGTGACGTAGCCCAGGCATTCTGCCTGAGACGAGTCATTCAGCCTAAAAGCCGGGTTGATGGTTGAAAGTTGATGGTTGATAGACTGAAAATAAGCGACTTGTGCCGCGTTAGTGACTCACTCTCCGGGTAAGTGGTGCTTTCGGCGTAGGCCGCTGGTTTTGGACTATCAACACTCAACTACCAACCATCAACTCGGTTTTTAGGATCAGGCATTCTGCCTGAATGCCCCACCCACAAACAGCGGGTGATGGCACCCGCTCTCCATACACCCCGCCGAATCCTCAATCAGCAGACTCCTCTCCAGACCGCCCCACATCACCAGCCGGCTCATCCCGTTTGGCAAAAAACCCCTTGCGCCCCAGATGCCGCTCGCTCCAGATCGGCACGCCGAAGACATCGTGGATGAAATAATGCGCCACCGGCACGCCCAGCAGCATCCCCCACACACCGAAAGCGTGGTGGCCGATGAACAGGATGATCAGCACCAGCACCGGATTGAGCTTGAGATGCTTGCCGTAAATCAACGGATTGAGCAGGTAAGCCTCCACGGCATGGACGGCAATGACCATCACCACGGAAAGCACCGCCAGATTCAAGCCGCCCGCGTTTAGCGCCACCAGCGCGATGGGCGTGGTCGAGATGAACACCCCCAGCACGGGGATGAAGCTGCACAGAAAGACGATCATCGAGAGCACGGCCAGCGAAGGAACCCCGAGAATCAGCAGACCGATCAGCGTGAGCACGGTGTTGACCATCGCAATCATCGCCTGCGCCTGAATCGCGCGGCCAACGACGAAAGCGAAGCGCACCACCGGCTGCGCCACCTCCTGATGGAAATCACGCAGGCGCGAGGCGCGCAGATTCCGCACCTCCTGACCGAGGCGGGAGAGGTCCAACGAGATCAGGAAGCTGAAGAGCAGCGCCAGCAGGATCGTCGCCGAAGCCGCCCACATCATGCGGATGATGCCGGGCGTCGCGTCGGTAAGCTTTTGGATTTGATGGCTGAAAAACAGATGGATGATGGCCTCATCCTTGCGCGCCGCGCGCAGCAACTCGCGCTCGGCCTCGTCGGCGGCCTGCGTCTCGTCAGGCGTCAGGGACGGACTGGCAATGGCAGCCGCGGGCGGAGTGGCGTCAGGCGGAAAAGGCCCCATGAGCGCGGCCTCGTGCTCGGACAGCTCAGCCAGCGCAGTATCGGGGATCGTGCTGCGCAGGTAGTTCATCAGGATCGGTTCGACGGCGGGGTATTTGGCGATGATGTCCTTGCGCAGCTCAAAGAGACGCTCTTCGGTCTTGGGCAGGTTGCCCACCAAGCTGAACGCCTCCCGCGCCACCTGCGGCACGACGAAAACCGAGACCGCGGAGATCGTGGCGACGAAGATGCCGAAGGTCAGGCAGATCGCCACATGCCGGTTCAGCCGCAACCGCCGCGCAAAGAAATCGGCGATGGGCGCGGCGATGAAGGCGAAGACGAACGTCAGAAAGATGAGGCTGAAAAACGGGCTCAGCAGCCACAGCAGGAATCCGAGAATGATCCAAATCAAGGCGCGGCGGTTCAGCCGGTAAAACCGGTCAAAACTGAAGACGCCGCTGAACCGGCGTCCCTCATCGCGGTCAAGTTTGTTGCGCCGTTGGTCCATGGAAACAGAGGACCATAAACGCCACGTCCCGGTCATGCCAGCGGAAGATGCGGACAGGCTCCGTAAAAGCCTTTCCCGCCAACCCGACCGCGCTTCGCAGCCCTGCCTCGTTTCGAGACGGCAGCATTCCTTGAAAGTCGCCCTTGCGCCGGACCGTTTCCATGGCATGACTACCCTCATGAATACACCACCTTTTATCGCAGGAATCGGACCGCTCGGCACGCCGGAGCTGGTCATCATCGGCATCCTGATCCTCATTCTCTTCGGAGCCAAGAAGCTCCCCATGTTCGCCCGCAGCCTGGGCAAGAGCATGGGCGAGTTCAAAAAGGCCCGTGAGGAGTTCGAAAGCGAGCTCCATCGCGCCCAGGAGGAAGTGGAACGCCCGACCATCCAGGAGCCGCGCCAAAAACGCGAAACCGCCGAGGCCACCCGCCAGCCTGTCGGTTCCACTTCGGATTCCGAAGTCTGATTCCCGTCTCCAGCGCGACTTGCCCGGCATGGATCGCTCCGTCGCTGTCAGGCGTTTTGGCCCGTTTTTGATCGCGCTCGTTTTCCTCGCGGCGGGCATCCTCGCCGCCGCGGAGAAAAAGCCCGCCGTCCCGCCGCCGCAGCCCGTCGTTTTCTGCGCCTACAACGTGCGCAACTGGCTGGTCATGGACCGCTTCGAAAACGGCGTGCTCCAAAAACAAACCACCAAAGCCGGCGCGGAAAAACAAGCCGTCATCCAGACACTGACGACCCTCAAGCCGGACATCATCGGCCTCAGCGAGATCGGCACCGCCGCGGACCTCGCCGAAATCCAGACCCTCCTCCGGAAAAGCGGCATCGACCTGCCGCACAGCGAACTCGCCCAGGGCGGTGACGCCGACCGCCGTCTCGGCCTGCTCTCCCGTTTCCCCATCACCGCCCGCCAGTCGCAATCCGATCTCACCTACGAGATGAACGGCCGCACGATGTTCATCCAGCGCGGCATCCTCGATGTCACCCTCAGCCTGCGGGAGGATTTCCCGCTGCGCTGTCTCGGCATCCATTTCAAATCGAAACGCGAGGTGCCGGGAGGCGACCAAGCCCTCATGCGCCGCAACGAAGCCGCCCTGCTGCGCAAGCATCTCGACTCCATCCTGGAAGACGACCCCGCCGCGCGCCTCCTGCTTTACGGCGACTTCAACGAATACCGCAACGAGCCCGCCATCAAAGCCGTGCAAGGCTCGCGCACCGGCCCAGCCTACCTGGAAGACCTCCGCCCCCGCGACACGCAGGATGAAGTCTGGACGCACTACTGGGCCACCGCCGATCTCTATTCCCGCCTCGACTACCTCTTCGTCAGCCGCGCCCTCAAACCCTTCGTCTGGAAAGAACAAACCTTCGTGTACCGCGCTGGCGACTTCGAAAAAGCCAGCGACCATCGTCCGGTGGTCACCACGCTGCTGGTGCCGGCAACCAAGCCGTGAGGGGGCAAAGAGCAGTGCGCAGAACGCAAGGCGTTGACGCTCTGCGCCCTGCTCTCTGCGCTTTGCCAGATCACCCCCGAAACAACGCCCCCATCTTTTTGCCCAGCAGCACCGCCGCGCCGACGATGGTCACGGTCAGAAACAGCATCGCCCAAACGCCGAGCGCCGCCGCCAGATTCGGCCCGCTGCCGAGCGCGCCGATCAGCGAATAGATCGCCTTGGTGATCGGATAATGCGCCGCCTGCTGCGCCAGGATCATCGAGTCGCTCACCTCCAGCATGGCGAAGGCGAAGGCCAGAAGGCCGCCCGCCACCAAGTTCGGCGCCAGCAACGGCAGCGTCACCCGCCACAGCGCGCGCTCCGGCGTGGCGCCGAGGTTTTGCGCCGCCTCCTCCAGCGCCGGGTTCACCTGCTGGAAACCCGCCGTGGCCGACCGCACCACGTACGGCAGCCGCCGCACCGAGTACGCGATCACCAGCAGCAGCAGCGGGTTTTCCCCCAGCATGAGGAAATGCAGCGGCTGCCCCTCTCGCGACATCGCCAAGTAACCGAAAGCCAGCACCAGTCCCGGCACCGCCAGCGGCAGCATCGCCAGCGTGTCGAGGATTTGCCGGCCGGGGATGCGTGTGCGCACCACCACGTAGGCGATGCCCACGCCCAAGACGAGATCGACCAGCATCGCCAGCGACGAGTATTTGAGGCTGTTGCTGATCGAGGCCAGCGTCAGCTCATGCCCCAGCGCGTCGCGGTAGTGATCCAGCGTGATGCCCGTGGGCAGCACCGTTTGATACCAGTCAGAGGCCAAGGACAAAAACACCACGCCCAGGTGCGGCACCACCGCCAGGAACGTCACCCCCACGAACAACGCCGTCACCAGCCAGCCGCGCAGCGGACTCAGCACAACGACCTCGCGCGCCGTCGTCGCCCGTCCGCCGCCGCCCGCCGCCGCGTTGCGTCCGAACAGCACCTTGCCCAAAATGTAAAAACCCGCGCTGAACACCAGCATCACGAACACCAGAGCGTAAGGGAACGGGTTGCCGCTGAGGTCGTTGATCGAGCGGAAAATCTGCACCGAGGTCACCCGGTCGAAGTCGAACACCAGCGGCACACCCAACTCCGTGAAGGCCCAGATGAAAACGATGGTGCCGCCCGCGAACACCCCCGGCATGATGAGCGGCAGCGTCACTCGCCGGAAGCGCCGCCCCGGTGTGCAACCCAGGTTGGCCGCCGCCTCCTCCAGCGCCGGATCCAAATTCGCCAGCGCCGCCGCCGCATTGAGATAAAGGATCGGGTAGAGATGCAGCACCTCCATGATGACGATGCCGAACATCTGCCCCTGCCCCAGCCAGTCCACCGGCTGCGCCGCGTCCATCAAGCCCAGATTGATGAGCAGGCTGTTGAACGCCCCCGCCTGCCCCAGCATCGCCCGCACCCCGATGGCGCCCACGAACGGCGGCAGCACCAGCGGCGTCAGCACCAGGGAATTGAGCAGCAGCTTGCCCGGAAACTGGCAGCGCACATGCAGCACCGCCAGCGGCAGCGCCAGCACCAAGCAACCCAGCGTTGTCCACACCGCGATCCAAAACGCGTTGGCCAGCCCCTCGCGATACAACTCGTTGCGAAACACCTCGCGCACGAATTCAAAAGTGAACGCCCCGTCCGCGCCGCGAAACGCCGCCACCACCGTGCTCCAGATCGGCGCCAGGAAAAAGCAGGCGAAGAACGCCGTCACCACAGCGAAGACAGTGATGCTCAGTTTGCGGCTCATGCTACCACGCCCCTCCCATGACAAAGCGCAGAGCGTGGAGCGAGCCGCTGGCTCGCCCGCAAAGCGCGGAGCGCAAGTAGCGGAAGTCGTGAGACTTCCCCCGAGCGACCCCGTT
>CAZNKC010000054.1:0-20230 GCA_964573315.1 uncultured Verrucomicrobiaceae bacterium | reverse complement strand
CCTCCCATGACAAAGCGCAGAGCGTGGAGCGAGCCGCCGGCTCGCCCGCAAGCGCAGAGCGCAAGTAGCGGAAGTCGTGAGACTTCCCCCGAGCGACCCCGTTCCTCCCATGACAAAGCGCAGAGCGTGGAGCGAGCCGCCGGCTCGCCCGCAAGCGCGGAGCGCAAGTAGCGGAAGTCGTGAGACTTCCCCCGAGCGACCTCGCTCCTCCCATGGCAAAGAGCAGAGCAACACTCCCAGCGCGCTGCGCTCTACGCGGCGAGCCAGCGGCTCGCCCCACACCCCCTGCGCCCTGCGCCCTGCCCTCTGCCATTCTTCGTGTCTCTTCGTGTTCATTCGTGGTTCCTTGCGATCACTGCCCGCGCCGCGCCAGACTCGCGGCCAGCCGGTATTGTTTGCGGAAGGCATCCCCCAGCGTGCGCGCCAGCCGCGTCTCCTGCGCCTTGTCGCGGGAAGCCAGCGCCTGCGTTACCGCATCCGCCGCATTGTCGAAATGAATCATCCCCAGCTCTTGCAGCGTCGCCGTCGCCTGCTGCGGGAAACCCGCGCGATCCAGCGCCGCCCACGCCTCGCGCAACTCATCGTGCGTGTCCACGCACATGATGCGGATCAGAAACCGGATGGCGTTGAACACCGGCCCCGTCCACTCCGCCTCGTATTGGAACGCCTCGGCTTTTTCAAAAGGCCGCTCGTCCGCGTCGCTCATCCGCGCCAGCCGCTCCGGCGTGTAAAAATCCCGACGCACCGGCAGCCGCCGCAGCGCCACGCTCATCGGCCCGCCCGGCTCGCCCGCCCGGTAACCCCAGAGCGACTGTCCGCGCTCCGACAGCACGAACTCCATGAACGCCGCCGCCAGCTCCGGCTCCGGCGCTCCGCGCAGCATCCCGATCGGGTCCACCGACACCGCCGTGCCGCCCACCGGCGCCACGAACCCGATGCGCGACGTACCGTCCGCCCGCCGCGCCTGCTCCTCCGCCGAGCGCCCGTAGTAGTCGATGCACATCCCCGCCGCCGCATCTCCGCGCAGCACCTCCAGCGGAATCTTCGGCGATGAATCCGTGAAATAACGCGCATTCGCCGCGATGCGCTGGATCAGCCGCATCCCCTCCCGCCAGCCCGCGCGCACCGCCTCGCTCTCGATCTCCGCCGTCGTTTTTCTGAAACGCCCCTCCTCCGTCTGCGCTTGCAGCCGCACGAACTGCTCCCGCATCTGCTGCTGGATCACCATCTCGAAGGCCTTCGTCACCGAGCCGCTCTTCGACGGATCGGACAGCGCCACCTGGCCCATCAGCCGCGGATCGGCCAAGTCCCGCCAGTGCTCCGGCTCCTTGCCGATGCCCAGCCGTTTCAGCACGTCCCGATTGAACACGATGCCGAAGCTCGACAAACAAGTGCCCGCCCAGCGCCCCTCCTTGTCCCGAAAAGTCTCCCCGCTCAGCGTCTCCGGGATGCCTTTCTCCGAGAACCACTCCGGATGCGCCTGCTTCACCGCCGCCATCCCGCCCTTGCCATCCTTCGCCGACGCCACCAGCACACCCGCGCGCGCCTGCTGCTGAAAATCATACGGCCCGCCGCCGAAAAACACGTCCACCCCGATCCCCACCTCCGACTCCAAAAACGCCCGCCGCGCCCGCTCCTCCGGCTTCCAGGACAACTCCGGCCCGTCCGGCAGCGCCAGCTTCCCATCCAGGCAGGCCTGCGCCACCTCGTGGCTCCAATCCTTCCCGATCCGTTTCTCCCAATGATACTGAAACGCGCTCGTGTACTCCGACTTCAACAGCAGCGCGATGTCCGAAGTCCCGCCCGGCACCCGCCAATCCACAAACACCACCTCCCCCGTCTTCTCCTTCCAATGCTTCGCGAAAGCCGCGCCAAACTCGCGCCGGATGATCTCATGATGCGGCGTGATGACCACCAGCCGCCGGTCGTAACGCGACGGCCCCGCCGACCCCGCCGGCCGCAGCAGGAACGGCCCGGCCAGCACCACCAGCAGCGCCGCCAGCACCACCGTCTCTTTTTTATGCCGCGCCAGCCACTCCAGCACGGGATGCGGAGCGCGCGCCGCCGTCGTGCCGGGATAATGGGTGCTGGTTTCCTCCGCGTTCATCGCTTGTTATTTCCTCAAAATCACTACGTCCTTCATCGCCACCGTCAACTGCAACCCATGCTCCCCGGCATGGCGCACCCGCTCTGGATTCATTTCCAAAACCCGCACCACGGGACCGCCCGCCAGCATCATCTCATATTGCACCATCGCGCCGAGATAAGTCGTGCCCGCCACCCGCGCCGCCAGCCGGTTCGGTGTGTCGAACAGTTGGTGAAAACTAAACGCCTCCGGCCGGATCGAAACCAGCACCGGCTGCCGCGGCGCCGGCGTCCAGCCGTGACCGCTGGGCCGCCCGCGCAGGATGCCCGCCGCCGTCTCCACATTGTAAAGCCCGGGCCGGCTGCTCTCCTGCACCACTGTGCCCTCGATGAAATTCGTCTCGCCCAGGAACTCCGCCACCATCGGCGTCTCCGGATTCCGGTACACCTCCTCCGGCGTCCCCACCTGCACCACGCGCCCGTGATCCATGATCGCCATCCGGTCCGCCATCGAGAGCGCCTCGTCGCGGTCGTGCGTCACATAGATCGCCGTTAGCCCGAACCCCTTGCAGATGCGCCGGATCTCCGCCCGCATCTCGATGCGCAGCTTCGCGTCCAGGTTCGACAACGGCTCGTCCAGCAGCAGGCAGTTCGGATGAATCACCAGCGCCCGCGCCAGCGCCACCCGCTGCTGCTGCCCGCCGGAGAGCTGCTGGATGCGCCGCCCACCCAGCCCGCCGAGCTGCACCTGCTCCAGCGCCTCCTCCACCCGCTGCGCGATCTCCGCCGCCGGCCGCTTCCTTTCCTCCAGCCCGAACGCCACATTCTGCGCCACCGTCAGATGCGGCCACAGCGCGTAGCTTTGGAACATCATGCCCGCCTCCCGCTGGTGTGCCGGCAGCCGCGTCACCTCCTTGTCATCGAAAAAAATGCCGCCCTCGTCCGGCTCGTAAAACCCCGCGATATGGCGCAGCAGCGTCGTCTTCCCGCAACCGCTCGGCCCCAGCAGAAAGAACAGCTCCCCCTCCCGGACATCCAGGCTCACCGAGTGCAGCACCGTGCCGCGGCCAAAGCGTTTGGTCAGTTGACGGATCGAAATGGAAGTCATGACGGAACAAAAAGCCCCCGGCCCTCCCGGAAGCGCTCCCGTTTGTAAGGCAAAGCCCCTGCCCCCGCAACCCTCCTGTGACTTTCCGCTGGAAAATCTGCCAGCACCGCCAAATGCGGCGCAAAATCCGAAAACCCATATTTCCGCCGCTTGCCCGCCACTCCTTCCGAACCCCTTTTCTTCACGGATGCCGGATCTCTGGATCACCCTCGCGATGCAGGTGTTGGAAGTCGGCAAGATTCAGCGTGTAAAGAACATCGGCATTGCCCTTTCTCGCGGCGACAAGGTGCATGTAGTCATATACGGCACCTCCGCGAACGCCGTGGGAGCGGGCCTTGTCCAGCGCATCGGGGACATCATCCGAATCAAGCACGATCACGGTGGATCGGGAGACGATTCGTTCCCTGATCAAACGAGCGGCGAGACCGGCATCCACCCGGAAGCCGAGTGAGCCGCCCGTGAGCGTGGCAAAGGTCTCGTTCAGCGCATGAACATGAACGATCATCGTGCCGGCCCCGTTCAACAACGCAGCGCTGGCCGAATGATGATCTTCACTTGGCAAGAAGGCCGCGATCAGCACGGAAGAGTCGCACAGCACTCTCATCGGCGGCTGAGCTTGTTGATCCGGTCTTCCCGGTCTGACTTGATGGCAGCGACGATTCTTTTCACCGAAGGCGGCTTCACCCCCGCAGGGAACAGAAGCGTTCCATCCGGCGAGAGTTCGGTGATCACTGGAACTGCATCTTCCTGGTCATTGAGCAATTCAATACGTCCTGGAGTCACTTCCACCTTCATTTCAACGCCCGGCTGCATGCCCAGCACACGAAGAATCGGGGCAGGCAGCAAGAGCCTCCCAGAATTATCCAATGTCAGTGTAGCAGTCATGAAGAGGATTCTGCCATTCAAAACCTCAAATCGCAAGCCCGCCTTCCGAATCCCCGAAAAAGATGCCAGGCAAAAAGTGAGGATTTCAACATGAACTCATTGAAAGACAAAGGCTTGCCTTGCCGGGTATTCCCATCCGTCCTGGCACTTTGGCAAGCGCCGTTCCTTGCTCACGCCGCTGCCTCCAAGCTCCCGATGCCACACCTCACTGCCTGTTCCTCACCCACTTCCCGGATGAACCTTATTTTCCCCTGCCACCAAACCGCGCATACAGCGCGGGCAGCAGGAACAAATTCAACAATGTGCTCGTCACCAGCCCGCCGAGGATGACGAGGGCCATGGGGCGCTCGATTTCGTTGCCGGGAACGTCGCCTTTCAGAACGAGGGGCAGCAGGGCGAGCGCGGCGGTGGAGGCGGTCATGTTCAGCGCCCAGGATACGATGGAGTTCAGCATGAGAAACAGGGGTGGAAAACAGGAGCGCGGGGCTTAAAATCGGCAGGCATGACCTCGACACTGCCACAACCCGTTCCGAAGAATCTGCGCGAGCAGATGATGAAGCGAGTCGCCCAAATGGATGAAGACACGCTGGTGCGGCTCCATGACTTGGACCTCCTTGCCGAATCGATCAGACTCCGCGCACTGATCTCCGAACAAGCCGAGGCGGAACGCGCCGCCGGCAAGTGGGATGACCTGACCGAAGTCATTCGTGCGTATCGGAACCGTAACCGGCAATCATGACGGTCTGCGTCGATACCACCATCGTGGTTTTCGTGAATCCGCACTATCAATTCCAAATCATCGCTGACGATCCCGACGACAACAAGTTCACCGACTGCGCCATCGCCGCGCATGCCGACTACATTATCACCGAGGACAAGCACTTCGCGCCGCTGGCAAACGCAGGCTACAAGCCGCAGCCGATCACGCCGCTGGAGTTTATCCGTCTGCATTTGAGTGGCGGCGGAGAGGAAACGTCACCTCACCTGGGTGCGCCCGTCCGGCAGCACATCATAGCGGATGCCGCCCTGATGCGCTTCGACGATGGATTTCGCGAGGCCGATCAACCGCAAACCCACTGGCATTCCACGGTATAATCAATGAGCCGTCCGCCCTCCCCATTCCCCTTTCTCGAATTCCTTTCAGCAACTAGGATTTTGCATGTTTAAATTGCAAAAAAAACCTACCAACTTAAGTAACTTGTCTTTCAAAAACCATGAGGGTAAAATGCAGGTCAAAAAAACGGTGCCTCCTTTCATCAGGAGCGCTTTTTTCGGTTGAGATTTTTTGATTATTATGATAAATTAACAAATATATGAATTGTCCGCACTGCTCGACTCCCCTCGTGCCGCAGAAGCCTTTCTGCGATCAGTGCGGTTTTAGCGACGGCGCTCTCGGCGCTTACCTTGGCAGTGATTGGGTCCGCCTGGAGCGCATCACGGACGCTGCCCATTGCCTGCGCCTGGAAGAGACACGCCAGCTTGAGGTTTTGCTCGATGATTTCGAGCGCCAGTTTCCGCAGTCCTTCCTGGCGCTCTACTACGGCGCGCTGCCGCCGAAGCTGAACCCGCTGGAGCTGGGCATGTGGATGCTCAACCACGGCGCGTTCTCCACCCACCAATTCGCCAAACGCAACGACTTCGGAATCGTCTGCGTCATCGATCCCGTGGCCGGCGCGCACGGCATCGCGCTCGGTTACGCGCTGGAGGCGCTGCTGCCCGCCGCCTCTGTCGGCAGCCTGCTGGCCGGCATGATGCCCCCCCTGCGCTCCAGCCAGTGGGCCGCCGCCGCCCGGCTCGCCATCGGCGGGCTGTCCGAGCAACTGCGCAGCCTGGGCAAAGCCTCCCGCCGCCGGGTGGAAGCCGAGCCGCCGCCGGCCCGCGGCGGTTCGCCCTCGGATTACGGTTTCTCGCCGCTCCGGCTCGGCCACAGCAAGCCCGCGCGCCAACCCGCCCGCGGCAAACGATGATATGATCTCCTTCCCCGCAGCCCGTTCCCTCTCCCTCGCGATCCGCTTTCGCCTCGGCGTGGCCGCAGTGCTGCTTGCCGCCGCGGACTGCCCGGCGCAAAACGACGGCGCCGCGCCCGCGGCGGAGCCCGCCGGGGACGACCTGCCGCTGCCAGTCTGGACCCACGAGGAATGGCGGCGGCTGGCCGTGGAAGCAGCCCCGCCCCTGCTCAACGATCTGCTGCCCGGTCTCGGCGAAGGGCAAGACCCCTCCGTGCCGGGAGCCGGCCCGGCCCTCATCCCGCGCTACCCCGACGGCCCGCCCGCCGTCTTTGGCGACTCCTTGGAATCCTTCCGCAACGGCCTGTCCCTCTTCCTCCCGGAAGGGCTGATGCCGCCCCGCCGCGAGCCGGACGCGCCCGCCGCGAACAAACCGACCCCCGCCATCCACCTGCGCGATGTCACGCCCGAATTCCTCGCCGCCGCCACGGACTGGCCCGGCAATGACCCACTCATCGACCCCGGCGCCGAGCTGCCCGAGACCCAGGCCGAGGATCTGCGCCGCTTTCTCGGTTATCACGCCGAGGAATCCCGCATCCCCATCATCGTGCTGCTCCTGGCCCGGGATGAAAAGCTGCCGGACGATGCGCCGCTGGACCGTCTGGCCCAGGGCAGCCTCGCCGCCCGCCGCGCCGCCCTGCTCGTCTATCCGCTGGGCGAGCCTTGGCGCGCCCGCTTCTTCCTGCCGCGCGACGCGCATCAAACCGTCTCCACCACCTACCTCACCCGCTTGATGGAGGCCTGCATCGCCGAGGCCGAAGCCGTCTCCCAGCCGGAAAGCCAACTCCATGAGTTCGTGGTCCAGCTTTCCATCCGCGTCTTTTGGCTGCAAAAAGAGCTGGCGAGATCGCAGCCGCCCGGCTCAACTCCCGCCGGCGACGCGCCCGCGCAACCGCTCGCCGAAGTCGGCCCCCAACCCAACCCGCCGCCTGCAACAGTGCCCACGCCCGCGCCAGCGGCGATGGCCGGACCGCTCGCGAATTTCGATCTCGGTTTCGACCTCGTCCTGCCTCCGGCCAGCCTTGCCACCATCGCCATCCTGCTGGGCGTGCTGCTCGCCATCGCCGGCCGCCGCCTCGTGCGCGGCATCAAAAAAACCCGCAAAGACCGCCGCCATCGTCAAGTCTGGCTCCTGCCCGAGCAAGACACCGAGCCGCGCCTCGGCGGAGCCTTTTGCGGCGGTGCGGGCGCCTGGAGCAATTGGAAGCAGTAGCTCGGGCATTCTGCCTGAGCTACACCTCCCAGCCGGCTCGGTAGGTGCGCGTCACCAGCTTTTGCGCGGCTTCGGAGTTGGGGATGAGCAGGTTCGCGGCGTCCCAGGTGAGTTTTTCGCCGGGAAAATCGCTGGCCAGACAGCCCAGCAGCACGGCCTCGGTCAGCGGCGCGGCGTAATCGAAGTTCGCGCTCGGTTTGCCGCCGCCCTTCAGACAGCAATCGACGTATTCCTTCCAGTGATCGCGCGGCTCCAGCTTCGGGTATTTGAAGCCCGCGAACTTCGCCTTCGGATACAGCAGCGGCGTGGAGCCGTGCGACGACAGCAGCACGCCTTCCGTGCCCAGGTAAATGCTGCCTTGGTCTGGGAACTTGCCGCCCTCGCTCAGCACCAAGTCCATCACCGCTTGCGGCGCGCGCTTGTCGCCGTCATACCATGTCACCTTCACTTCTGAACCCTCAGTGTATTGCGTGCCGGCAAAGGTGTACTCCACTTGGCCGTCGATGGCCCAGTTGTCCGCGTTCGGTTTCGGGCCGGACGATTGCACGGCGATGGGCGCCGCCAAATCCAGCGCGCGGAACCAGCCGCTGAACATGTGGCAGCCCATGTCACCCAGCGTGCCGGTGCCGAAAGCGCGCCGTTTGCGCCAGTTCGACGGATGGTCGTAGCCTTTGATGTAGTTGTGCGGCTGCTCCACGCCCAGCCACAAATCCCAATCCAGCTCCGGCGGGATCTCGTCCTGCGTCTTCGGCCGCGGCTCCATGTCGCCCCATTTCTTGTGGGAGAAGGTGTGGACTTCTTTCACTTTGCCGATCGCGCCCTGCTGGATCAGGGCCACCGCGTGGCGCTCAGTGAACGAGGACGACACCTGGATGCCCATTTGCGTCATCACCCCCGTCTTGCGCGCCATCAGCATCATCTGCCGGCACTCCCACAGCGTCTGCGCCAGCGGTTTCTGGCCATAGACGTGCTTGCCCGCGCGCATCGCCGCCATGCCGATGGCCGCGTGCATGTGATCCGGCGTCGAGACGTTCACCGAGTCGATCTTGTCCCCCTCTTTTTCCAAAAGCTCGCGCCAGTCCTGATACACGCGCACGCCCGGCCACATCTCCTTCACCCGCGCGAAGTTCCGCGTATCGACATCGCACACCGCCGCCAGCTCCCACATGTCGTGGTTGGAGAGCGCCTTCATGTCGCTCATCGCCATGCCGGACCCGCCGAAGCTGGCGTGCCGCAGCTTGCCATTCGGCGAGGCGGCGCGCAGTCCGCTGGTCACGAAGGGCGCGGCGAAGAGCGCGCTGGCGCCACTTTGAAGAAAACGACGGCGTGAGGAAGAAAAAGAACGGGATGGCATGGACATAGACCCGATTAAACGCGGTCCGCCGCCCGTTTCTCGCCGCCGTCATGAGATTTTCGTTTTCGCCCAGGCAGAGCAACCGCGCGCGGGGAACGGGGGCAAGGAAAGGGCGCCATTTCTTGACTATATGAGAACGAAGTTGCCAACAATCGACCGAGAATTTAGAATCCAAGCATTTCAATGTTCGCGATGGCTTTATTACAGAAACCCTCCGGATCTGGAAGGCTGCAACCAGCCTCCGACTTTCATCGAACGGCTGATTTGTCAAAAAAAATTGCGTCCTACCCCCATCCTCCACTATGCTGGACTTTCATGAAGACTAGCTTAACCCGACTTGCGGGATTGATGGTGATGACCTTTTTCATAGGGGTGTCGATTGTCAAATCCACAATCATCGTTTGGCCCGTAAAACAAAAACCATCCCTTCGGATGCAGGATGTCATTCAATTAGCGGAGGATCATCATGAGAAGGCGACGGGAACGGTTGCCTATACGCTGGACGCGGGGGTTTCAGCCATCCCTGAAAGTGCGCCTTTCAAGGAGAGTTGGGCTTTGAAATTGGGAGATGAGAACGGTACGGTATGGGCATACTCCGTCACATCGGATCGCAAAGTGCAGTTGGTCGAATCTTGGAGTGAAGCGGAGCGTTCGCCCGATCTGCCCTCTTCGCTTGAAGAGGCGATAAAACGTCTCCAAGACGGCTTGCAGCATCTGGGCTTTAATCCGCTCAGGATGAGAATCGATGGAAGCAGTATATTGACGGACGGTGAAACTGAGTACTACACTCATAAAAGAGACAACCAAGGGTTTGACCGAAATTTGACAAGAATCAGCGGACCTGGTCCGAACGGAATCGTGATCGAAGTTCGAGAAGTTGAAATGTCTCCAGAGCAAGATTTTTCCGAATACGGTGAACGTCAGCCGTACTGGGAAGAATACAAAGTCAACTGTTCTTTCAAGACAGGAAATGGACGCGGATTACACATCTTAATCAAAACTGGACTTGATATTAAAAGGCATGTTAAATATCAGATCGAAGGATTTGCGCGAGGCACGTAAGCGTCAGGGGAAACGGGGGTCGTAGTGCCAAGATAACCAGTGTTTAAGAAGGGAATCCGTCGCGCGGCGAACCGGCACATCGGAGGGCGGGGCTCTGTTCCTGCCCATTCTTCCGTGGGCGGAGGCGGCGCGGAGCCGGGGAGGTGGTGGGTTGCTGGCGGCAGGCTTACTGGACCGTCACGCTTTGCGCCCTGCTCTCTGCGCTTTGCCTCCCCCGGCTCCGCGCCACCCACCGCCTCCGCCCCCCACGAACAAGTGGGCAGGAACAGAGCCCCGCCCTCCGCTTCTCGCCGCCGGTCCGCGATTTCCGGCCCCGCCAAGGCAGAGGGGCCAAGGCGGAGACAAGTGGTTTCATGTCGCTTCCGGCAGCAGACGGGCGAAGCGGGCGTCCAGCAGGTCGAGGTATTGCGCCTGTTTCTCCGCAGGCAACAGGCTGCGCCGGATGAGTTCCCGCCAGCAGGGCGCCGCCGAGCGCAGATCAGCCAGAATTTCCTCCAAGACCGGGTCCGTGAGACCGAGACGCTGGCGGCAAAAGTAGTCCAGCCAGAGCTTGCGCGTGAGGCGGCTTTTCTTTCCGCCCAGCGGCAGCGCGGTTTCCTCCACGGCATTCCCGAGCACAAGCGTGGTGTTGAGCAGGTCGTAGGCGGGGGTGAGCGACACCACGCCGCCGCTTTCCTGAAGGGAAAAATTCTTCAGGTGCATGTCTTCGTTCCCGGTGAGAAAAGCAAACAGCAGCCGCTTGGCGAACTTGGGCTTTTCCAAAGCCGGGAAAGTACAAAATCGCTCCACCAGCCCGGCGGCGCGTTCCAGCGAGCTGTCGTATTTCGTTTCCCGGGAAGCACCGGAAAGCTGGGCGAAATCCTCCACATGCAGCTTGCGAACGCGCCCCGGACGATCAAAGCGGCGGATGAAATACACCCAGGAACCGTCCACGGCCGGAATCAGGCCATGCAACGGCGTCTCAATGCCCGCCGCCGCCGCCAGGGTCATGGTCAGCGCCTCGTTGGCCGGCACATCGGCGAAGGGCGGCGGATTGGGCTTGAGCAAAAAACGCCCGCCGCGGTCCACGATGTCAAACCGCCGGTGCTTCACCGAGAGCACGGCGGAAAGCTTCGGCTGCACGCCCTGCACGGACATCTTGTCCGCCCGTCGCTGAGCCTCGCGGAGTTGTTCCTCCTGCGAGAGATCCAGCGGCTGCAAACTCATCAACTTCGGATGCAGCGCCCGCAACCCGGCGCGGGAGAAGCCTTCTCCCTCCGCGATGGGTTCCAGGGTGATCGGGCAGTACGGCATCAAGCGTCGGAGAGGGCTGGAGCGGATGGCGCGGCTTCGGTGACGGTAAGAGAACCCACCATATCCGCCCCCACCGTGACCAGTTGGCGGAAAGCGTCGTGCCGGTCAATTTTGTGGCGGCGCAGCAGGGCTTCCAACCGCGGCCCCTCGGGCAGCAGCCCTTCGAACACCGCCGGAAAGCCGGGAAAATCGTACGGTTCCTCCCGGCGTTGCAGGGTAAGCGAAACCGGCGGCCCGGCGTATCCGTCCAGATAGGTGAAGCGCCACCCGCCTTCCGGACGCCCGGCCAGCATCCCGGCCGGCCGGCCGTGCTGATGAATGACAGCTTGGCGTGGTTTTTCGGCGCTCATGGCGTGGCAGCGGAGGTGGCGGCCCGCCAATCGGCGACCAGCGGGCCGGCGGGTTCCAGGGTGAGATTCAGCACCGCCAGCACGGCGCCTAGTTTTCCCCAAGTCGTACGGCCATGCCCGGCTTCCAAATCCTGGACCACATAACGGCTGACCCCGGCATGACGGGCCAGTTCAGTCTGGCTCAGGCCCGCGCGCTGGCGGTGCCAGGCAATAAGTGACGCAAGTTGGCTGGTTGGCATGATATTTCAGGCGAAAAGACAGCGGACCTTCGCAGTTTGCCGCAATGGGTAATAATATAGTGTTTTTTGCTCGAAATTTCAAGCATAAATGCAAGTTTCAAAAGATAGTGATAAATAATCCATCGAAACAGCGAAAATTGCCTGAAAAATCAGGCGAACTCAATGTATCCAAAAAACACCTCCACGCCTCAGAGCCTATCCGGTGAATAGTTGCAGTGATTCAGAAGAGAGAGAAGGCAGAAGTGTATGGGATATTAAACTCTGCAAGTCAGCAGGCTGCGCTACCGATTTGAACGGCGCTTAATGGGAGCTGCACAAGCCTGATCTATCAGGTGGGAGCCAAGCGCGGGTGGCCGCATGGAACCCGCAGGGTTCCCAGCCATTAGCCGGTGGTTGAGCGCGCAGCGCGATACCACCGGAGAAGAACCCGCATGACCTTGCCCTGCGCGCCATCCCGGAGGGATGGCAGCCAGCCAGAGCCGCATCTCGCCGGCATCCCTCCGGGATGCGGCCGGTGGTGGGGGGAACCCTACCGGTTACCGGTGGTATCGCTGCGCTCAACCACCGGCTAATGGCTTGCAACCCTTCGGGTTGGGGAACCCAATCCACCACTCCAGACTCATCTCTTTGCAGCGTCTCAAACCTTTGGCCGGATAGGCTCTCAGCGGTGGCGCACGGCGTTCATGGTCTCGAACACGACGGAGATCATGGTGTAGGCCATGACGCCGACGAGGCCGGCCATGAGCAGGATGATGAGCGGCTGCATCATGGCCACGGCGCGCTCCAGTTTCCTCCCCAGATCTTTCGCGCAGCGGTCGGCGGCGTGGCGGAGGGCGTCGCCCAGCTCGCCGGTGTGCTCGCCGATGCGGACCATTTCCAGCAGGTTGACGGGGAAGAGGCCGGTGCGTTCCAAGGCGCGGGAGAGCGAGCCGCCGTCGCGCACGAGATCGACGGCGCGCACCACATGCTTGCGGATGAAGAGGTTGCTACTGACGCCGGCGGCCAGGTCCATGCCCTTGAGCAGCGGCAGGCCGCCGAGGCTGAGGCTGGCCAGGGTCTCCAAAAACTGGCTGTGAAAGCTGGCCTGCAACACCGGTCCGGCAAAGGGCAGCCGGAGCTGCGCGCGGTGCCAGAGAGGTTTTCCGGCGGGGCTTTTGGCCCACATGAGAAAGAGCGCCACCAAGCCGGCGAGCGCCAGCAGCATGACCAGCCACCAAGTTTTGATAAAGTCCGTGGCGGCCAGCAGCATCTTGATGCCGCCGGGCAGGCTGCCGCTGATGGACTGCACCATCTCCGTGAGCTGCGGGATGAGGAAGGTGGCAAAAAGAATGGTGACACCGACGGCGGCGACGAGCAGGAAGCTGGGATAAATGAGCGCGACACTCACCCGGCCACGGATCTCCCGGGAGCTGGCGAGGTAGGCGGCCTGGCGCTGCATGGCGCTGGCGAGGGAGCCGCCGGCCTCACCGGCGGCGGCGACGGCGCAGAACAGCTCGCCGAACGAATGCGAGGACTGGCGCAACGCGCTGCTGAAAGAGTGACCCTCGCGCACCATGTCGCCGATTTTTTTCGCCGCGATGCGGTGCGCCGTGGCGGCCTCGCCGCGGCCTTCCATGAGTTTCAAAGCCGGCTCCAGCCTCATGCCGGCGCCGAGCAGTTCGGCCAGTTCCTCGGCGAAGATTTGCACCTGCCCGGTGCTGAGCTTGACCGGACCGGCAGGCACGGCGGCTTTGGCTTTGGCAGCGGGCTTGGCGCCGGTGGCGGGTTTTTTGTCTTTGTCCTTGCCCTTGTTGGCGGCGGCAGCGGCCTGGGGCGCGCCGCTCTCACGGAGTTGGAAGGGCTGCAAACCCTTGCCGCTGAGCAAGCGCACCGCCGTGCCACGATCCGCCGCTTCCAGGGTGCCGTTCACGGTACGCCCGGTGGGATCGGTGGCTTGGTAGGCAAAGGCGGGCATGGTGATCAGGTTTCAGGTTTCAGGTTTCAGGGTTCGGTGGGGCGGTGGGGCGGTGGGGTGAAGTTTTGGGCGAGCGTAGCGAATAATTCTGAACACTGAAACCTGAAACCTGAACACTAAAACCTGAACCCTGCCTACTCGGCCACAGTGACGCTGATGACTTCTTCGACCGTGGTCTTGCCCGCCAGAACCTTGCGCAAGCCGTACTCGCGCATGGGGCGGTAGCCGTCGGCCAAAGCCTGCTGGGTGAGCGCCTGGGAGCTGGCCTTGGAGGTGATCAGCTCGCCCATCGCGGCGGTGATGCGCACCAGCTCGTAGATCGACATGCGGCCGCGGTAGCCGGAGAGGCGGCAGGCTTCGCAGCCGCCTTCCTTGGCTTGATAGATCGGGGCTTCCAGCGTGCCGCGGTAGCCGAGTTCGCGCAGTTTTTCCTCCGCGTGCGGCTCCACCAGCTTGCACTCCGGGCAGAGCACGCGCACGAGGCGCTGGGCGAAAAAGGCGCGTACGGAGGAGGCGACGAGGAAAGGCTCCACGCCCATGTCCACGAGGCGCATGATGCCGCCGATGGCGTCGTTCGTGTGCAGGGTGCTGAACACGAGGTGGCCGGTGAGCGCGGCGCGGATGGCGATCTCCGCGGTCTCCAAGTCGCGCATCTCACCGACCATGACGATGTTCGGGTCGCCGCGCAAAATGCTGCGCAGGCCGGTGGCGAAGGTGAGGTCGATCTCCGGGCGCACGGCGATCTGCACCACGCCGGGCAGCTTGTTTTCCACCGGGTCTTCGATGGTGACGATGCGGCGGTGCTCGGTGTTGAGCTGGGACAGGAAGGTGTAGAGCGTGGTCGATTTCCCAGAGCCGGTCGGCCCGGTGACGAGGACGATGCCGTTGGGTTTTTTCAACAGCGCCTCGGTCTCGTGGCGCAGGTCCGGCTCGAACTGGAGGCGGTCGAGGTTGAATTTCTCCTGGCCGAGCAGACGCAGTGAGATGCTCTCCCCTTCCACGGAAGGAATGGTGGCGACGCGCACGTCGATGAACTGGCCGCCGATTTGCAAATTGATGCGGCCATCCTGCGGCAGGCGGCGCTCGGCGATGTCGAGCTTGGCCATGACCTTGAGACGGGCCAGCACGGACTGCTGGAGCTGCTTGATGTTTTCCGGCACCGGCACCTCGCGCAGGCGGCCGTCGATGCGGTACCTCATGCGCAGCTTTTCCTCCATCGGCTCGACGTGGATGTCGGTGGCGTGCTGCTCCAGCGCCTCGCGGATGATCTGGTTCACGAATTTGACCACGGAAGCCTCCTCGTCGTCGGCATCGATGATGTTGGCCTCGTCCCGCTGCTCCAGATCGGCGGCATCGACGTCGCGGCCCTTGAGGATTTCCTCGAAGGTGTCCGCGCCCACGCCGTAAAAGTCGCGCAGGGCATTGAAGAGCCGCTTCCGCGGCGCCAAGCACCAGCGCACCGGCACCGCGACCTCGCGCGCCACGGCTTGGCGGGCGATGAGATTGAAGGGATCGTGGGTGGCGAGGAGGAGCTTGCGCTGGGGCGCGGAGGCGGCCGTCTTTTCACCTTCCAAAACCGCGCCCGGCCCGGGCTCCGTTTCCTCGACGGAGAGCGGCAGCAGTTGATGGCGCAAGGCCACGCGCGCGGGCAGCAGGCGCTTGAGTTCCGGCGCGTCCGCGGAATCCGGCGCGGGCATTTCCACCCAGGTCATGCCGAAACGCTGCGCCAGACCGGAGAGGAAAGTTTCCTCGTTCACGCCGGCTTCCAGCACTTGATTGACGACGGAGAGGCTGGGAGACGCGGCAGGCAGCGTCATGCCGCCGCCCGCGGCTTCAAGACATTGCACGAGGGCCTGACGCGCGCTTTTCACAGTTAGCGGGCGGCGGGAGCCGGAGCCTGGGTTTCCTGGGTGTTGACCGGCGGGAATAGCGCGGGATCCGCGCCGCCTTCTTCCACGGGCTGCCCTTCGATGGTTTGCGGCGCGGCAGGCTCGGGCTGCTCACCATCGGCGCTGTACCCGTAGTGCTCCAGCAGGCCGATGAGGTAAAGCACCACGTCCGCCTGGGTGGCGAAGTGGCTGGCATTATAAGAGAGATCGTCGCGCAGCTTGCCCTCGATTTTGGCGGTGCCGACCATGCCCACCGAGCCGTCCGCGGCCAGTTCGGCAGCCTCGGCATCGTCGTCGGAAGCCACCAGCAGGCCCTTCAGCGTGCCCGCCACACGGTAGGAGCGCAGCCCCTGCGGACCGGGCACGCTGATCGTGTGATTGACCAACCCGGACGCGGTGTAAGCGGCCTGCGCGCTGCCGTTCAAAGCCAGGGCGGAAAGCACGGTGCGGCGTTTGCCGGCATTGGCCGCCGTGAACACACGCGCCGCCTCCTCCGTCACCGCGTAGAAACGTCCGTCCGTCTCCGTGGTCAGCACGATGGATGCCTTGCCGCCGGTCAGCGGAGCCACCACGTAGGCGCCGGAATAAAAGTGAAAATTCAGGCTGGATTCTTCGTCCGGGACGAATTTCAACTCGTAAACCGCCCAGCCCGCGCGCGCGGAAACCGCGCCGACAAGCAGGGCGAAACAACAAAACAAAGAGGTGAACGGCAGGCTGGGGAAACGCATTCGTCGGTTTTTATACCCCAACCCGTGCCGCTTGTCGAGTTTCAGGTTGGAAAAGACAGAGGGCAAAGGCGCAAAAGACTCTCATTGAGACCAATATGAGAGCATGGCGGGGGCCAGGAGGTTCAAAAAATATTGGAAAAACCCTTGGCAGCTTGGTTTTGCAGGGTTAAATAAATCTTGTCCAACCACACGACCACTGTTTTGGAGCCCGTCCAACGGGCGTTCAAACCAGGGGCCGCTGCTGAATTGGCAACGAACCAACCAACCCAACCCAACCAACCAACCAATGAAATTGAACGCACTGCTGAAAACAGCCGGCTTCCTCGCTCTGGTCGCTTCCCCCGCTTTTGCCGGTTCCGGCAAAGGAGTGGTGGCGCCCCAGCCCGTTCAGGAGCCTGAAACCGACCTCGGCATCACCGCCAGCCTCGGCTATGACACCAACTACATCTTCCGTGGAGTTGAATTCGCTGAACACTGGATCACCGGTGGTGTCAGCTTTGACATCCCGCTGGTGGACAACGTGTCCCTCGTCGCTGGCGCCAACTACGGCGTCACCGCTAATGACAACGTGACCCTGGGCGGCATCGACGCCGCGTTCCCGGGCCTCTCCTATCAGCGTCTCGAAGTCAACGGCGGCTTCGCCGTTGATCTCGGCGCCGCTGAACTCGGCCTTGGCTATCGCTGGTACAACCACCAGGGCGACCTGGAGGCGGTCCTCGACGAAGGTCATGAAGTCGGCCTGACCGTGGCCACCACCGCCGGTCCGGTGAACATCGGCCTCGGCGGCTACTATGACTTCGGCATCGACGGCTGGTACTTCGAACTCGCCGTCAACACCGAGATCGCCCTGACCGACTCCATCAGCCTCGTCCCCGGCGCCTCCATCGGCTACGCCCAGGACTATAGCTGGCACATCGCCGGCTTCGAGACTGACGGCTTCACCGCTGTGAACCTGAGCCTTGCTCTCCCGATCAAGCTCACTCGCAACGCCACGCTCACCCCCTACGTCGCCGGCAACATCCCCGTTGATGCGCTTGACGACGCCGGTGAAGACGCCCAAATCTATGGCGGCGTGAAGCTCAGCGTCAGCTTCTAATCCTGTCGAAAGATCAACGATCTTTCTTCCTCAAAACCTCCCGGTGCTCTGCGCCGGGAGGTTTTTTGTTGGAGCGCGAGTGCCTTCACTCGCTGCCATGGGAGGGCGGGATTGTATTCCCGCCCACTCCTTTGCGGGCGAGGCGGCGCGGAGCCGGACGGAAGCATTCACTGCGGGAGGAGAGCAAAGGAGCGCGGCAGCGTTTTGTACTGCGCCGGTTTCCGGCGCTTTGGATTGGGAGCGGGGGGAGCGCCTTCCGCTTCCAACGCCGCTTGGCCGCTCGCATCCAAAGCGGTGCCAAGCCCCGCACTCCCAAATGCTGCCGCGCCATCGCGTGGCCCCAGACCGATTCACGCCGGCATCCCGGGATGCGCCAGCCCTGCGAGTGAAGGCACTCGTGCTCCGCAATCTTTTGCAACACCCCCGCTCTGCTGATATGAACCCCTCGTGATCCCACCCGACCCAGCCGCGCCCGAACCCGATCTCTTCCCCGCCCCGCGGGAATTGCCCGGATTGGCCGCGGAAAGCACGCCCCCTTCCGCCGACGCTCCCGCAATCGCCATGGTCCGCGTCCAGATCGAAGACTCCGCCGGCCTGGAACTCGACTACGCCCTGCCGGAAGCGTGGAAAGACCGCGTCACCATCGGCTCCCGCGTCCTGGTGCCGCTGCAAAAACGCCAAACTCACGCCGTCGTGCTGCACCTGCTGGAGAACACCCCGCATCGCGGCCGGCTCAAGGAAGTGCTCAAAGTCGTCGGCTCCCGGCCCATGTTCAGCCCGGCCATGCTGAAGCTGGCGCAATGGATCGGCGACTATTACGCCACGCCAGCGCGCCAAGTGCTGCGCGCCATGCTGCCGGAACCCGTGCGCAACCGCCCGGAAACCTTCGTCACCGACAGCCACCTCGCTCTTGCCCGGCCTTGCGAGGGCGAAGACTTTGAAAAGCTCACCCGCCGCGCCCCCATGCAGGCCCGCCTGCTGGAGATGCTGCGCGCGCGCGGCGGCGAAGCCGTGCTCAGCGACCTGCGCCGCGAACTGCCGCGCGCCACCGCTTTATTAAAACCCCTGCTCGCCGCCGGCTGGATCACGCGCGGCGAGGTCCGCGTCGAGCGCGACCCCTTTCAGGACGAGGAATTCCTGCCCAGTGCCCCGCTCACCCTCACCCCCGAGCAGGCCACCGCGCTGGAAGCAGTGCAAAACGCCCTCAAGCAACCGCAGGAAGCCCGCCCGCTCCTGCTGCACGGCGTCACCGGCAGCGGCAAAACGGAGGTCTATCTCCAAGCCATCGCCGGCGTGCTCGCCGCCGGCAAGACCGCGCTCGTGCTGGTGCCCGAGATCAGCCTCACCCCGCAGACCATCGAGCGCTTCAAAGCGCGTTTTTCAGACCGCAAAGACCGCATCGCCGTCCTGCACAGCCACCTCAGCGACGGCGAGCGCCACGACGAATGGTTCAAAATCCACGAAGGCCGCGCCGGCATCGTCATCGGCGCGCGCAGCGCCATCTTCGCCCCGCTGGAGAACCTCGGCATCATCATCGTCGATGAAGAGCACGAACCCTCCTACAAGCAGGAGGAAACACCGCGCTACCAAGCGCGTGACGTGGCCGTGGTGCGGGCCAAGCTCGAAGGCTGCGTGGTCCTGCTCGGCAGCGCCACCCCCAGCCTGGAGTCCTATGAAAACGCCTGCCGCGGCAAGTACGAACTGCTGCGCCTGGACAGCCGCACCGACGGCAAAAAACTGCCTCTCGTGCGCGTGGTGGACATGCGTCTGGCGCGGCGCAAAGGCACCGGCGTCACCGTCCAGGACGCCGGCTGCCTCTCCGAAAAACTGCGACTCGCCATCACCGAGCGGCTGGAAAAACGCGAGCAGACCATCCTCTTCATCAACCGCCGCGGCTTCCACGCATCGCTCTCCTGCACCTCATGCGGCGAGGCGGTGCAATGCCAGGATTGCAGCGTGCCCATGACTTTTCACCGCGCCGACAACCGCCTCGTCTGCCACATCTGCGGCGCGCGCCGCGTGCCGCCCGCGAAGTGCCCGGCCTGCGGCGATCCCGCCATCAAATTCGCCGGCTTTGGCACCGAGCGCGCCGAGGCCATCGTCCGCGCCGTCTTTCCGCAGGCCCGCGTCGTCCGCGTCGATACCGACTCCATGCGGCGCAAAAACCAGCTTCGCGACACCTTGCGCGAGTTCCGCGCGCAGAAGATCGACATCCTCATCGGCACCCAGATGATCGCCAAAGGGCTGGACTTCCCGAACGTCACCCTCGTCGGCGTGCTCAACGCCGACCTCGCCCTCAACCTGCCCGACTTCCGCGCCGCCGAGCGCACCTTCCAGCTCCTCGTCCAAGTGGCCGGGCGCGCCGGACGCGGCGAGCTGCTGGGCGAGGTGCTCATCCAGACCTTCACCCCGCACAGCCCCGCCATCCAGCACGCCCGCCACAACGACTACGACGGTTACGCCCGCCAGGAGTTGGAACATCGCCGCCAGTTTGATTACCCGCCTTACGCGCACGTCCTGCTCATCACCAGCCGCGGCAAGCATCAAACACAGGCGGAGTTCGCCCTGCAAACCCTCACCCGCCGCCTGCGCGACGGCCTGCCCGAAGGCGTCCTCATGGGAGAACCCTGCCCTGCCCCGTTGGCCAAAGCGCACGGCCAATATCGCTTCCAACTGCTGCTGCGCACCCCCCGCATCCGCGCCCTCGTCCGCCACCTGCAAACCATCCTCAAAGCCCTCACCCTGCCGGCGGAGACCACCCTCACTGCGGACGTGGATCCCATGCATTTGGGATGAAGGAGGGCCGGACTCTGTTCCGGCCCGCTTTTTCATGGGCGGAGGCGGCGCGGAGCTTGGCAGAGGCAGAAGCAACCACCCGGGGAAGGCGCTTTGCAATCCCGCAAAGGAAGTTTAAACCTCCCGACTAACTTGACTTGAGTTACGCAGCCGGAGCGAGAGTGAAGCCGAG
>CAZNKC010000053.1:0-26563 GCA_964573315.1 uncultured Verrucomicrobiaceae bacterium | reverse complement strand
GCGGTCATGGACGAGGCGCAGAACATCAAGAACGCCAAGAGCCAGGCGGCGCGTTGCGCGCGGGCGCTGGAGGCGCGGCATCGCCTGTGCCTGACCGGCACGCCGATGGAAAACCACTTGGGCGAGCTGTGGAGTTTGTTCGATTTTCTGATGCCGGGATTCCTGGGAGACGCCGAGTGTTTCCGCCGCGCCTTCCGCAATCCCATCGAGCGCCAGCGCGACGCGGAGCGGCAGGCGCTGCTGGCGCGGCGGCTGGAGCCGCTGATGATCCGGCGCACGAAGGACGCGGTGGCGCGCGATTTGCCGCCGAAGACGGAACTGCTGCATCACATCGAGATCGAAGGGGCGCAGTCGGACCTCTACGAGACGATCCGCGCGATGATGGATCGCCGCGTGCGGGAAGCCATCGCCTCTCAGGGCATGGACCGCTCCCACATCGTGGTGCTCGACGCGCTGCTCAAGCTGCGCCAAGTCTGCTGCCATCCGCTGCTGCTGAAGGCAGAGGCCGCGCGCGAGTCGGCGGACTCCGCCAAGCTGCGTTTTTTGATGGAGGAACTGCTGCCGGAACTGCTGGAGGAAGGGCGGCGGATTTTGCTCTTCTCCCAGTTCACCGGGATGCTGGCGCTGATCGAGACAGCGCTGCGGCAGGCGGGCGTGGCCTTTGTCAAACTCACCGGCTCCACCAAGGACCGGGTGACGCCGGTGCGCCAGTTTCAGGACGGCGAGGTGCCGGTGTTTCTCATCAGCCTGAAAGCGGGCGGCTCCGGGCTGAACCTGACGGCGGCGGACACGGTCATCCACTACGATCCGTGGTGGAATCCGGCGGCGGAAGCGCAGGCCTCCGACCGCGCGCACCGCATCGGGCAGCAGAAACCGGTCTTCATCCACAAGCTCATCTGCGCCGGAACGATCGAGGACAAAATCCTGGAACTGCAACGCACCAAAGCTGCGCTGCTGGAGGGCTTGCTCGGCGGTCGCGTGGATCAAGTCAAGCTCTCGCAAGAAGATGTGCAACGGTTGCTGGAGCCGCTGTGAAACGGAGGGCGGGATTGTATTCCCACCCATTCTTCCGCGGGCGGAGGCGGTGCGGAGCTTGTCATCCGTGCCCCAGCGAGCACACTCACGAAGGGACCGGGCAGAATGCCCGTCCCACACGTCGCAGGCTGAAAGCCCGCGCCACCTGCCGGAGGGCGGGGCTCTGTTCCCGCCCATTCTTCCGCGGGCGGAGGCGGCGCGGAGCCGGATGGGAAGACGGAGGGAATGAGGGATAGGGAGACAAGGAGAGGCGTTTTGCAGACGCCTTATCCTCCTTGACCTACCTTGACTCCTTGACAACCCAACCCGTGCTTGGAATAAGGAGGCTCCCCCATGATCCTCCTGCCCGCCCTAGCCGCCGCCAGCGCCGAAGCCGCGCATCACGCGCCACTCAATCTGCCGCCCCTGTGGATGGTGTCGCCTTTCGCGCTGCTGCTGCTTTGCATCGCGTTGATGCCGTTGTTCGCGCCGCATTTTTGGGAGCATCATTATCCGAAAGTGGCGGTCGGGCTGGGACTGGTGACGGGGTTGTATTATTTCTTCGCGCACGGGGACGGCCATGCGCTGCTGCACGCCACGCATGAGTATGTGAGCTTCATGGCGCTGGTGGGGTCGCTGTTCGTGATCTCGGGCGGCATCAACATCCGCGTCAAAGGCGAGGCCACTCCGCTGGTGAACACGGTGTTTCTCGCCATCGGCGCCGTGCTGGCCAACGTCATCGGCACCACGGGTGCTTCCATGCTGATGATCCGGCCCTGGATTCGCATGAACAAGTACCGCATCACGGCGCTGCATGTGGTGTTTTTCATTTTCATCATCAGCAACGTCGGCGGCTGCCTGACGCCGGTGGGCGATCCGCCGCTGTTTCTCGGCTTCCTGCGCGGCGTGCCTTTCTGGTGGGTACTGGAGCACTGCTGGCAGGGCTGGGCGCTGGCCTGCGGGTTGCTGCTGGCGGTGTTCTTCGTGCTGGACACGCTGAACTTCCGCCGCGCGCCCAAGGAGGTGCGCGACAAGGAGACGGCGGAGGAAGTGTGGATGTTCCGCGGCCTGGCGAACGTGGCCTTCCTCGGCGTGGTGCTGGGCGCGGTACTGCTGCCGAAAAGCATCCAGGAAACGACCATCGCGGGCGTGCTCACCGTGCCGGCGCTGGTGATGCTGCTGGCGGCGGCCGGGTCTTATTACACGACGAAAAAAGAGATTCACGCGGCCAACGATTTTAATTTTGGCCCGGTCAAGGAGGTGGGCTATCTTTTCATCGGCATCTTCCTGACGATGATCCCAGCGCTGCAAATCCTGCAAAGCGGCGAGCTGGTGAGGATCGACACACCGCTCCAGTACTACTTCTCCACCGGCGCGTTGTCCGCCTTCCTGGATAACGCGCCCACCTACCTCTCCTTCCTGGCGGCGGCGATGGGCAGCGCGGGCTTGTCCTTGGACAGCGTGGCGGACGTGCTGCAATTCGCCGGACAGAACGCGCAGCATCTGATGGCCATCTCCCTGGGCGCGGTCTTTTTCGGCGCGGGCAGCTACATCGGCAACGGCCCCAATTTCATGGTGAAAGCGATGGCGGAAAAAGCCAAGGTGAGCACGCCGTCGTTTTTGGGTTATATGCTGCGGTTCTCCCTGCCGATCCTGATTCCGATCCTTATCGTCGTGGGATTCATCGTTTTGAAAACCGGCCCCTAACGGACACTCCCGCCATGCCCGAACATCGTTTCGTTTACACCGACCGCGTGCAGTTCTCTGACACGGACATGGCCGGCATCGTCCACTTTGCGAACTTCTACCGCTACATGGAGCGCGCGGAGCACGCCTTCTTCCGCTCCATCGGCCTCTCCATCTGGGAGAATCCGGCGGACTTCCCGCCCGAAGAGCGCGTCGGCTGGCCACGCGTCCATGCCTCCTGCGACTTTCACGCTCCGCTTTTTTTCCAAGAGACGTTTCAGGTCGAACTGCTCGTCGAGGAAATCCGCGGCAAAGCCATCCGCTACCTCGTCCGCTGCTGGAAGGAAGACGGCAGCCTCGCCGCCGAAGGCCGCATGGCCGCCGCCTGCGTACGCAAGGATGCGGCCACCGGCAAAATGCGCGCCGTGCCCATCCCGGAACGCATCCTGGCCAAGATCGAACCCACGCCGCCCGAGGCGCTGAGCCGGAACGCTCCGGGTTGAGGGGAAAGCGTGGGGTAGGAATATCTATGGCAGGAAAATTTCAGAAGCTCCAAAATCCCCTGCCTCTGTGCTCCTCTGCGGTTGAAAATAGGGATTCACCACAGAGCACACAGAGGCTTTGCAGGTGGCTCGCTTCATCTTGAAAAATTTTCCTACCATAGATTTTCCTACCCGCCAAAACCAAAACCGCGGAGTTGGAGTGACCAAGGAGCGAGGTAAGGAACTCCGCTCTTTTTTACGACAAAAATCATTGCCGCCGCCTGGAAACCGGTTCTCGTAACGGTTCTTCGCAACCCGTCACCCCCCACCCCATGCGCAACATGAACTGGATTCTCTTCGCCCTCCTCACCGTGCTCTCCTGGGGCGTCTATGGCGTCATCCTGCACAAAGCACGCGGCCTCATGCCGATGGGCGCGGAGACGCCGCACGCCGGACTGAAGGCGTTCCTGTTCGTCTGCATTGCCTACGCCCTCATCGGTGTCGCCGCCGCCTTCCTGTTGAAATGGCGCGGGTCGAACTGGAGCTTCACCGGCGACGGCATCACTTGGAGCCTGATCGCCGGGGGCGCCGGAGCGCTGGGCGCTTTCACGCTGATCCTGGCTCTGGGCGCGGCGGCTCCGTTCTACAAAGGCGCCGCCGCTGCCGCGGTCATGCCCATCGTCTTCGGCGGCGCGCCGGTGGTGAACACCCTGGTGGCCATGACCCTGCACCCGCCCGAAGGCGGCTGGAAATCCCTCCCCCTGCCCTTCATCCTGGGCTGCGTGCTCGCCGCCAGCGGCGCTTTCCTCGTCGCCAAATTCGCCCCCGCCAACACCGGCGGCGGGCACGCCAAGCCGTCTGCCAAAGTGGATTGAAAACCTATCCGTCTTTGCCGCAGAGGGGCAAAGGGGCGGAGGACGCGGAGAAGGTTGAGGATATGGCGGGTGTTTTCACGCCAGCGTGGTGTTGCGGGACTTGGCAAATCCCATTCCCTGACAAGCACCCCTGAAAAATCTCTGCGTCCTCTGCCCCTCCGCCCCTCTGCGGCAAAAAAACCGCGTGACCGCTCACCGCCCGAACACATCCGCCTCCGTGCGGAAGCCGTCGGCGATCACGGTTTCCCGGAGGTTGTCGCGCGTCACCGGCACAATTTCGAGCAGGATGCTTGGCACTTCGATCGTGCCGTTGTCGATGGCGTTGCGGGCGATCACCGGACGCCGCCGGGCCAGTTTCACCGCCGCTTCCGCGGCGTGCTGGGCCAGCTCTTTGATCGGTTTATAGACGGTCATGGACTGCGTGCCCTGGGCGATGCGCTGGCAGGCTGTCAGGTCGGCGTCCTGGCCGGTGACGAGGATTTTTCCCGCCAGCCCCTCCTCCGTCAGCGCCTGGATCGCGCCGCCCGCCGTGCCGTCGTTGGAGGCCAGCACGGCGTCGATGGCAGGGCCGTTTTTCGTGATCGCCGCGTTCATGATTTTTTTCGCGTTCTCCGGCTTCCAATCCGCGGCCCAGTCCTCAAACACCACCTCGACCCGGCCCGCCTCGATCAAGGGCCGCAGCACGTTGTCCTGTCCCTGCTTGAACAGCACGGCGTTGTTGTCCGTCTTGGAACCGTAGATGCGGACGAGGCGCATTTTGCCGCCGGGCGGCAGGCGGTCTGCCAGGAAGCGCGCCTGCATCTCGCCTACCTTCACGTTGTCAAAGGTGATGTAGAGATCGAGATCGCAGCCCGTGATGAGGCGGTCGTAAGACAGCACCGGCACGCCGGCCGCATGCGCCAACTCCACGGCCTTGGCCATCGCTCCGCCGTTGTGCGGGATGATGACCAGCGCGTCGATGCCCTGGGTGAGCAGGCTTTGCACCTGGGTCAGTTGCGCCGCGTCGTCGCTGTTGGCGGACTGCACCAGAACCTCGGCGCCCAACTCGCGCGCCCGGGCGGTGAACAAATCCCGGTCCACCTGCCAGCGCTCTTCCTTCAAGGTGTCCATCGAAAAACCGATGAGTACTCCGTCACGTCCGCGCGACTCCGCGCCGCCGCCCTGGCGTGAGATCACCCAGCCGGTGGTCACACTCAGCACAAAGGACAGCAGGACGAATAAAACGCGCGCATTCATCGGGATGGCAGGGCTTGGCCGCGCCAAGCAAGTCCGGCGCTCCTCGCAAGACATAGCATGCGGGGCGGTTTGACTGCCAGCAAAACTTCTTGTTCCTTTGCGGCGGGCAGCCTGAGCTGCCCTCATGCAGAGCCGCTTTTGCCTGCAAAGCCGCGCGTTTGAGCGCGTTTTAAGGAGTATGCCCGCCGTTTTTCGATGCCTGTTTGGAATCGCGTTTTTGAGCCTGTGCGTTGCCGCGCGGGCGGGGGTGGATTTTGCGCGCGAGGTGCGGCCGTTTTTGGCCGAGCACTGCCTGGAGTGTCACGGACCGGATGACTCGAAAGGCGGGCTGACGCTGACCTCGCTGGAGTCGGCGATGAAGGAGTTGGAAAGCGGCGCGCAAGGAATCGTGCCGGGCAATCCGGAGGCGAGCGAGGTGATCCGGCGTTTGTTTTCCACCGACCCCAAAGAGCAGATGCCGCCGCCGAAACATCGCGCCAAGCATCCGGTGGCGGCATCGCAGATCGCGATGTTGAAGCGTTGGATCGCCGAAGGCGCGAAGTTCGAGGCGCATTGGGCCTATCAGCCGGTGCGCCAAACGGAGCCGCCCGCCGTGGCGGCGCATCCGGTGGATGCCTTCATCCGCGCCCGATTGCGCGACGAGGGTTTCCAGCCGGCGGCGCAGGCGGATCGCGTCACGCTGATCCGCCGCGTGCATTACGATCTGCTGGGGCTGCCGCCGTCGCCGGAGGAAGTGGACGCGTTTTTGGCGGATGCTTCGGAGCGCGCTTATGAGTTGATGGTGGACCGAGCGTTGGCGAGCGGTCATTACGGCGAGCGCTGGGGCCGGCACTGGCTGGACATGGCGCGTTACGCCGACAGCGACGGCTATGAAAAAGACCGCCCGCGCCCCGATGCTTGGCGGTTTCGCGATTGGGTGATCCGCGCGGTCAACGACGACATGCCTTTCGACCAGTTCACCATCGAGCAACTGGCCGGCGACTTGCTGCCGGACACCACGCCGGAGCAGGTGGTGGCCACGGCTTTCAACCGCCAAACCCTGACCAACACCGAGGGCGGCACCGACCAGGAGCAGTTCCGCGTGGAAGCCTGCTTCGATCGCGCCGAGACGCTGGGCACGGTCTGGCTCGGCCTGACCGTCGGCTGCGCGCGCTGTCACACGCACAAGTACGACCAGATCACCCAGGCGGAGTACTTCCAGTTGTACGCCTTCTTCAACAACGGCGACGAAGTGACGCGCCAAGCGCCCACCAGCATCGAGGCATGGGCCGCTTACGAGAAAGCCAACGGCGCGGCGGCGCGCGCTTTGATCCCGTTGAAAAAACGGCTGGACGAAGCCAAAAGCGCCCTGCCGGTGAAGCTGCCGGAATGGGAGAAAGGTGTGCAAGCGCGGCTGGCCAAGGCGCGGGCGACGCCTGACATGAAGCAAGTGTTCAAACCCGTGTCGAAAACATCGGCCAAATCACAGGCCAAAGTCAAGCTGGAGCGGCAGCCGGACGGTTCCTTCCTGGCCACGGGCAAGCTGGCGAAGCAGGATGTGTACGAAGTGGAGCTGGCGGAGCCGGGCCGGATGGTGAGCGCCTTGCGCATCGAAGTGCTGCCCGACGAAAGCCTGCCGCAGCAAGGTCCGGGACGCAGTGGCCGCGGCAATTTCGTGTTGAGCGAGGTGGCGGCGGCGCACGTGGATGACAAGGGCCGCAAGCACGGATTGATCCTGCATTCGGCCGGAGCGGACTTCGAGCAAAAAGGCTTCAAAGCCGAAGGCGTGCTCGACGGCAAGCTCGACACCGGCTGGGCCATCAGCGGCGGCGCCGGCAAGCAACACACGCTGACGCTGCAACTGGCGGAGCCGGTCACTTTGCAAGCGGGCGAAAAACTAACGCTTACGTTGACGCAGCATTACGCCAAAAGCGCGGAGCATTGCATCGGCCGCTTCCGCGTGCTGGCGGCGGCGGAGGAGACGGAGGCATCCATCGCGCCGGCGGCGGTGCTGCGCATTCTCAACGAAGAACCGAAGCGGCGGAATCCGGTCATCATTCTGGCGCTTTACGAATGGATGGAAAAAACCGACCCGGACGTGCGCGCGGCAGCCAGCGCGCTGGCTGCGGCGCAGGCCAAGCTGCCCAAGCCGCCGCTCATGGACGTGCGCGTGATCGGCCAGCGCGCGCAAAATCCGCGCGAGACGAAGGTGCTGCTGCGCGGCGATTTCCTGTCGCCGGGAGACCCCGTCGCGCCGGGAGCCTTGGCGGTGCTGCCGCCGCTCAAAGCAGCCTCCGGCGCGGAACTGACGCGGCTCGATCTGGCGCGCTGGCTGGTCAGCCCGGAGCATCCCCTGACGCCGCGCGTGACGGTGAACCATGCGTGGGCGCGGTTGTTCGGCGAGGGACTGGTGCGCACGGTGGCGGACTTCGGCGTGCGTGGCGAGACGCCCAGTCATCCCGAACTGCTGGACTGGCTGGCCGCTGAGTTCGTCAAAAACGGCTGGAGCCGGAAGCACCTGCTGCGCCTCATTCTGACCAGCGAGACCTACAAGCAAAGCAGCGATCCGGCGCTGGCGGCGGATGGCCAGCGCAGCGCGGAGGAAATGGTGCGACTGCAAGAAACTGACCCGCTCAACGTGCTGTTGTGGCGGCAAAACCGCCTGCGTGTCCAAGGCGAGATCGTGCGCGATTTGTACCTCGCCGCCGCGGGCCTGCTGTCGCCGAAGATCGGCGGTCCGAGCGTGTTCCCACCGATGCCGGGAGACGTGGCGGCGCTGAGCTACGCGAACAATTTCAAATGGCAGACCAGCACCGGCGAGGACCGCTACCGGCGCGGGATGTACACCTTCTTCAAACGCACCGCGCCGCATCCGGATCTGATGACCTTCGACTGTCCGGACGCCAACCTCACCAACGTCCAGCGCACCGTGTCCAACACCCCGTTGCAGGCGCTCGCCACGCTGAACGCCGAATCCTTCGCGGAAGCCGCACGCGGCCTCGCGCAGCGTGTGATGACGGCGGAAACCGACGAAGCGCGCCTGCGCGCCGCTTTCCGTCACTGCCTGTCGAGGGAGCCTACCCCGAGCGAACTCGACAGCCTGAAAACCCTGCTCGACGAATCCCGCTACCACTACCTCCAAGCGGAAGCCGGCGAAGTGGAAGCGATGAGCGGCGGCAAACAAGGCGGCGCAGGCATCGAACTCGCCGCGCTCACCGCCGTGACCCGCATCATCCTCAACCTCGACGAGTTCATCACGCGGGGGTGACTACCCCGGAGGGCTGGATTGTATTCCCGCCCACTTCTTCGAGGGCGGAGGCGGCGCGGAGCCGGTTGCGGTGCGGGCCGCTGTCAATATTCTGCACCGCCTGACCTCATTTTCGCTCCCATGAATCTGGTCCTCCCGTATCGGTCTCTTAACCACATGGTGTTGATATTGATGGCCACCGGCTCCGCGTCACCCATGTCGATTTCCAACATTTCGTGGCTTATCCAATGGTAAGCCGGTTTGCTCCATGTCCCGATTCTGTTAGCATCTCCATCAAGCGTGTCTTCAAAAATCAGATCGCCTTTCCGTGCATGAATTCTCTGCAAATAACCGTCGCCATTCCATTCTTGCGTGATCGAAATGACCGCGCCAGACTCATGCGGCACTTCAAACGCAACCATTTGCCCCTGCCAGGCATCTGGGAACCAAAAGATTGGGAGGAGGATCATCTGTAAAAATACAGCGAGAGCCCCTAATAATAGGATGACTGTTATGATTCCTTTCATTCTCTTGGACATGAGCATGACCCCTTTCAGAGCGAAGGGAAATTACCTTTCAACATCGTCCTCCCGCTTCACCGGCCTCATTTTGCTGCTCCCCGGCAAAGCGCTCAGAAAAAAGTATCGCGGTGAGTCCACCAAATCCCCCACCTCGCGCGTCGCCACCGTGGCAAGCAAGCGGTCAAGCTCCTCACGCGCGCCAGGGTGGGCGGCCAAGTGCTTGTCCAAAAAGCGCCGCAACCGCAAGTTGGCGTTCCATTCGATGGCGAGGGTGCCGAGATTTAGCAGAAAGAGCCCCGCCCACAACGCTCCAAAAATCATCAGCGCGATGCGCGGCTGCACGACCTTCAGCACCGTGAGCGTCGCGAGGAGCAACGCCGCCAGGGTGGGGACGTAACGGGTCATGCGGATGCAGCTTTGCCGCCATTTCAGATCGCCCGCGGCGTCGCGGGTTTGCAGCGCATGAGCGGCCTCGTGCAGCGCGACCGCCCAAGCCGCCAGGGAAGCGGAATCACCCACCCGCCGGCTCAGGAACAACCGGCGGCGGGCCGGGTCGAAGTAATCGGTGACGACCCCATGATGCGGCAAAATCTCGACATCCTCGACGCCTTCGTATTGCAGGAACAACTGTGCGATCTCCGCCCCGGTGCGCGCGCCCGGCGCGCCGCTGTGCCGGCCGCGCGCCATCGCCTGCTGGTAACGCCGGCCCGCGTGACGGCTGGCCAGAAAAGACAGCCCGATGACGGCGGCGGCGATGATGAGGATGAACGGCATGGTTTTAGAATACGCTCATATAAGGGCGTCTGATGCGCGCCGCAAGACCAAGGCAGCCCGAGCAGGCGCATGAAGCTCCGGCATCTTGCCTGTTGCGCACAGGCTGAAAACCTGTCTCCATGCTATTTCAGATCGAATTTTCATCTCGAAGGGTAACCCGGGCCGTTTTGCTGCCATAACCAGTATCCATGATGACAGAGTACCTGAAACGAGTGCGTCAGGGCGACGCGGACGCCTTTGAAGCGGTGGTGCGCCGCTTCGAGCGTCCGCTGCGGGCTTGGCTGGCCACGCTGGCGCCGCCCGGAGTGGATGCCGATGACATCGCCCAGAAGAGTTTCATCGCCGCATACACCCGCATCCAAGAGTTCGAGCCGGGCACGGATTTCGCCGCTTGGTTGTTCAGCATCGCGCGCTGGCAGTTGAAAACCGAGGCCACCCGCCTGCGCCGGGTGGCGGATTACCACTCCCGCTACGCGCCGGATTTGTTGCAGAAACTGCACGCCGAAGCCGAGGCGGAGCCGGAGCATCTGTTGACGCGGCTGGAGCATCTGCGGAACTGCGTGCGGAGTTTGGGGGCGGAGGTCGCGCGTTTCGTGCGCTGGCGCTATCATGACGAAATTTCCCTGGAGGAGATGGCCAAGCTGAGCGGGCGCTCGGTAGCGGCGGTGAAAAAGCAGCTCTGGCTGCTACGGAGAAAACTTCAGGAGTGTGTCGAACAACGCATGGCCGGAGCTATGGAAAGCTGACGATATGAAAGACGACAAGCATTCGGAAGAGACATTCGAGCGGCTCTGGACGGATTACCTGGAGGGCGATCTGGATGAGGCCGGCGTGGAAACGCTGCGCGCGCTGCTGCAAGACGATCCGGGCCTGCTGCAACGTGTGGGTGAAATGTATCAGACGCATCGCCTGCTGGGCTTTTTGTCCAAAAACGACAGCGCCGCGACAGAGGCGTTCGTGCGGGACACCATGAAACGCCTGCCGCTCGACAGCGAGGCGTTCACTTCGGGAGTGATGCAGCGCCAGCGCGCCGCCGCCTCCGCCGGCCGCTGGACCCAAACCACCGCCCTCCGCCGCGCGGCAGCCGTGGCTTCCTGGGCGATCGTCGCTTTCGCCGCCTGGATGGTGCTGTCTTACTGGCAGGGCGGGCCATCCCGCACGCGCCAGCCAAGCGTGACCACGGCCTCCGAGCCGGTCCGCTTCACCCGCTTGGCACGCGCCACTTTCTTCGGCGAACTGACGCCGTCGGTGCAATCTCCGGCGCCGCCGCACAAAGAATACATCCTTACCAGTGGCTTGGCGGAACTGCGATTTCCCAGCGGCGCCACCGCCATCCTCGAAGGCCCCGCCGTGTTCCGCGTGAAGGCGGACGATCTGTTGGCCATGGACGCCGGCCAGTGCTCGGTCCACGCGCCGCCGGGCGCCGAGGGCTTCCGCCTGGAAACCCCGGCCTCCACCGTCGTTGATCGCGGCACTCGTTTTGCCGTGCAGGTGAATGAGGCCAGCGAAACCGAGGTGCAAGTCATCGAAGGCATCGCGGACGTGTATCCCGTCACGGACTCCCCCGCCTCCGGCGCGATTCAGAGCACCGCGGCGCAAGAGTTCCGCCTCACCGAGCAGCAGGCATTGCGCGTGCTAAGCCAGGTTCAGCCCACCGCCTCTCCTGCCGCTTTTGATCCCGGCGCCTATCGCGCCAGCCTGCCGGATCGTTTGGTGACCTTCACCGCCGCCATGGCGGCGGATGGTGGCGCCGAGCGGCTGACCAGCGTCACCGTGCAGCGCGATGGCGAGGAAATCCATTACCCGCTGGAAGCCCTCATCCCGGCGGAGTTGATTTGGTTCAAACCCACGCCGGGCACGCGGTCGCCGGGCCATCTGATCGGTCCCGCGGTTTTGCCCGAAGACCGGCGCAGTCTGTTTTTCAGCGCCTCCTTCTCATCCGGAGCGATCAATCCCGGCGGCAGCCCGCAGCCGCTGACCACCGATCCCGTCCTGACGGAGGACGGAGGCACACCGGGCATGGCCGTTCGCTTCTCCCAGCCCGTCCGCAACGGCCCCGGCCCCGACGTGGTGTTTTTTGACATCCAACCCGTGTCTCTGCCGCCGGAGGGGGATCCTTTCCACGTCTCACCCCTGCGTTTCACCCCCGGACTCAAGAGCCTGACCATTCGCTCCTACGACGTGAACATGCTCTCGCCCGAATCGCTGCGCATCCATCGTCCGCACGTCCATATGGTGAAGGGCCGTGAGGTGCGTTCGCTGGACGATTTGCTCACACGGAATTTCACCGGCCGGCCGTTCCGCACGGTCTATCGCGTGGTCGCCACCGGCATTGATCTTTCCGATCTCGGCTACTCCGCCGGCGCGACCGTGGACGGCTTGTTTTTCCAAGACGCCGAAGACGATGACCTGCGTGTCGATCCCGTGTTCATCGCCGGCCTGCCGTGAAAAAAACCGCACCTCATTTTCCCATGTCACGCCACCTCCTGCTCGCCATCCTCCTCCCCCTCGCTGCCGTCGCTGCGCCGCCCATTCCGGACTCGCCGGACTTCGCAGACTTCCCCGAAGCCAACCCCGCCCCCCCGCCACCCGCCCCGGTCGCCCACTGGACGTTTGACCCGGAAGCACGCGCCGCCATGCAGGCGCATGGCGACATCCAATGGGACGAACCCGGCCCAAGCGCGCCGGAGTTTCCCGATTTTCCGCAAAACGACCGCGCCGCCGTCCGCATCAACGGCAAAGGCAGCCACCTTTCGCTGCCCGATCCCTCGCCCTCCCTGCAAGCTCGCAACGGCGACGTCATCACTCTGGAAAGCTGGATCAAACTGCATCAAATCAAAGCGGGCCAAGGTTTCTACATCATCGGCAAAGGCCGCACCGGCCAGCCCGGCTTCCCGCAAGACAACCTCAACTGGTCCCTGCGCGTCTCCGGCAGCGACAGCGAAGCGCACTTGAATTTCCTGTTCAACACGATTGACGACTCCGGCAAAACCCAGTGGCATCGCTGGACCTCGGAACTCGGCTTCACGCCCTCCACCGGCTGGCATCATCTGGTTCTCAGCTACCGCTTCGGCGACCCCGATTCGATCAAGGGCTGGATCGACGGCCTGCCCACCACCGGCTCCTGGGACATGGCAGGCAAAACCAAACGCCAGCCGCACGCGGACACCTCCGACCTCTGGATCGGCTCCTCTTTTCGCCGCGACGACATGGTGAGCTTCAACGGCTGGATTCATTCTATCCGCGTTTACCGCAGTCTCCTCGACGACGCCCAGGTCGCCTCGCGTTTCGACCGCGCCGGCGGCCCGCTCCTCGCCGTTCCCCAGCCCGAAGTCATGCCCAACCTCCCCGCGCTGCCCCAGGGCCGCGTCCAGATGATCGTGGCGGAAAAGATGCCCACCTATAAAAGATGGCCGAACCAAGGCGAGCCCGCACCCGTTGAAGTCATGCGCTGGACGGGCGACGCCTTCCTGCTGCATCGCCTGCCGCAACGCTACGACGAAATAGGCGTGCGCAGCGATTGGCAAGCGCCGCTGCTGCTGACCTTGGCCGCGGACGCGCCGCTGCCGCCGGGAAAACAAAAAATCCTGCTGCGCGTGCGCGGCCTCGCCCGCCTGTGGATCGACGGCAAACTCATCGCCCGCGGCCAACCCGACGTGGCACGCCAAGTGGCGCGCGGCGGGCGCAATCCGCTCGTCATGCCGCAGCCGCCCTTGCCTGGATTGCGCGCGGTGCAGGAATATATGCAGGAAGTGATCGTCGAGGCGGACGTCCCTGCGCCCGCCCAGCCGGGAGCGCCGCATCGCATCGTCTTGGAGCAAGTCGTCGGCGCGGATGGCCTCCGCACCCAGACCGGCGAGACGCTGGTGGCGCTGCTCGATAAAAACGGAAAAACCTATCATATCCTGCAACCCGGAAAGCCCGCGCGCCTGCCGCTCACGGACGCCGCCGTCAATGCCTTCGTCAAAAAGCAGGAAACCTTCCTAACATCCTTCGACGACACCAACCGCCGCGAACAAGCCCGCTCCCAGGACGCCTTTTGGGACAAACGCCACGCCCTGGCCCAACAATGGGCGCAAGAGCATCCCGCCCCGGCGATTCCATCATCCACCGGCAAATCCGCGCCGCATCCCATTGATGCCTTCCTTCAAGCGAAGATCGACAAGACTCTCAAATCAACCGCAAACGGCAAAGACACCGCCGGGAAATTCCACGATAAAATCCTGCCGCTGCTACAGGAGCACTGTTTCCGCTGCCACGGAGAAAAAGACCGCGGCGGCCTGAAGCTCGACACGCGCGATGCCGCCCTGCTGGCCGGCGACTCGGGATCCCCGGCCATCATCCCCGGCGACCCGAAAAAAAGCGAACTCATCGCACGGCTGCACACCGATGACGAATCGCTGAAAATGCCGCCCAAAGGCGAAGGACTCTCTCCCGATCAAGTGAAGACCCTGGAAACATGGATTCGCGATGGCGCGGTGTGGCCCGCGGCGGTCAAAACGCAAGACGAGATCGCCTTCGCTCCGCTGGTCTCCGATGAAGCGTTTCTGCGGCGGGTGCATTTCGATTTGACCGGCCTGCCGCCGGGCGTCGAGGACATCCGCGCCTTTGCCGCCGACACACGCCCGGACAAACGCGAGCGCGTGATCGACCGCCTGCTGCGCGACGAGCGCGGCGCGGATCACTGGATAAGTTTCTGGCAGGATTTGCTGGCGGAGAACCCTTCTTTAATTGGCTCCAACATGAACAGCACCGGGCCGTTCCGCTGGTTTCTCCACGAAGCCCTGCGCGACCGCAAGCCGCTTGACCGCATGATCACCGAACTGTTGCAAATGCGCGGCAGCCTCGCCGGCGGCGGCAGCATCGGCTTTGGCGAGGCCGGGGAAAACGACGCCCCCTTCGCGGAGAAAGGCCACATCGTCGCCTCCGCCTTTCTCGGCGTGGAATTGCAATGCGCGCGCTGCCACGATTCGCCCTATCACAGCACCACGCAGAAGGACTTGTTCGCCCTCGCCGCCATGATGAGCCGCAAACCTGTCACCGTCCCCGCCAGCAGCCGGGTGCCCGCCGCCTTCTTCGAAAACAGCGCCCGCGCCTCTTTGATCAAAGTGACGCTGCGGCCCGATGAAAAAGTCCTGCCGCAGTGGCCTTTCGCCGATGAAACCGGCGTCACGGAGCAAGCCGCGGATCGTCTCGCCATGAACGCGGACGACAGCCGCGACCGCCTCGCCGCGCTGATGACCGCGCCGGAAAACCGGCGTTTCGCCAAGGTCATGGTTAACCGTTTGTGGAAACGTCTCATGGGCGCAGGCATCGTGGAGCCGGTTCACGATTGGGAAGGACGCGAGGCCAGCCATCCCGAGTTGCTCGACTGGCTGGCGCATCAATTCGTCGCCCACGGCTACGACTTCCATCACGTCCTGCGGCTCATCGCCACTTCGCAAGCCTACCAGCGCGAGGCAACCGGCGACAACCTCGCCGCCTCCGCCAAGGAACGCTATTTCCAAGCGCCCGACCGCCGCCGCCTCGGAGCCGAACAGATCGCCGACGCCATGCACGCCGCCACCGGTCGCGCCATGGATGTCGAAGAACTCACCTTCGATCCCTATGGCCGCTGGCCCGCGTATCGCCGCATGACTCTCGGCCACGCCACGCGCGCCTGGATGATGGTCGATCTGAAAAACGAGCGTGACCGCCCCAGCCTCTCCCTGCCGAAAGCCCGCGCCGTCCTTGATGTGATGGAAGCCTTCGGCTGGGTCGGCGCGCGGCAGAAACCCGTTTCCGAACGCGAGACGGAAGCCAATGTCCTGCAACCCGGCATCCTCGCCAACAGCGTGCTCAGCACCACGCTCACGCGCGCCGCCAAAGGCAGCCGCTTGGCGGAACTCGCCGTGGAGGCGAGCCATCCCAATGACCTCGTGGAAACCCTTTTCCTCAGCATCCTCAACCGCCAGCCCAACCCGCAGGAACGAGCCGCCTTCAGCGAAGCCCTCGCACAAGGATTTGAGCAACGGCTCGCCGATCCCTCCAAAGCGCACGCCGCCAAACCGCTGCCGCCCCTGCCCAGAATCAACTGGCTCAACCACGCCAACCCCGAAGCCAACACCATCCAGGAAGAATACGAGCGCCGCGTCCGCCAAGGCGGCGAACCCGATCCCCGCCTGCAAACCGCGTGGCGCAACCGCTACGAAGACCTCGTGTGGAGCCTCATCAACCACCGCGAATTCGTCTGGCTGCCCTGATTTTCCAAACCATGCCCCACGTCGCCATGATTTGTTATTTCCCACAGATTCAGGAAGGCCAGCAGATGGATGCAAAACAAAAATCTGCTGGCCTCCCTGAATCTGTGGGAGGTCAAGTCTGGTTTCACAAAACTTGAAGCCGCGAAGTCTATATCCACCCTCAACGATCAACTTCCCCGTGAACCGCCGCCATTTCCTCCAAACCTCCCTCGCCGCCCCGCTCGCGCCCGCCCTGCTGCCCGCCGCCCCCACCGGCCCCCTCGTGTGGGGCAAAGCCGAAAACATCATCTTCATCTGGCTCAGCGGCGGCATGGGGCAGATCGACACCTTCGACCCCAAGCGCCGTGGCAACCCGGAGAAAAAACAACCCGGCTCCTACTACGACGCCATCCCCACCGCCGTCTCCGGCGTGCAGGTCTGCGAGTACCTGCATCGTCTTGCGCCGCTGATGGATCGCGTCACCGCCGTGCGCAGCGTGCATCACAAGGTCATCGACGAGCACGCCGCCGCCACCAACCGCATGCACACCGGCCGCCCCGTCAGCGGCACCGTGACCTATCCCTCCGTCGGCTCCCTAGTCGCCCATGAACTCGGAGCCGCCAGCGACGGCGTGCCGCCCTACGTCCTCATCGGTTATCCCAATGCCGCCCGCGGCCCCGGCTTCCTCGGCTCCAAAGCCGGTTATCTTTACCTCACCAACACCAGCGAAGGCCCCGCCGGCCTCTCACGGCCCGAGCACGTCACCGCCGACCGCCAATCCCGCCGCGAAGCCTACCTCGCCACCCTGCGCCAACACCAGCCGCCCGCCCAAGACCCGCGTCTCGCCAGCTACGACGACGCCATTACCGCCAGCCTGAAACTCAGTGGGCCGGAATTCAACCAAGTCTTCGACCTCGCCCGCGAACCCGCCGACCTGCGCCTGCGCTACGGCGGCGAGTTCGGCCAGCGCTGCCTGCTCAGCCGCCGCCTCGTCGAGCGCGGCGTCCGCTTCATCGAGGTCTCCCACAACATGAACTTCCTCAACGGCGCGGGCTGGGATGTCCATAACGAAGGCATCAAACAGCAGCACAAGCTCATCGAAGAACTCGACACCGCCCTCTCCACCCTCATCCTCGACCTGGAAGCGAAAAAGCTGCTCGACAAAACCCTCATCGCCGTCGCCACCGAGTTCGGCCGCCCGCCCGAGTTCGACAGCGGCGGCGGGCGCGGCCACCAGGGTTCCGCCTTCACCTGCCTCCTCGCCGGCGGCGGCCTGCGCCATTGCGGCGCCTGGGGCGAAACCGACGAGCTTTCCAAAAAAATCACCGCCAACCCCGTCGGCGTGCCGGATTTCTTCGCCACCATGCTGGCCACCGTCGGAGTCGATCCCGGCAAAAACCTCTACGACGGCGACCGCCCCATCCCCATCACCGACATGGGCCAGCCGATCCGCAAGCTGTTCGCGTGAAGCGCGAATTCATTCCCCTGTCCCCATTCCTCTGTCATCCTTTCTTCCCCCTCATTCCTCTGCTTCCTCTGTTTCCTCCTGTAATGAAAAAAATTCACAGGAGGGCGCGGAGGAAACAGAGGTTTTGATTTCAAAGCCTTTCTCTGCGCTCATCCAATCTCTGCGGTGTCTCCTCCCCCGTCGCAGGGCGGGACGCCGTTGCCGTAGGCCGGGTGTGGCTTTAGCCCGCCTGGCTCTCCCGCCGCGCACACGTCCCCAAGCCGGGCGGGCTGCGCCACACCCGGCCTACGAGCGAAACGCTCTCCAAAAAAATCTTGGCACAGCGGGCAGGAAAGCTATTCTCACCGCGCTGGAAAAATCCGCCATGAACCCCGCGTCCACCCTCTGCCACCGCCCAAACTCAGGCGTGAACCGCACCGTGGCTGGTTCCTACCCTCACACCCCTGTCTCCGCTCACCGCCAGCGTCAATCCGGCCCGGCACCCCGCAAAAGCCATTTCCTCGTGGTAATTGGCCTTCTGTTCGGCGTGTTGTGTGCTGGCGCGCCACTGCAGGCGAAGCAAAGTGCGGAATCATTTGAAACAATCAAGGCCAAGGCGGAGCAAGGGGATGCCGAGGCGCAACTCAATCTGGGCTTTATGTATGCCGACGGCGAAGGCGTTCCACAGAATGCCATTGAAGCGGTGAAGTGCTTTCGCAAGGCGGCGGAGCAAGGGGATGCCGAGGCGCAACTCAATCTGGGCTTTATGTATGCCAATGGGACAGAAGGTGTTCCGAAGGATGCCATTGAAGCGGCGAAGTGGTATCGCAAGGCGGCGGAGCAAGGGGATGCCAGGGCGCAATCCAATCTAAACGCGATGTATGCCATTGGCGAAGGCATTCCGAAGGATGCCGTTGAAACGGTAAAGTGGTATCACAAATAAACGGGGTCAGGGTGCAATTTCTTGACAAATGGTAATTCTGCCCGATGCGCGACGCATTCGCATCCAGTTCGCCGGGGCGTATTATCATGTGATGGCACGGATGACGACGACCGCCGTTTCTTCCTGCACACATTCGGGCAAGCCTGCGAGAGACAGCCCCCCTCACACTCCGCCCCCGCTCCCCGTCCAACGCCACTCCGGCCCGGCCCCCGCAAAAGCCACTTCCTAGCAGACATTCTCATCTCGCTCGGAATCCAGATCATCCGGGAAGTTGGTGTGGGTTGCGATTCATGCGGGGCCTGGATTCAGGGTGGGGAGAATGGCATTCGTGTGGGAGGAGCGCAAAGGCGCGCGGCAGCTTTTTGGAGTGCGCCGGTTGTCGGCGCTTTGGATTGGGGGAGAACGAGGAGACTGTGCGGACGTCTTCTCCGCGTCAACGCCACCCGCCTCACGAATCCAAAGCGGTGCCAAGCCCCGCACTCCCAAAAGCTGCCGTGCCATCGTGTGGCTCCGGACCGATTCACGCCGGTATCCTGGAATGCACCAACTTCCCGGATGATCCAAATTTTAGCTGCCATGAGATTTCTTCCGAGCCTTCGCCTCGGCAATCAGGCTGTCAGCCTCCACCGGCGCATGGCTCGGTCACGCACTCTCGAAGTGGCGCTGCCACGACTTGAGCCTCTGGCATGAATGGCAAAAAAGCCATGCATTTTTTCCCGGACGAGCGCACCCAAGTGACGGTGACGCTTCCGCTCAGCCGTCATTCAAATGCAGGCGAATAAACTCCATCGGTGTGATCGGCTGCGGCTTGTAGCCCGCGTTTGCCAATGGCGTGAAGTGCGCGTCCTCAGTAATGACGTAGTCCGCATCGGCAGTGATGGCGCAGTCAGTAAACTTGTTGTCATCCGGGTCAGCGGTGATGACGCGAAATTGAAAAGCCGGATTGACCACGATGATCGTTTCATAGGCCGCCGAGATCAGACTCAGCAGATGCATTGTGCGTGCCGCCAGCGCCACACCGCCTCTCGCGGCAGCGATCTCCTCATACTCGAGAATGATCGACGCAGTGACCGCCAGACGAAGCCGCCCTGTCCGAAGTGCGCGGAACAGCGGCACCGTCGGCGAGAGCCGCGCGAAGGCGGAGAGCATCATGTTCGTGTCGATCACGACCAGCATCAGCGTGTATAAGGATATTTGCTCCGATGCTCGCGGATAGCTTTATCGATCAACTCGTGGGTCAACTGCCCATCCTTTCGCAGCGCCTCAAAGTCATCCTCCAGTTCCTCGCCCAGATGCGCCAGTTCCAGGCGCAGCACAAAGCGATGCACCGCATCAAGGCTCGCCGGCTCCATGTCGGCAAGTTTTGACATCAGTTCAGGAAGCAATTCGGCCGGGTTGGTCGTCGTCATGGAAAGAGATTACGCTCGGGATTCAAGGCGTCAATACTTGAGTCCAGGAGCACGCAAGCGGCAGCATCGGCAGACAAGACGGTGAGGCCGGAGATTTGGAAGGCGGGCTTGCGATTTGAGGTTTTGAATGGCAAAACCCTTCTCATGACTGCGACACTGGCATTGGATAAATGCTGATGACGCCCAACGTCTCCTTTCTTGGCGGCTTGGTAGATTTTAGCTGCCATGAGATTTCTTCCGCGCCTTCGCCTCGGCAATCAGGCTGTCAGCCTCCAGCGGCACAAACTCGGATTTTTCAAAAATTTTCCTACCATAGATTTTCCTACCCCCAAAAAATCGTCGCAAACGTGTTCACTTTTCACGAGTGAGTGACCAAAAACATCAGAAAACAGGGTAACCTCGAAGGACCTGTTGCCATACCTTTTCAGGAGACCCGCTCCGGGTTGCCGGGATTCCCGTTGCCGCAACTGCAATCCGCCCACCGCAAAAGAACCAAAAGCAGAAAACCGCCACAAGTAGAATGATGTTAAGCAGACGCAGACCCACGAACCATCTTGCCACGGCCACGACCGCGGTCATGCTGCTTTTCTTTGGCAATGCCGCCGTGCTGCCCGCCGCTGACGCAGACGACAGCGCGGCGAAAATGAAATTTTTCGAAACCCAGATCCGCCCGGTGCTTGCCGGGAATTGCTTCCAATGCCACGGCGAGGAAAAACAAAAGGGCGGCCTGCGCCTCGATCACATCTCTCATCTCAAGGACAGCGGCGTGCTGGAGCCGGGGAACGCGCTGAAATCCCTGCTCTTCACCGCGATCAGTTACGAAGATATGGATCTGCAGATGCCGCCGGATGACAAGAAACTTCCCGCCCACCAGATCGAGGACATCAAGCGCTGGATCAACATGGGCGCACCTTGGCCGGAAACGGAAATCGTGAAAACCACGAAATCCGGCGGGTTCACCGAAGAGGAAAAAGCTTGGTGGTCCTTCCAGCCACTGAAGGACGTGAAGCCCCCTTCGGTGGATGCCGCGATCGGCATCGCGAAAAACGACGTGGACAAATTCATCCTCGCCAAACTCGGCGAAAACGGCCTCATGCAAGCCCCTGAAACCGCGCCACGGGAGCTTGTCCGCCGCCTGTATTTCAATCTCCACGGCCTGCCACCCACCCAAGCGGAACTCGATGCCTACCTGCAGGACACCAGTCCGGACAAATACGAAAAACTCGTCGATGAGCTGCTTGCCTCCCCCCGCTACGGCGAGCGCTGGGGGCAGCATTGGCTCGATCTGGCGCGCTACGCCGAGTCCGACGGCTACCGCCAGGATGCTTACCGTCCGAACGCATGGACCTACCGCGACTACGTCATCAAATCCTTCAACGAAGACAAACCATACAACCAGTTCATCCGCGAGCAGCTCGCCGGTGACGAGATCGCCCCGGAAGATCCGCATGTGCTCGCCGCCACCGGCTATCTCCGTCACGGCGTTTACGAGTGGAACCAGGCGGACGCGGAAGCCCAGCGCGAAATCATCGAGACCGAGCTTGCCGACGTGACCGGAGAACTTTTCCTCGGCCTCAGCATCAGTTGCGCGAAATGCCACGACCACAAATTCGACCCCATTCTCCAGAAAGATTATTACCGGCTGCGTTCCTTTTTCGCCCCGGTCCAGTGGCGCGACGACCTGCCGCTTGCCAGCGCGGATGAGATCAGGGCGCACCAGGAAGCCCTGGACGCATGGGATGCCGGCGCGCGCGAGGCACGCGAGGCTTGGGAGAAAATTGTCGCCAGGGAAACCGAGTCCGGTCATAAAAAGGCCCTGTATTTTTTCTCCGCCGAAGTGAAAGCCATGATGGCCAAGCCCGAGAAAGACCGCGCCCCGTATGAAAAGCAGATCGCCTATCTGGTGCAGCGTCGCGCCGAGGCTATCACCGGGGTCGAGATCAACAAGCTCAAGGAAAAATCACCGGAATACAAAGCCTACAAGCCCTTCCTCGACAAGAAACCGAAGGATCTGCAGCGCGCGTTTGCCGCCACGGACGTGGGCGCGGAAGCCCCCCCGACCATCCTGGAATCACGCCGTGGCCCCACCGTCATCGAACCGGGCTTCCTCAGCATCCTCGCCCCGGATGAGATCAAAATCGAACCGCTCACTGACAAAAACTCCACCGGCCGCCGCCTCGCGCTCGCGAACTGGATCAGCAGCCCGGACAACCCGCTTTCCACCAGGGTCATCGTCAATCGCGTCTGGCAATACCACTTCGGGCGCGGCCTCTCCGTGCATGCCAGTGACTTGGGGAAGCTCGGCGAGCCGCCCACCCACCCGGAACTGCTCGACTGGCTTACCCAAGGCTTCATTGACAACGGCTGGAGCCTCAAATGGCTGCACCGCCAGATTCTCAACACCCAGACCTGGCGCCAGTCCTCGATGGTGAAATCCACCGCCGCCACCAACCACGCAGACCCGGAAAACAAACTGCTCTGGAGAATGCGCCCGCAACGTCTCGACGCCGAGCAGGCCCGCGACACCCTGCTCATGCTCGGCGGCGTCCTCGATAAAAAAACCGGCGGCCCTGCCGTCAGCGCGAGCCAGTTCGTGCGTTCCATCTACACGGAAAAACGCCGCACCAAACCCGACGAATTTTTCTCCCGCTTCGACGCCCCCACCGGCTTCATCAGCGTCGCCAAACGCGACAGCACCAACACCCCGCTGCAAAGCCTGCTCCTGATCAATGGCCCCTCCCTCCTGCAACGCTCCCTGTCCATCGCGGACCACCTGACGAAATCCCATCCCGCCGCCAGTGCCAGCCAACTCGCGGACAAGGCCATCACCAGCGTCTTCGGCCGCCCAGCCCGGCCCGAGGAAGTGCAACACGCCGCCGATTTCCTAACCCTCCAGCAGCAGCAAATCGACAGCGAACGGAAAAGCCAAAAGCCCGAGGCAAAAGACACCAGCCCCCTCGTCGATGCCGCCAAATACTTCGGCAAAAACGCCAGCGCCAGCGGGCAGTCCATCTATCTCAAAGAAGGCTCCGGGCATGAAAAACTCAGCATCAAACCCGGCGGCCTCGAATCCTCCGAATTCACCGTCGAAGCCATGATCCATATCGAAGGAGTCTATCCCACCAAATCCATCCGCACCGTGCTCTCCCGCTGGAATGGCGACACCACTTCACACGGCTGGGCCATTGGAGTCACCGGCGCCCAATCCAGCTTCGAACCCAACAATCTCATCCTTCAAGCCGTGGGCGAAGACTTCCAGTCCGCCCTCATGTATGAACTGCTCAACTCCGGCCTGAAAATCCATTCCAAAAAACCCTATCACATCGCCGTCACCGTCTCCAACCAGCCCCTGCCCGGCCAAAGCGGCGGCGGCCACGTCATCTTCCAAGCGCGCGACCTCAGCGACCCCAATGCGCAGACCCAAGTCTCCAAAATTCCGCACTCGCTCGAAAGCGCCTTCGTCAACCCCAAGCACCCGCTCACCCTCGGCGGCCGCTCCTCACCCACATCCATCAGCTCATGGTTCGGCGCCATCCACCGCGTCTCCCTGACCGACGGCGCCCTCCCCCCCGGAGCGCCGCCCTTCCAAAACAAAACCCCGCCCCTTATCGAATTTTCCGCCATCGACCTCATCCGTTCCGGCAGCAAAAACTTCACCTGGAGCAAACAACCCTCCGCCGCATCCAAATCCGCCAGAACCAGCCAAACCGAAGCCCTGGGTGACCTCCTCCACGCCCTCATCAGCTCCAACGAATTCCTCTACCTGCCATAGATTCATAGTTGATGGTTGATAGCCCCACCCCCACCCATCCGCATTCGTCATTCGTCATTCGTCATTCGTCATTCGTCATTCGTCATTCCTAAATCCTAAATCCCAAATCTCCCATCCTAATTTCAATGCTTCCCCATTACGAAACACTCACCACCCGCCGCGATTTCCTCAGGCGCGCCGGCGGCGGCTTCGGCGCCCTCGCCCTCGCGGGAATACTCGGGGACGCCGGAGTCATGACCGCGCTCGGCAACAGCGGCACCTCCGACAATCCCCTCAGGCCCAAGCTCCCCCATGCCCCCGGCACCGCCAAGCGCGTCATTTTCCTTTTCATGGAAGGCGGTCCCAGCCACATGGACATCTGCGATCCCAAACCCCTCCTCAACAAGCTCGCCGGCAAGCCCCTTCCCGAAAGCTTTGGAAACGTCCTCTTCGCCAGAGAGGACTCGGGCCTGATGGGCAGCAAGCGCGCCTTCAAGCAGCACGGCCAGAGCGGTCAGTGGTTCTCCGACTGGCTCCCGCACATGGCCGGACTCGCCGATGACTGGGCCGTCATCAAGTCCTGCGTCGCGGATAGCATCAACCACGCCGGCGCCGTCTGCCAGATGAACACCGGCTCCATCATCGGCGGCCGCCCCTCGCTCGGGAGCTGGGTCAGCTACGGCCTCGGCTCGGACAACCAGAACCTCCCCGCCTTCGTCGTCCTCAAAGACACCGACTCCCAGATCGTCAACGGCGTGCAAAACTGGGGCAGCGGCTTCATGCCCGCCACCTATCAGGGCGCCCTGCTCGATTACGGTGACCAGCCCTTTGCCAATCTCTACTCGCCGAAGGGCGTCAGCTCCACACGCCAGAAAAACAAACTCAACTTCCTCGCCCGCATCGACCAGGAGCACCTCAAAGGCCGCGAGGAATTCACCGAGCTGGACGCCAAGATCAAAAGCATGGAACTCGCCTTCCGCATGCAGGCCACCGCGCCCGAGGCCGTCGATCTCTCCCTGGAGACCGAAGCGACCAAAGCCCTCTACGGCATGGACCAGAAACACACCGAAAACTTCGGCCGCATGTGCCTCCAGGCCCGCCGCCTCGCCGAGCGAGGCGTGCGTTTCATCCAGCTCTACCACGGCGCAGGCAGCAAGTGGGACGCGCACAGCAACCTCGAAGGCAACCACTCCAAACTTTGCGCCGAAGTGGACAAACCCGTCGCCGGCCTCATCAAGGATCTCAAGCAGCGCGGCCTGCTTGAGGACACCCTCGTCATCTGGGGCGGCGAGTTTGGCCGCACTCCCATGTCCGAAAAAGGCACCGGGCGCAACCACAACCCCACCGGCTTCTCCATGATGTGGGCCGGCGGAGGCGTGCAGGGCGGCCAGTCCATCGGCGAGACCGACGACATCGGCCTCCACGCCGTGAAGGACAAGCTCCATGTCCACGATCTCCACGCCACCGTCATGCACCTCCTCGGAGTCGATCACACGCAAATGATCTTCAACAACAAAGGCCGCCCCGAGCGCGTTGACCAGAACGAAGGCCACCCCTTCACCCGCATCACCGGTCAGGCCTAACTGCAAGTAGAGAGGAGTGAAAAGGGATAAGTGAAAAGTAAAAAGGGGTAAGTGAGCCAATTTCCAATTTCCAGTTTCCAATTTCCAATTTTCAATCTCAAATCCTAAATTCAATGCCCTTCCTCATCGCAACCTTAGCCGCGCTGCTGCTCACCTGCGGCAGCATCGCCGCCAAAGACCCGCCCCGCCTCAGCCATCTGGTGGAAACCTTCGCGGCGGACCAAGCCGCCGTCGGCATCTTTTCTGGCGTGCGCGATTTCGCCCTCGCCCGCGTCATCGGCGCGTCCAAGCTGGACTACCTCATCATTGACATGGAGCACCAGCCGTTCGATGTCGAGACGCTGCGCCAATATCTGGCCAACCTGCGCCGGCCCGATGGCACGTTTCCCGTCACCCCCATCGTGCGCATCGGCGCGAACGGCAGCGAAGTCCACGCCAACCAGTGGATGTTCAAGCAGGCTCTCGATTCCGGCGCGTTCGGTGTCATGGTGCCTTTCGTCAACACCGCGGAGGAAGCGCGCCAAGCCGTCATCGCCATGCGTTACCCGCCCGCGAAGGATAACCCGGCACAGCATCCACGCGGCGTGCGCGGCTGGGCCTCCACCATCGCCGCCCTCGGCACTTGGGGCGTCGCGCCGGAGGATTACGTGCGCAAGGCCGACCTCTGGCCGCTCAACCCCGAAGGCGAACTGATCCTCGCCGTGCAGATCGAGACCGTGCAGGCCATCGACAACTTGCGCGAAATCCTCGCCGTGCCCGGTGTCGGCGCCGCCTTCATCGGCCCCGCCGACCTGCACGCCGACATGGGTTACGTCGGCCAGCGCGGCGTGCCGGAAGTGGAAGAGCAGATTCAGCGCGCCCTGGCCATCTGCCGCGAGATGGGCGTTCCCGTCGGCCTCACCACCACGGCCAGCGACGCCCGCGCCCGCCTCGACCAAGGCTTCCGCTTCTTCACCGTCCCCGGCGACGCCGCGCTGGGCGCTGATTTGATCAAGACCTTGGAATCCATCGACCGCTGAACCGGTGACAAAGCCCGACGTGCGGCATCTGTTTGCGTGACCGGGAGCATTTTCACCTCTGGACAAAACGCGGGCGATGCTCTTAAATCACCTTTCCCATGAAGAAAACTCTCTCTCTGCTGGCCGCCTTCGCGGCGTTCACCTTGGTTGGCATCTCCAGTCACGCCCAGGAGGACGGGTTTGTTTCCATGTTCAACGGCAAGGACATGACCGGCTGGAAATCGAATGAGGAGACCCCCGGCAGCTTCGTGGTGGAGGACGGCGAGATTCGCGTGGTCAATGGCCGCGCCCATTTGTTTTACGTGGGATCGTCCGGCGACGCGAAGTTCGCGAACTTCGAATTCAAGGCCAAGGTGAAGCACATGCCGAACTCGAA
>CAZNKC010000052.1:0-26572 GCA_964573315.1 uncultured Verrucomicrobiaceae bacterium | reverse complement strand
TTTGAATGGACTGGCGCGTCCGGCGCGTTCTAAATGCTGCCATGCTCATTTTTGATGTTCACCTCGACCTCAGCCTCAATGCCATCGAATGGAACCGCGATCTGCGGCTGCCAGCCACGACGATCCGCGCGCAGGAAGCGGGCATGACGGACCTCAAGGGCCGCGGCACGGGCACGGTGACACTGCCGGACTTGCGCGCGGGACACGTCGGGCTGTGCGTGGCCACCCAGATCGCGGGCTGCATGAAACCGCGCGGACCGGTGGCCTGCTGGGAATCTCCGCCGCAGGCCTGGGCCATGACGCAGGCGCAACTCACTTGGTATCGCGTGATGGAGGAACTCGGCGAGATGCGGCAAATTCGCAACCTGGAGCAGCTCGACGCGCATCTGGAAACGTGGGCGGACCCGGCCGCGGCGGCGGCGCGTGGGGAGGCGGTTGGTTACGTGCTGAGCCTGGAGGGCGCGGATTCGATGGTGACGCTGGATTACCTGGAGCGCGCCTGGAACGAGGGGCTGCGTGCCATCGGGCCTTCCCACTACGGCGAGGGCCGTTACGCGATGGGGCATGACCGTGTGGGCGGCTTGAAGCCGGAGGGCAGGGACTTGGTGAAGGAGATGGACCGGCTCGGCTTCATCCTGGACGTGACGCATCTCAGCGACGATTCGTTCTGGGAGGCGCTGGAGATTTTCGAGGGACCGGTGTGGGCCAGCCATTCCAACTGCCGCAGCGTGGTGTCTGATTGCCGCCAGTTTTCCGACGAGCAGTTGAAGGCATTGATCGAGCGCGGCGCGGTGATCGGCGCGGTGTTCGACACCTGGATGATGATCCCCGGCTGGATCAAAGGCCAGACCACCCCGGAGGAAGCCGGCGTGGTCATCGGCGACATCGTGGCGCACATCGACCACATCTGCCAGCTCGCCGGCAACGCGAAACACTGCGGCATCGGCAGCGACCTCGACGGTGGCTTCGGCAAGGAGCAAAGCCCGGTCGATCTCGATACCATCGCCGACCTGCAAAAGCTCGGTGACCTGCTGCGCGCGCGCGGCTACAGCGAGGAAGACGTGGCCGGCATCTTCCACGGCAACTTCCTGCGCGCGCTGCGTTCGGCATGGAGTTGAGAAGCTGAAGCGCCTTCAAGGGAAGCGTCTTGGCCGCATTCGAGTCAGGTCAGCAGAGCCACAAACCCTGCTTGTTCAAAATGCCGGTCTCCCGTCAGAGCCTCTACGATGCCTTCTTCCGCCATGATCACGAAAGAAATGCAATCCGTCAGAGACCATCCCTTGTCCGGGCGTTCGTCGTAGAGTTTTATGCCCTGAGCGAAATGTTCGGGTGAAACCTCGATGATCCGTGTCGCAGGGTCGTCCGTGAGCATATCGAATCCCGCTTTCATCTGCCGCCGGACATGGGATTCGGCGAAGGCATCCGCCACCTCCGTGAGCACCCACTGTGTTGTCACGATCTCGCCATCAAAGCCGCGCGCCCACTCCATCGCGCGGGCATGGTGCTCATCGTGCCGGTTGATGAAAGCCACGTAGAAAAACGCATCCGCGAACACTTTCATGGCTTCTTCGTCTGGCCGTGAATGTAGTGGTCCAGATTTCGCGCGAGATCCGCCGGCACATCATTGGCGATTCCCGCCAGCTTGGCGTAGCGATCGGCCACACTCCGCCGCGCGGGCGGTTCCGCCTCGATATGAACCATCGTCCCATCCGGCAGATGCACGCCGGGCGGCAGTTTGATGATGTCGTTTTCGACGATGGCGGTGATGCTCATGAAAGAATTTACTGGCAAGCGGGCTTTGATCAAGGCTGGCTTTGCCACCTTGCGATGGACTGGCAAGATTCAAAATCCAGGCTTCGGCTTTCCCTGCAAGCTTCATTGAGCAGATCAATAACCCGGCAATTTCTATCAATTCGATCCGGCCGGGGCGCGGGTGGAAACTGGATGCGCATGAAAAACAACACACTCTCCGATTCCACCCCATCCCCCGCGCCGAAGGTTCCGCTTTGGCTCAAGATCAGTTACACCGCTTTCATGGCGGTGCTGGCGCCGGTTTATTGGCATCACTATGGTCTGACCAACTTTTTGTATTTCTGTGACGTCGCCCTGTTCCTGGCGCTGGTTGGGGTGTGGCGGGAGAGCCGGCTGCTGTTTTCCCTGGCGGCGGTGGGCATCCTGCTGCCGCAGTTGCTGTGGTGCGTTGACTTTGGATTTGAACTGGCGGGCATGAAGCTGACCGGCATGACGAGCTACATGTTCAATAGCGAGAGTCCGCTCTATCTGCGGGCGCTGTCCCTGTTTCACGGCTGGCTGCCGTGGATGCTGCTGTTCCTGGTGGCGCGGCTCGGCTACGACCGGCGCGCGTTTGGCGGCTGGTCGCTGCTGGCGGTTGGGTTGTGCCTGTTCAGTTATTTCTGCCTGCCGCCCGCCGGGGCGGAACTGGCGGACCCGAATCTGCCGCGGAACGTGAATTATGTGTTTGGCATGGACGATGCCAGCCCGCAAACTCGGTTCAGCCCGCTGGCCTATCTTGGGATTTGGATGGCGGGGTTGATCGCTGTGATTTATTTGCCCACCCATCTTTTGTTGAAGCGTTTGTTTTCCCGCGAGTCGGACGGGCGGGCGATGGCGCCCGCCCTCCGTTGCGCCGCCTAACCTTTCACTCCGAGACGATCATGACATCCTCCCTTTCTTCTCCCGCGTCCGAGGCTCCGCGTTTGCGCGGTTTCTGGAGCCTTTTCGCCGTTCAATTTCAGGGCGCGTTCAGCGACAATTTGTTCAAATTCCTGGTGCTGTTCCTGGTGAACCGGCTGGTGCCGGAGGCGCAGCGCGATGGTTATATCTCGCTGGTGCTGGCGCTGTTCAGCCTGCCGTTTATTCTCTTCGCGATGACGGGCGGTTATTTGGCGGATCGTCATCCCAAACGCTTTGTGGTGATCGGGACGAAGTGGATGGAGGTGGCGATCATGACGCTGGGGCTGGTGGGGTTGTGGCTGCAAAGCCTGCCGTTGCTGCTCGGCCTCATCTTCCTGATGAGCGTGCAGAGCGCGCTCTTCGGGCCGTCGAAGTACGGTCTGCTGCCGGAACTGCTGCCGCCGTCGCGCTTGTCCTGGGGCAACGGCGTGTTCGGTCTCGGCGTGTTCACGGCGATCATCACCGGCGGCGTCGCGGCGGGGGTGCTGTCGGACAATCTGCCCGCGGACAGGCTCTGGCTGGCCGGGGTGGTGCTGTTGGCGCTGGCGGTTTTCGGGTTGGGGCTTTCGTTCCGCTTGCCGGCGGGCGTGGCAGCCAATCCGGGCAAGCGTTACCGGGTCAATTTCGTCGGCGAGGTGTGGGCGAACCTGCGCACGGTGCGGAGGGATCGCGTGCTGCTGTTCGCCATCATCGGCAGCGTTTATTTTTGGTTCCTCGGCGCATTGTTCGGCGAGCCGACGATGTTTGTCTATGGCAAGGATGTGCTGGCGCTGGAGGACACGGAGATCAGCCTGTTGCGCGCCTGTCTGGCGGTGGGCATCGCGGTGGGCAGCGTGCTGGCGGGGATTTTGTCAGGGAAAAAGATCGAGTACGGCTTGGTGCCGCTGGGCGCGTTCGGGCTGGCGGTGAGCGCCGGGTTGATGGCGGTGCCGGGTTTGGTGACTTGGCAGGTGGCGGTGCTGCTGGGGTTGCTCGGTGTGTCCGGCGGTTTCTTCACGGTGCCGGTGAACGCTTTGATCCAGCACCGGCCCAAGGCGGAGGAGCGCGGCTGTGTGATCGCGACGAGCGAGTGGCTGGCCTCGGCGGGCATTTTCGTGGCGGCGGGCGTGTTTTGGCTGCTGCGCGAGGTGTTGCGCATGAGCGCGGGGGAGATCTTTTTGACCGGATCGATCGTGACTTTCATCGGCACGTTCTTCGCGGTGCGGCTGGTGCCGGACGCGCTGGCGCGGCTGCTGCTGTGGCTGCTGACGCACACGTTTTACCGCGTCAAGGTGCGGAACCGCGCCAACCTGCCGGACGAAGGCGCTGCGCTGCTGGTGTGCAACCACGTCTCGCTGGCGGACGCCTGCTTCATGATCGCCTCCACGCACCGGCCCATCCGCTTCATCGTGCATCAGGAGGTGCATGATAAATGGTGGGTGAAACCGGTTTCGCGGATGCTGAAAACGATCCCGATTACCTCCGAGGCGCGGCCCCGGGAGATGCTGAAGTCTTTGAACACGGCGACGGAGTGCCTGAAAAACGGCGAGCTGGTTTGCATCTTCGCCGAAGGCCAGATCACGCGCACGGGGCAGATGCTGCCGTTCCGTCGCGGCATGAGCCGCATCCTCAAGGGCGTGGACGCGCCCGTGATCCCGGTGCATCTGGACAATGTCTGGGGCAGCATCTTCAGCTTCGAGAAAGGCCGGTTTTACACCAAGCTGCCGCATCGTCTGCCGTATCCGGTGACGGTCAGCTTCGGCGCGGCGCTGCCGCCGGACACGCCGCCCGATGCGGTGCGACGGGCGGTGCAGGAGCTGGGCGCGGAAGCTTGGGCGGAGCGCGGCACGCGCATTGAGCCGCTGCACCGCGCGCTGATCCGCACCGCGCGGAGGCATCCGCTCCGTTTCGCGATGGCGGACGCAGCGACGGCGCCGTTGCGGTTTTTCTCGGTGCTGACCAAGAGCGTGTTTCTGGCGCGGCGGCTGCGCCCGGTGTGGCGGGGCGAGGAAAAAGCCGGCATCCTGCTGCCGCCGTCGGTGGGCGGGGCGCTGGTCAACAACGCGGCGCTGCTGCTCGGCCATGTGCCGGTGAACCTGAACTACACGCTGTCGCCGGAGGGCATCGTATCCTGCATGGCGCAGTGCGGCATCGGCAAGGTGGTGACGACGGCGAAGTTCCTGGAGCGGTTGAAGCTGGAGCTGCCGGTGGAAAAAGTGTTCATCGAGGATGTGGCGGCCAAGCCGCGCGCGGCGGAGAAACTCGCGGCGCTGCTGCTGGCGCTGTTTTGCCCCGCGCGCTGGCTGGGGCGAGCGCTGGGCGCTTTCCGGTCGCCTTCGACGCAGGATTTGGCGACGGTCATTTTTTCCAGCGGCAGCACGGGCGATCCGAAGGGCGTGATGCTGACGCATGAGAACGTGGTGGCCAACATCCAGCAGATCAACCAAGCCATCGCCTTCCGGTCCGATGACCGGCTGCTGGGCATCCTGCCGTTTTTCCATTCGTTCGGGTTCACCGGCACGCTGGCGGCTCCGGCGGTGCTCGGCCTGGGCGTGGCGTTTCATTACAACCCGACGGACGCCAAGGTGGTGGGCGAGTTGGTACATCGCCACGGCGTCACCTTTCTGCTGGCCACGCCGACCTTCCTGCAAATCTACCTGCGCGGCTGCCGGCCCGAGCAATTCGGCAGCGTGCGTTTTGTGATGGTGGGCGCGGAGAAGCTGCAGGAGCGGCTGGCGGCGGCGTTCGAGGAGCGCTTCGGCATTCACCCGATGGAGGCCTACGGCTGCACGGAATGCTCCCCGGCGGTGGCGGCGAACACGACGGATTTCCGCGCGGCGGGCTTCCGTCAAGTGGGGGCGAAGCGCGGCTCCATCGGCCATCCGCTGCCGGGCATGGCGGTGCGCATCGTCGATCCCGAAACCGGCGTGCCCAAACCCACCGGCGAGAGCGGCTTGATGCTGCTGAAGGGGCCGAATGTTATGTTAGGCTATCTGGGACGGTCCGATAAAACGGCGGAGGTTTTGCAGGACGGCTGGTACACGACCGGCGACATTGCCGCGGTGGACGAGGACGGATTCGTTTTCATCACCGACCGGCTGAGCCGTTTCAGCAAGATCGGCGGCGAGATGGTGCCGCACATCAAGGTGGAGGAAAGGCTGCATGAACTGGCCGGCGCGAGCGTGCAGACCTTCGCGGTCACCGGCGTGCCGGACGACAAAAAAGGTGAGCGGCTGATGGTGCTCCACACCCTGAGTGAAGTGCAACTCGAAGCCGTGCTGGAAAAACTGGCCGCCACGGATTTACCTAACCTGTGGAAGCCGAAGCGCGATCAGTTCGTCGGCGTGCCCGCCATTCCAGTGCTCGGCACCGGCAAGACCGATCTGCGCCGGGTGCGGGAGCTGGCGGCGGGGACAGCCTGATGTACCACGCCTCTCCGAGGCGTGTGTCGTTCCTCGGAGGGCGGGATTGGATTCCCTCCCATTTTTTTCATCGAGTGGCTGCGCCAACCGGGGAGGGGTTGCAGGCGGGGGCGTCTGCAACGGCGGGCGAGGGGGCCCGCGCTCCCGGCTCCGCTCCGCCTCCGCCCGCGAACAAGTGGGAGGGAACAGAGTCCCGCTCTCCGTTTCGTGAAGGCACCCGCGCTCGACACGTAGGCCGGGTGTCCCGCAGGGCGCCCGGCTGGGGTGGGAGCAGCCGAGCCGGACGGGCTGCGCCACGCCCGGCCTACGCTTCACTGCGACTTCGAGATCAGCACGCTGCCGCTGCGGCTGAGGATGCCGGCGCCGTTGTCGGTGACCAAGCCGATGGCAATTTTAGCGTTGATGGTGTTGGCGATGCCGGCGGCTCCGACCGCGAGGCCGGCTCCGGTGATGTTGGGAGGCGCCAGAGAGATGGTGCCGCTATCCTGGCCCACCAATTTGCCGCCGTTCAGGACGGTGGAGAATTGAGCCGCCGAGAAGTTGCCGCCACCGGCGGCCACCATGTTGCCGCCACCCGCTGCCACCATGTTGAGGCCGCCGGCAGCCACCATGTTGCCGCCGCCCGCCGCCACGAGAGGAGAGCCGTTTAAAACGGCGAGGCTGGCGCCGTCGTTGCCTACGAGATTGCCGGCGCCCGCGGCCACCATGTTGCCGCCACCGGCAGCCACGAGATTGCCGCCGCCCGCCGCCACCATCGTACTGCCGTCGTTGCCGATCAGCGTGCTGCCGTCATTGCCGATCAAGGTGCTGGCGGCCCGGCCAATCAGGCCGGTGCTGTTGCTGATGAGGTTGAGGCCGCCGGCGGCCACCATGTTGCCACCGCCCGCGGCCACCATGTTGCCGCCGCCGGCAGCCACCAGGTTGAGCGAGGTGTTTTCCACGACCCCTTTGACCAGGTCATCCACCTTGAAGGTCTGCGGAGGCTTGCCCTTGAACTTGACTTCGCGCAGTTGAAAGCCTGCATGGTTTTTATGGGCGACAGCGATGCGCGTCGTGCCGTCGTCATCAAGCCTGTTGCCCTGCGCCGCGTCCACCAAACCGGAGGGGCCGATCGCCAGCGAATGATCAGCGCCGAGCGGGACGATGATGCAGCCGTTGGTAAGCTGCAGGAAGTCGGCGTGCGCGATGCCGATCTGGCGGGAGGCGGCCGTGTAGTAAGTGGTGCTTTGCGCGGAGAGGAGCTGCTTGGCGGCTGGTGTCATCTCGTTGGTGAAGCCGTTGAGAAACTCCAGGGGTATGGCGACCAGTTGCGGTGCATCGGCAAAGCCAGGTATCGTCACTTGAATGCTCATTGGCGGCGCGAAGGTGCCCCCGGTCTGCGACGTGGACGCATTGAGCGTATTGTCGTAAATCCGTCTGATCTTGGGAGGTTGACCGGCGGAAGAGGGGACCTCAAAGACCAGTCGCAGCATGCACACCGTATGCGGGGCTATGTCGCCAGTCGAGAAGGAGATGAACTTCTGCCCATTGATCGTTTTCAGATTTTGGTTCAGGTTTCCCTCGGGGAGATCGCGCACAAACAGGTTGCGATCAGGGCTGTAGCAAAACAAGCAATCAGAGCCTCCAATAAAGGTCAGCCCCTCGGGAATGTCCATGGTCACGGTCCCGCCCCGCAGCCAATCGGCGCTGGCGTTGCCAAAGAAGACCAGCATTCTGACGACCTCGGACGGCTTCACTTTGATCGGGGCGACGCGGCCCACGAACAGTTTGCCCGTCTCACTATTAGCGCCCGCCGCCTGGGGGGAAAAGGCGGCGCTCTTGGCGGCGGCGGGCGCGGGGGCAGCCGCAAGGCCTTTGAAGGGCCTGAAGAGGACGAGGTCGGTTTTGCGCGTCAGGGCCACGGCCTTCGGCGTGGCCACCAGCTCGCCGTTCATCTCCACAAATGCCTGGAGTTCTTTCACGTCACCGTCTTTGGTCAGCATGGCGGCTGGCAGGGAGGCGGGCAGGGTGACGCGGACGCGCAGGGTGCCGTGGCGGCCTCCCGGCAGGTGGCCGAGGTTGAAGGTCAGCACCTCGTCCTTGGCGGTCGATGCCAAGGTGTGGGATTCCCCGCCCAGGTAGCCGCGCAAGAGGCGAAGACCATCCGGGCCGCGCGGCCCGGCGGGGTTGGGGTTCACCTGCCCGCAACCATTGGTATCGAAGCTCAACGGCTTGGGAAGGCTGACGGTGACGGCGATGTTTTGCAAAGTCATCCCGGCGTCGCCGATGACCGAGTACGGGATCTCGATTTCCACGGCCTCGCCCGGTTTGGGATCGGGATTTTTGACGATCGAGGAGCGGAGCACAAAACTCGCCGGCTTGACCACCTTGCTGGTGAGCTTTTCTTGCAAGGTCACGCCGCTAAAAAGGCGGTTCTCGCACCAGATGGAGTAGCCCTCGTAGGCCACGCCGCCGTTGGTGGGTTTTGGAATCTTGGCGCCGTGGGCGCGACTGACGATGGCGGTGTCCTCATCGGCTGTGACAAAAACATCGTAGGTGATGGTGCCCTCTTCTCCAGGGTTGAGCGATTGGTAGTAGTCGCCGAGGAAAATGTCGAGGAAGCGTGTCTTGGTCAGATCCCCGGTGACGGGGATGATCTTGCCCTTGGAATCGCGATGATTCACGTATTGGGCGCTGATCGGCACGCCGTTTTTCTTGAGATGACCGACGAAGGTGGCGCCGGCGGGGATTTCATCGTGGATGATGACGTTGCGCGCGGCGGTGGAGGGCCGGTTGTCTCCCGGCGCGTTATTGAAAGCCTTGTTGCTGTACTTCAGGCGATAGGTCATGCGCGTGTGTTTGAACGGCGCGGCCACGCGGCCGATGCCCGCCATCTCCGTCACGTAAAGCGGCTCCGCCGGCGTGGGCAGGCCGCCGGGGGCGGGGGCGCCGTCGGCGGCGGCGGTCTTGTCGAGCTGCAGATTCGGCGGGCCGGTGGGCATGGGGTTCGGGGAAAGCTCGAACTCAAGCGACGGCACTTTGCCGGCAGCATAAGCCTGCCGTGTCTTGCCGCCCACTTTGGCGGAGAAGTTGTAGTCGTCCGCGAAAAGCAGGTTCGGCACCGGGCCATTGCTGGAGTCGCGGGTGGCGGCGAGGTCATGCACGACGCGCAGGGCGAAGCGAATATTGCGCGTGGTTTCGCCGGGCACGGTGTCGAGATTCCAGGTGAGGGTCTGCCGCCCGCCATACACATAAGGCGTGAGCGAGGGGTTGGTGCCCATGGTGGGGGCGTAATTCGCGGACGAGGGACCATCGGCGAAGTTGCCGAAGCTATCCTTCAATTCCACGTACTCCACATACATGCCGGAGGGCACTTTGAAGGTGACCTGGGCGTCCGTGATGGGGGTCGCCAATTTGTTGCGGGCCTGCATCTGAAATTTCACCAAATCGCCGACGCGTGGATTCTTGTTGTCGGCGCTCAGGTAAAGCTCCAGCTTGGACGGGATGATGGAGTCCAGGGTCTTGCTATTGTGCGGATAGCCAAAAAGAGTCGTTGCGCTGGCGAATTTCTTGATCTCCAGGGACTTCACACGCGCCATCGCCTTTTTGAAGGTGATCTTGGCGAGGTCGTAGCTGACGACCTCCACGGTGAGCTGTTTGGTCACCGTCTCCTCGGGCGCCAATGACGGGATTTTCCACACGAGTTCCCGTGTTTTCAGCCGGGTTTTTTCATCGGGGATCTGGGTGATGAGGTCTTCCGAAGTGCCGCCCGTCAGCACCGTTCCCTGGGGCAGCTTCATGCGGGCCTCGATGTTGTTGGCCGGCGCCTCGCCTTCGTTGGCAAAGGCCAGGGTGTAGGTGAGCTGCTGGCCGACATTGATGACAGAACCGGAGTTGTCGCCGGGGTTGTTGCTGGTGACGGCCACCGAGATGTATTCCCAGACCGGGCCGGGGGTGACGGTGATGGGGCCGATCAGTTTCAGCGCGCCTTTCACCATCGGACCGGCGGCGGGCAGGCACTCCTCGTCCTTATCGGTGGTCAGCACACGGAAGTAGATGCCTTCGCCGCCGGGCAAATTGCGGCTGGTGACTTTGAAGCTGCGCTGGGTGCGTTTGACGCTAGTGGGGCCAGAGACGGTTTGCAGACGTAATTTTTTCCAGCTCGCTTCGTCGTTGGGCGTGGTGGACCACTGGATGGTGACCTGCGGCTCCGGTGTGCCGGGCGGCGTGGGCTGGGTGATGGTGAAGGTGGCCACGGCGCCTTGGCGGACGATTTTCGCGTTGGTTTTGCCGCCAAGGGAATAAGCCAGCTTGCTGGCTGCCGCCATCTGCAGCGGCGGCGGGGGCGGAGGCGGCTCGCCGGGGGCGCTGACGGGGATGGGGGCGTCGGTCTCGCCGCCGAGGGCGTTTTGCCCGAAGACGACGCCGGTGACGTCGAGATAGCCGGTGGCGGCGGCGGTGACGCGGAAGCGGTAGTTGCCGGTAGGGACGTTGAGGGCGGCCTGCAGCAGCCAGGTGTCCGTGCCTTCCGTGCGGGTGAAGCTGTTGCTGCCCTCGAAGACGTCGAGGTCATGCCAGGTGTTCGGCGTGCCCGCTTCGGCGTATTGCAGGCGAAGGTCGAGGCCGGGGGCGGCGCCGGCGTAGGTGGTCTGGAACTGCCAGAGACGCTCGGTCTCCGGCGGGTCTTCGGTTTCGATGGCGAGGTTGGAGACCGGCGGCAGGACGCCGCCGAGCGGGACGACGGAGGCGAAGGTGCCGGTGCTGTCGGCGGCTCTGGCGTCCCAGTAGGAGCTGACGATGAAGTCCACGGTATCGCCCGCCTCGGCGAAGATGATGCCGGTGAAGGAATCGTCTTCGCCCACGTACGTACCCTGGAAATCATTGACGAAACCGACCGCACTCTCACCGTTCACCTGGGTCATCTGCTCGTCATTGTGATAGACGGCAACGAACGTGGCGGGGGTGCGGTCATCCACTCCGATGAAGGAGCCACAGACCGCGTAACGGCCATCCTCCGGCGCGGTCCAGCGCAGCACGCTTGGCCGCGTGTGAGTGCCAGGAAAGTCAGGGAACTGCCTGACCTGATGCGGCTGGGTGAAAACGTGGCCCGACTCCTCGATAATAACGTCTTCCGTGGGATTGACCGCCACCTGGCCACCGCCAGGACTCTCCCAGGCGATAATGCCACTGGGGGCATGCACCAGATTGGTGTTGAGAACAAAGGTGGACGTATCAATGCCCGAGAAGTTGATGCTGCCATAGGTCCACAGGTCGCCCGCCTGCTGGGGCGCCGTGCCGTTGAACTGACGCCCTGCGTCATGTCGCGTTTTCCCCGTTCCCCCGACGCCCGCAATGGCGGCGATCTGCGTCTCGCTGAGCGCGACGTGATAGACGCTGAGTTCGTCAATCGCGCCTTTGAAGAAGTTGCTGGTCGGATAGTCGTTGGTATCGTTGTGGCGGCCGATGCGCACGATGTCGGCGCCATCGAGCGGCTGTTGGACGTAGTTGTGGCTGTCCTTCAACGAGCCGTTGACATAGGTCTTCACGTTGCCCGGCGTGTAAACAACGGCGATGTGAACCCACTCGCCGGAGGTGAAGCTGACGCCGGGCACGTTGCGGAAGGTTTGATAGGCGTTGCCCGCGGTGTGCAATTCCACGTTCAGCAGCGAGCCGTCCGGGAAGATGTGCACGCCGAAGCCGTGGCCGCTCTGGCCGGGGATGTCGTTGCTGATGACGTTGGTGGCCAGGAAGGTGTTGACGGTGCCGGTGCGCATCTCCGGCTTCACCCAGCCCTCGATGGTGAGCGGCAGGTGGTTCAGCACTTCCGCCCCAAGGATCTGCAACTCTCCCTCCTCGTCATATTCCTCGTACATGAGCGTTTCCAGACTTTGGTCCACGCCGTTGAAGTGGAAGGCGCGGCCCACCTTGCCGGACGTGTAATCTGGAGGGTTGACCGGGACGGAATTGTCGCGGTCGCTGCCGATGGTGTCCAGGCGCGCGCCGCCGATGATGTCCGCCACGGTGCTGTCCGCCGGCCACCAGGCGACGATGCCGGGCGGCGCGGCGAAGGAAGACAGGCGCAAACCGGAGAAGACGCGCTGCGTGTAACGGCCCAGCGAGTCCGTGACCCGCAGGGTGAAGCTGTAGGGACCGTCCGTGAAGGCGCCGGAAACCAGGCCCGTGCTGGAAATCTCCAGCCCCTCGGGCAGCTCGCCCGCCACCACCGTCACCACGTACGGACCCTCGCCGCCCTCGATGAGAAGCTGGCCGCCGCTGAATGGGAAGTCCGCGTCAGTGAGCGCGGGTTTGTTGTTGGCCGGGTTGTCCCCCCCGGCGAGGGCGAGGCTGTGGAACATCCCTCCGGCGATGGCGGTCACGCCCTCCAGATCGGGTGGGACGTCGGTCAGGCCTTCCCAGTTGTCCCCCCAGGCGACGACGGTGCCGTCGTCCTTCAGGGCGATGCTGTGGGTAAACCCGGCGGCGACGGCCACCACGCCGGTCAAGCTGGAGACAAAGCCTGGATTGGTGTAGTACGAGTCCCCCCAGGCGACGACGGTACCATCGCCCTTCAAGGCGAGGCTGTGGTAAGCCCCGGCGGTGATGGCCGCCACGTCCTCCAAGTTGTGGGGGACGTCCGTCTGGCCGGTGTCATTCCTCCCCCAGCCAACGACGGCGCCGTTGGCCTTCAGGGCGAGGCAGTGTTCCATCCCCGCGGCGACGGCCACCACGTCCTCCAATCCGATGGGGAGGTTCCACTGGCCGTAGTCATTGTTCCCCCAGACAACGACGGTGCCGTCGGCCTTCGCGGCGAGGCTGTGGTAGCCCCCGGCGGCGATGGACACCACGTTCTGCAAGCCCTCCGGGACGTCGGCCTGGCCGCTGCCATTGAGACCCCAAGCGACGACGGTGCCGTCGTCCTTCAGGGCGAGGTTGTGGCCATGCCCGGCGGCGATGGCCACCACGCCCTCCAGGTCGCCGGGGACGTCGGTCTGGCCGTTCCAGTTGTCCCCCCAGGCGACGACGGTGCCATTGTCCTTCAAGGCAAGGCTGTGCCAACCCCCGGCGGCGACGGCCACCACGTCCTCCAAGCTGGGGGGGATGTTCGTCTGGCCATACAAGTTGTCCCCCCAGGCGATGACGGTGCCGTCGTTCTTCACGGCGAGGCTGTGGCTAAGCCCGGCGGCGACGGTCACCACATCCTCCAGGTCTTCCGGGACGTCGGTCTCGCCGGAGTTATTCCGGCCCCAGGCGACGACGGTGCCGTCGCTCTTCACGGCGAGGCTGTGGACATGCCCTGCGGCGATGGCCACCACGTCCTCCAAGTCCTCGGGAACGTCCGTCTCGCCGTACCAGTTGTCCCCCCAGGCGACGACGGTGCCGTCGTCCTTCAAGGCGAGGTTGTGGCCATCCCCTGCGGCGATGGCCACCACCACCACGTCCTCCAATTCCTCCGGGACATACGCGTTCCCCCAGGCGACGACGGTGCCGTCGTCTTTCAGGGCGAGGCTGGAGTAATACCCTGCGGCGACGGCCACCACGTCCTCCAATTCCTCCGGGACGTTGGTCTGTCCGAATTCACTGCCCCCCCAGGCGACGACGGTGCCGTCGTCTTTCAGGGCGAGGCTGTGGTGTCCCCCGGCGGCGATGGCCATCACGCCCTCCAAGCCCTCCGGGATGTCTCTCTCGCCGTTCCAGTTAGCCCCCCAGACGACGACGGTGCCGTCCTCCTTCAGGGCGAGGCTGTGGTTCACCCCTGCGGCGACGGCCACCACGCCCTCCAAGTCCTCCGGCACGTCCGTCTGGCCTTGGCTATTGTCCCCCCAGGCGACGACGGTGCCGTCCTCCTTCAGGGCGAGGTTGTGGTATTTCCCCGAGGCGACGGCCGTCACGTCTCTCACATCGAGAGGAGCGCTCGCCTGGCCGTACTGATCGTTGCCCCAACCGACGATTCTGGGTTCGGAAGCCGGCAACGAAACCCGCGCCGCCGCCGCGAAGACGAACAAAACGATGGCGGCGAAGCCGCCGAAAGACAGCGGGAACGAGTGGGAGGAAGAGACGCGATGATTCATATAAGTCATGTGCGAAACGCCTGCCTGACAGCAAGGCGCGGGCGTAAAATAAAAAAAAATTAGATTTTTCAACTTTTTCTTTAGTTCGTATAAGTGGAACTTTTGCTGATTCGGCGCGCGATGCCAGGGATCGTGTCTGAAAGATGGCTGTATCGACAAAGGCAGGGTGGTGTGCCCTCAAGCCGCCGCTCGAAGTTCCCAACCCGTGAGCGGCGGCGCTTGGAGGACCAAGCGCTCTGCCTGACATCCGCCTACGCAACCCCTCAAGCTTGTGCGTTGAGAGCTGGAAAACTGCCGGACTTGCAAGGTCTGGCTGCGATTCGGGCGCAACCCCGCTGGACAGGGCGGAAGGCACGTCCGCCTTACTTGCCGCGGCCCGCCTTGTGCCACTGCGACCCATAAACCCGCAATCGCCTCCGTCGGAAAACACCGTTTTCTCCCCGTGTAATCAAGCTTCGAGACCCTCATTTCATGCTCTATGGGATGACTGTGAATCTCTGCGTTCTTTGCCTCTCCGCCCCTTTGCGGCAAATAGGGATTCGGATTTCGGAATTTTTCACCCTTATGGTTCGCCTATGACAGGTTCGGGGACGTGGATGGCTTGGGCGCGCTGGGAGCGGGTGAGGGGGGCTTTGGCGGAGGGGGTGGGTTCGGTGGCCATGCCGCGGTAGCGCAGCGGCTGGTAGCCGAGGGCGAGCATGGGCGCGAGGGGTGACTCTTTGAGGCTTGGCCGCCAGTAGTCGGGTGCGCCGCCGGTGTCGTAGTAATAAACCCATGAGCGGTCCCGCCGCGCCCAGCCGGCGACGAGGACGACGTGGCCGCGCGGGATGTTGAGCAGGTCGCCGGGCCGGAGTTCGCGGGCGTGGGCCAGCGGCGCGCAGAGGGCGGGGAGCTGGCTGGTGTCGTGGACGGCGGGGAGCTTGAGGCAGCGGGAGACGAAGCCGGAGCAATCGACTCCGGCGGCTTGGGTGCTGACGGCGGCGTTGTCGGCGGCGCGTTTGGCGGGGGTCGAAACGTCGCCGGCGGCGAGACCGTCTGCGATGCGGCGGTCGAAGGAGGCCGGGTCGTCGAAGCCGCCCCATTGGTAGGGGATGCCGTGGTTGACTTGGCCGGGAATCCACCAGCCGGGGCGGTCGGGCGGTGTGCGATGGCCGATGTCGGGGGTGTGGACGAGGATGCCGTCGCGGTCGGGACCATGCAGGATGTTGCGGGCAAAGGGCCGCCAGGGATGGCTGGCGTAGGTTTGAGCGATGGCGAGCGCTTCGGAGGGAGTGACCTGGGAAGGGGCGGAGGGATCACCGGGCACGAGTTTTTGTCCCGGTCCGGCGGAAGGGATCGTGGCGCAGGCGGCGAGCAGGGGCAAAAAAATGAGCGCGAGGCGGAGCATGATGTGACAGGGCTTGCGTGGACTTGGTGGCGGGGTGTATTTTGCGGCGTGCCGATGCTGCTGAAAAGTCCGAAGATGGCGGTGCTCGCCGGTTTCTTGTTCGCCTGTTGTTGCGGCGAGGCGGCGGGACCGCGCACCGCCTTGGTGGTGGGCAACGCCAAGTATGAGGCGGCGTTTGGCCCGCTGCGCAATTCCTCGCGGGACGCCAAGGCGATGGCGGCGACGCTGCGCGGGCTGGGGTTTGCGGTGATCGAGCGTCATGACGTGACGCGGGATCAGTTGCTCAAGGCGATGCTGGAATTCCGGAAGACGCTGGCGGACGCCGAGGTGGGGCTTTTTTATTACGCCGGGCACGGGCTGGCGGTGGCGGGCGCGAATTACCTGGTGCCGGTGAAGTCGGGTTTCAACGCGGAGGGTGCGGACGAGACGACGCGGCGGATGCTGGCGGAGACGCGGCTGTTCAATGTGGAGCAGGCGGTGGCGGACATGAAATCGGCGGGCGGGCGCTGCCATCTCGTCATTCTCGACGCCTGCCGGACGCCGGCGTTGGCGGTGTCCGGCAGGACGCGCGACGCGCCCGCGCGCGGGGCGTTGGTGGAGATGTCGCCGCCGGCGGGATCGTTGGTGGCGTTTGCGACGGACGCGGGGCACACGGCTTTCGATGGCGAGGGCCGGCACGGGCTTTACACGGAGGAATTGCTGAAACATCTGCTCACGCCGGGTCTGACCATCGAGCAGGTCTTCAAGCGCACGCGTGCGGGGGTCTTGGAGCGGTCGGACGGCGGCCAGATGCCGGCGGAGTACTCGCGGTTGATTGGGGAGGACATCTATCTGGCCGGTTTGCCAGAGCCGGTGGCGATGGGCGCGGCGCGGCAGGAGGAGCCGGCACCGGTGGCGCGCCCGGCGAGTTTTGACGAAGCGATGAAATTGGCGAAGGCGGGCGACGCGGCGGCGTGTGTGGCGGCGTTGCGAGAGATGGCGGCGGAACGGGAGATCGCGGAGCAGGCAGTGGAGCCGCTGGCGGCCTTGTTGGAGGGGGTGAAGGAGGATCTGAAAGTGTCCGAAGCGCCGTCTCCGAAAGTGATCGCGGCGGCGGAGACTTGCACGCTGGTCTTGGAGGCGCTGCCGGACTTGATTCCTGCGGAGCACGAGTGGCTGGGCGAGCTGACGGCCAAGGCGTTCAACCGGCGCGGGGATGCGTTGCTGCTGCTAGGCCAGCCGGGCGCGGCACTGGAGCATTTTGAGGCGGCGCTGGAACTGACGGATGAGGATGCCTACATCTTCTACAACCGCGGCTGCGCGCTGTTGGCGCTGGGGCGGGAGGAGGGAGCGCGCGCGAACTTCGAGCGGGCCGCGGGGCCTGAAGCCAAGCAGCCTGGGGCGCGACGGCTGGCGCAGGAGGCTTTGCGGCGAATGCGGGGAGAATAGCCTTCCCAGGCTGAAAATAAGGCGGCTGGCCGTGTGGGTTTTCGAATCGGCCAAAGTCTGGACACCAACGAGCATGGGAGCACACATGCCCTCGCTCATGGCCCGTTGCAGCGCCACTCTTTTTAGCCCGGCTTCGTGGATCCGAATTCAGGGCTTTGGGATCAGCCGTTTTTTTGCGCAACCGGCTCCTTTCGGCGGGCAATACCTTGTTGTGAGCAGCAGTCATGCCGCCAAGCTGTTCCGCATTTTTCGATGGACGCAGGTTTGGCGTGTTGTTTGCTGCTGCTTGGTCATGATCTTTTCTAATTCAATTTTAAAAATTCATCAAAACTTCAAACGCTGCTTTCGCTTGCTCACCGGCATTCTGGCGGGGTGGGGTTTGTTTGCCGGCGTGGCTCCGGCGGCGGGTATTTTGACCAATAGCGAGTTCACGGGATCGCTCGATGGCTGGACGCTGGAGGGCACGGTCTTCAACACGGGGGATCAGGCGGTGTTTTCGGATGCGGTGGCGGGGCCGGTGGGGTTGTTCCAGTCGGCGGCGGTGGGGGCGGAGTTTGCGGGGTTCCAGATTTCGTTCGATGTGCTGACGGGCGGGCTGTCGCCGACGGTGTCGCCGGGGTTCCTGGCGGATTCGTTTTTTGCCACGGTGTACCTGGGGAGCGATGCTTTCGGGCCGACGCTGGCGGGTGGGGTGTTCGACGAGGCGGTGGGGCTGTTCGATGTGGATGCGGACGGGTTTTTCAATGTGGCGGCGGGGGCGATCTTTGGCGGGAGTCCGAAGGGGGCGGAGTGGACGCGCTACACGCTGACCTATGCGATGGAGCCTTTGTTCGATACCGGCGGGTTTCTGACGCTGGCGTTCCAGTTTTTCGATCTGAACGGCATTGGCAGCGACAGCACGGTGGTGGTGGACAATGTGGAGGTGACGGTGCTCTCGGCGCCGTTGCGTTGGGTATTGCCGGGCAACGGGGTGTGGGACACGGGCGCGACGGCAAACTGGCGGCTGCTTGGCAGCGAGGTGGATGTGGTGTTCACGGCAGGCGCGGCGGCGGTATTCGATGGCGCGGGCGGCGTGGTGACGATCGAGGCGGCGGGGGTGCTGCCGGGCGGGGTGACGGTGATGACGGGCGGTTACACTTTTGCCGGGGGCGAGATCGGCGGCGCGGGCGGGCTGGTGAAATCCGGCGCCGGGCTGCTGGTGCTGGAGTCGGCGAACAGCTACGGCGGCGGCACGGTGGTCACGGGAGACGGCTCCGGCGCGAGCGGGTTGGATTGCTTCTGCGCGGGCGGGGTTTTGGAAAAGCTTTTCTGCGGAGGTGCGGCAGCGGCGGATGCGGGGTCGGCGTTATGGGTGATGAACGCCGCCGGGTCGGCGACGGGCAGCGGGCCGGTGAGTGTGGGCGCGGGTGGGATGCTGGGCGGGGCCGGCACGGTGGCGGGCGCAGTGACGGTGGCGGGCGGGGAAGGGGGCAAGGCGCGGCTGGTGCCGGGACTGATCGGCCCGCCGGGCGGCGGCGCTGCGCTGAATTTGCCGGGGAGCCTGACTTTGGGCGCGGGGTCGGAGGTGGTGTTTCGCCTTGGGCATGACGGCTCCACCATGCTGGTGGCGGGGCAGGTGGCGCTGGTGGACGCCGGGGCGCGGTTCCGGGTGGTGCTGGAGGATGGTTTCATTCCGCAGCCGGGCGCGGAGTTCGATGTGTTCGATTGGCAGGACGGGCCGGCGGGCGGTGATCTGGACTGGGCGGACAATCTCATTTTGCCGCCGGGCATCCATTGGGACAGCGATGCGTTTTCCTCGGACGGCGTGCTCAAGGTGCGCGCCGCGCCGCTCACACCGGGCATTGTCGGGACATTCACCGGGCCGGTGGGACGTGACGCGGCGATTAACGGCGGTCTCGGCGGCACGGTGCTGGTGAAGGTGACGGCCAAAGGCGCTTTCTCCGGCACGCATGACGAGGGCGGGAAGCGCAGGCGGTTCAAGGGCGCGCTGGTGGTGGATCCGGACTCGCCTCTGCTGGTTCCGGTGAGCGTGGTTGTGGCGCGCGGCAGGAATGTGACGCCGCACACGCTGGCCTTCACGTTGGATGGCAGCACGGGCCGTCTCATTGACGGCAGCCTGACGGATGGGGTCAACACGGCGCCGGTGGCGGGCTGGCGGAATCCGTGGGGCAAACTCAACCGGGCCACGGCGCTGCAAGGATACTACACCGCTTCCATCGGCTGGATGAACGATGCGGACGCGGCCGATGATACGCTGCCGCAGGGCTTTGGTTTTTTGGCCGTGACGGTGAATGCGAAAACCGGCGGGGTGAAACTCAGCGGGCGGTTGATGGATGGCTCGGCGGTGTCCGGCTCCACCTTCGCCGGACCGAACGGTCAGGTGCTGGTGTTTCGCCGGCTGTATGCGAAGAAGGTGCGGGGGTCGGTGCTCGGCATGGCGGTGCTGACGCCGATGGATGACAACAAGGACAACACGCTGACGGGGTGCGTGGGCTGGAACCGGCCGGAAAATTTGGCGAAGAGCAACCGGCTGTTCCGCGCCGGATTCGCTCCGCGTTTCCTGGACGTTCGCGGCGGTCGCTACACGCCGCCGGGCAGGAACGAGCGGATATTGGGGCTGACGGACGCGAATGGCCGGGCGCTGCTGACCTTCGCGCGCGCCGGGATCGAGACCGCGCTGCCGTTGCAGGCGGACACGAGTTTTGCCTTGAGCGCGAAGAACAAGGCGGCGTTTGTCGCGGCGGACAACACGCGGCGGATCACGTTTTCCGTGGCGGTTAAGACGGGCTTGTTTAAGGGGCGGCTGACTTTGAAGGAAAACAACCCGCTGCTATTGCCTGGCAAGGAATCGCCGGTCACGCGGCGGGTGAGTTACCAGGGGATTTTGATTGGCCGGGATAACGAAGGCGCGGGTTACGCGCTGGTGCCGCAACTGCCGACTGTGGAGGGCGAGACGCCGAAGAACACCGCTATTTTGAACGCGGGGGTGTTGTTGGAACCCGCGCCGCCGCCGTGAAATGCAAGCGAAGGAATTTCAACACGATGACGATGAACATGAATCATGCGATGAGTGAAAGGCGGAGAGCCGGCGAGTCGCCGACGCTCCATGGGGTGCCGGCGACTCGCCGGCTCTCCCCGCTCGTCCTGGCCGTGGCGTTCACCCTTTCTGCCCAAGCCCAGCAAGCGCCGACACCGCAAACCCAAAGCGTGACGGTCACTTCCAGCGAGGAGCGCAGCACGCTCAACCGTACCAACGGCAAGCTCGCCTCCACCGTGCGGGTGACGATCCAAAACACCGGCGACCGTCCCTTGGAGCCGCCGTTGCACGCGGCGGTTTCCTTTGAGCCGCTCAATGGCGCGACGCTGGAAGGCTTGACGGTGGCGGGCGCTTTGGGTGGGCCGGGGCTGGAGCCTTATCAGACGTTTTACTTCGATCTGTCCGGCCAGATCGGCGCGGGACTAGCGGCGGGGGCGTCCACTTCGTTTCTTTTCACCTTTGAACGCCCAAACACCACGCAGGCCGCTTACGCCGTGGTCGTGCATGGCGTGCGCAACCGCGATCCCGCGGTGGTGATCGGCGGGCCGTACGCGGGCCAGCAGGGGGTCGAGATGGCCTTCGATGCCGGGGCGACTTCCGACCCGGACGGCGACGCGCTGGAGTTCGCCTGGGATTTCGGCGATGGCGCGGCGGCCACGGGCGCGGCGGCGGCGCACACCTACGCCGCGCCGGGGTTGTACACGGTCACGCTCACCGTGACCGATGCGCGCGGCGCGCAGGTGTTCCGGCAGGCGCAGACGCCGGTGAATCCGGCGGGCGACTTCGGGCTGGCGCGCACGCGCGCGCTGGACGGCAACGGCCATCCGCTCGGCGGAATCGTCATCACGCAGAGCGGGCCGGACGGCCAGCGCACGCTGGCGGGCGATGCGCTGTCGGGCTTCGCCTCGCTCGGCGGCGTGGCGGGCGCGCATGAGTGGCGGTTTGAAAAGGCGGGATTTCTCACCGTGCATCGGTGCGCGGAGTTGCTGCTGGGCCAGGTGCGGGTGGTGGCGTTTCCGTGGTTGACGGAACTGAACCCGCAGCGTGTCACGCTTTCGTTGCTGAACCCAAGCGTGGTGAAATCGCCTTCGGAAAAAGTGACGCTCAACGTGCCGGCGGAGGCGTTCGAGCAGGTGGAAAGCATCGCCGTCACCGACCTGCACGGCCAGTCTTTGCCGCTGCCGCTGCCGTTCGGCTGGAGCCCGCTGGCGGCGTTTCACGCGGACTTGCCCGTGGAGGCGCTGGAGGACATCGCCGCGTTGATGAAGCTGCCGCAGCCCGCGGGCACGACACAGGAGCTGGCCTTCATCCGTTTTGATTCCGATGCGCTCGTCTGGATTTGCGAAGCTGTCTTGAACGGCAACGGCACGGACACGCTGAACGCCGTGCTGCGCCGGCCGGGCAGTTACGCCGTGGTCAGCGCCGACACGCTGCCCGCGGGCAATCCCGCCGCGCCCGTGGCCGGCGAGCCGTTGCCCGCCGGGGACGCGCCGCAGGTCGCCGCTGCGGTCACCGCGCAGGGAACCGTCAGCCCGCCGGAAGCCGTCGCCAGCCTTGATCCCGCCCAAGTCACCGCCACCGCCACGGTGGATTTCAACAACGCCGGGCAGCCGCTCGCCAGCGGCGCGTGGTTTTTGGCGGAGGTGGAGGAGGTCTATGATTTGTTCGATGGCCGCGCGCTGAAGACGCCGGATTACGACGCCACGTTTTACGCCTATCAGCAGCCGGGCGATGCGGACGCGGCCACCGCCGGCGCGCGTTTCCCGCTGCGCCCGCGTGTGTTGTTCGGGCCGGACGAACTCCAGGAGGCGCATATCAAGGTGGACGTGCTGGCGCTGCACACGCGCGGCGGCGGCGTCATCACCGGGAGCGGCGGCGTGCTGTCGCTGGACGGCCTGCAAATCAACGTGCCCGCCGGCGCGGTGGCGGGCGCGGCGGCGGCGGAGATTCGCGAGCTGCCGCTGGCCAGCCTGTCGCGTTTCCTCGGCGGGCTGGACGCGTTGCGCGCGTTCGATTTGAATCTGCCGCCGCTGGCGGACGGCGCGGCGTTGGAGTTCATCGTGCGGCGCAAGCTTACGCCGGAGGCCTTTTTCGTGCTCGCCCGCTGCGTCACCAGCGGCTCCGAGTCCGGCTTGCAACCCGTGCTGCGACTCGCCTCCGACGCGCAGGGGAACGTTGTCAGCGCCGAACCCACCACTGGCCCGCGCCTGCCGGGCCTCACCGGTTCCGGGCAATACGTGCTCGTGCAGTTGGAGGAAGCCTCGGCGCTCATCACCGGCCTCGTGCGCGACGTGGGCGGCGCGTTGCTGTCCGGCGCGCTGGTGCGTGTCGTGGAGGAGCCGTGGCTGTCCATCACCGGCGGTGGCGGTTTGTTCGCCACCCTCGGCAGGCCCGGCGAGCGCACCGTGTTGGCCGCCGATCCGCGTGACGGCAACAGCGGCCAGGCGGACGCTACCTTGGCGGACGCCGCCGCGCACGCGCACGTCGAAATCCAGACCGCGCCCACCGGCCCTCGCATTGTTTCCACCACGCCCACGAACGGCGAGCAAAAAGTCAGCGCTTCCACCCCCGTCATCGTGCGGTTCAGCGAGCCGCTCGACCGCGCCAGCTTCGGCCCGGACGCGCTCACCGTGACCAACCCGCTCGGCGTTCAGGTTATCGGCACGTTGACACTGAACAACGCCGCCACCGAAGCCGTGTTCCTGCCGACGAACCCGCTGGAGCACGCCGCCACGTACACCGTCGAGCTGGACGCCGCCATCAAAGACCGCCAGGGTTTGGAACTCGAAGGCAACCGCGCCTTCAGCTTCGCGGTGATCCCCTTCTTTGCCCGGCCCGCGGGCGCGCAACTCGTCATTTACGAGCCGGGCGCGGAAAACATTCCCGCCGAGGTGCTCTCCCAGCTTGTGGGTTACATCAGCGAGGAAGGCAGCAGCCACGTCGTCGCCCACGGCAGCCCCGGCACCGCCGACCCGGAGGTGCCCGTCATCCTCGTCAATCAAAACACCGGCGCCACCGCCACCGTGCTCAGCAAGCCTGACGGCAGCTTCGCCAACTTCATCGACGCCGCCGAGGAAGATTTCATCGAAGCGGTGTTCGTCAACAGCAACGGCACCCGCGTCACCGTGCCCGCCACGCGCCAGCTTTTCGACAACGGCAAGATCGGTCTCTACAAATACGGCGGCATCCTCGAAGCGGAGAGCGACGGCGGACCGGTGCAGGTCTTGATCGAACCGCACGCCATCAAGGAGCGCAGCGTGTTCAAGATCGATCTGGTCACGGTGAACCAGCTCGCCGAACTGACCGGCGGCGTGTTGCCGGAGGGAGAGAGCACGGCGTTGCCCAGTTTGAAAATCGAGGTCGAAGGCGAGGTGCCGGAGGGCGATGCCGAGGTGTCCATGCCGCTCGATCCCACGACACTGGGGCTGGAGCCCGGCCTTGATCCCGAGGCGGCAGCCTTCGCTCTCACCGTGCCGATCGAGGTGGACGGCGAGGTGGTCTATCTCACGCTCGACAAGATGCGCTACGAGGATGGCCGGCTGTTCACCAACACCTGCCCGTTCAAGGGCGTGTACTCCGCCTCCATCCAGGACAACGCCATCGCCTTCGGCGCGAATTTCCTGCCGGGCATTAGCGGCGCGGTGGCCGGGCTGGGGCAACTGGTGGTGCCGATCCTCATCAGCAAAGCCGCGGGCGGCACCACCATCAACGGCACGGTCGCGCAACTGCCCATCGCCGACGTCGAAGCGATCAGCAAGGCCCAGATGGCGCAGTTGGCGCTGCTGCCACTGCAGCTATTTGGCGGGAGAAAATTCGCCGTTCTCGATCTTGTCGGCTCGCCGGGGGACTTGTTCCAGCAAGGCAAGCTGAAAGATGCGCTCCCCGTGCAGGGCGCGTTCGTGGCGCTGCGCGGCGCGAACGAAAACTTCGACGGCAAAATCCGCGCCGGCATGGTCAGCGCGGTTTCGGATGAGAACGGGTGTTTCTCGATGGTGGCTCCGGCTCTGGCGGGGAAATTGGTCGCCACCCATCCGCGCTTGGGACGCGCGCGGGATGTCACGCTCGGAGCGCTGGACATGCTCGACATCGGCACCAAGGCATTCCTGGCCCGGAACATCTTCTTCGGCACGGACAACGGCCTTTTCCGAAGTCTCACTCCGCGCTTGGCGATCACTCATTTCCCGTTGCTGCCCGCCTTGGGCCAGCCGGTGACGCTCCAGGTCGATGCCTTTGCCTCGGCTGCGACGACCGTGACTCTGAGCTTGCAGCAGGCGAAAACCCTCGTGGAGACCGCCGTGCTCGGCCAGGCTGTGGACGCGACCGACCTGCAAGTGATCTCGCAGGAAAGCGCGATCGTCGCTCCCGGCCACGAGCGGCTCACGGTCGTGCTGCAATCGGACAAGTCTCTGCACGCGAAGCTGTTCGTGCGCGCGGAGTCCAGCACGCCGGGCCAAGTTTTCAAGGCCGAGGGCGCCCACCTGATTTCCTTCGGCTTTTCGCGGCCCGAAGTGGAGAATCCCTTGCAACCCGCCGATCCGAATGACCACCAAGCGCCGCGCGTGGTGTCGGTCATCCCGCGCGCCGGGGAGTTTCTTTTTCCCGGCCAAGCCATCGAGGTTCACTTCGACGAACCGCTGGACCGCGCCAGCATCGAGGCGCTGGGGTCGGTGGCTTTCTCGCACAGCGCGCGTCCGCCCGCGTTGAGTCTCAGCTCGGATCAGCAGACGTTGACGATTCATCCGCGCGATCTGCCCTCCGGCGGGCAGATCAGCCTGATTCTCGGCCTAGGCCTGCGCGATCTGGCCGGCAACGCCCTTGAGCAATCGGTGACGGTTTCCTATTTCGTGGAGAGCTACGAGACGCGCGCCGTTCCCGGAGTCGGCCAGGGCGGAGGCAGCGCCTTGAACGGCAACGTGCTGTACGTGCTCGACCGTCAGGGGCCGGGGTCGGTAAAAATCTTCGATGTGTCGAATCCGGCGGTGCCGCGGATGGCGGGCAGCATTTCCACGCTGGCAGTCGCCGCACAGGGCAGTGGAGACAATGCGGCCAACGCGCTCGATTTTCCGCGCGACTTGGCATTGATCAAAAACTGGAGCCATGTGCCGGGTCTGAATGGAAGCGCCGAACTGCCGGCCACGACACGGACGCTGCTGGCCGTGGTGGGTGGTTTGGCGGGGAGCATCGGTGTCGATGAACTCGGCAATGACACGCAAAGCGGCCAATACCTCACGGTGCTGGACGTGAGCAACCCCGCCGCGCCGACGCTCGTACGCAACGTCCAAATCACGCCGCGGCCTTCGTCGGTGCAGAAGGTCCGCTGGGAGCCGCCCTTTTTGCATTATCTGGAAAACAGCGCAGACACGCATTTCGTGTGCCGCATCGATTTGCAGGAACTCTTGATCGGCTTCAGCGTGGCGTCGCTGGCGCGCGCGCAGATTTTCAACAAGGACCGGCCGGGTCTCGATCTCAACGCGGACGGCGATTACACCGATGCCGGAGAGCAGCGGCCCTGGCCGAATGTGCTCAAGGTGTCGCAGTTCATGGGCTTTCGGGTCGGTTACGACGTGCTGCCCCATCCCCGCCAGCGCGTGGAGGATTTCGATTATCGCTCCGGGGTGCTGGCGGTGGTGCGGACGCTGTCGGGCCTGACCCCGCCCGTACCCGTGGACGCCGCGCCCGAGTTTCGCATCATCGAGGTCGGCGGCCAGGATCTGCCGCCGCAGGCCGGCGTGGTGCGGTTCGAGGCGGGCGCGCGGCCCAAGCGCTTAGCGTTGGCGCCCGGCCTGCGGGTGCGGGTGAACGGCGTGGTGGAAGACCGCAACGTGGCCTTCGTGTCCCTGTCGCCCGACGCCGACGGCACGCAAAAGCTGGCAGTCATCGATTACACTAACAGCAACGAACCAACGCTCGTACGCAAGATCGAGTTCCCGGACGATTTGGGCCTCGGCGTGCTGCAATCGCCGTCCCTGCGCCCCGACGGACTGCTCGCGCTGGCGACCACGACTCACACGGTGCTCATCGATCCAGCGGCGGCTTTTGCCGGGGCCGGAACCAGCGGTCTGCACCCGGCGGTGCTGGCCATCTTTGCCGGCGGCGGCAGCGGCAATTTCAGCATTGGCGAAAACGAACTGGGCGCGCGCAGCGTGGCGCTCGGCGGACGGGTGGAGATCACCACGGGGCCGCCCGCCATCTCCTTCGTGCAGTTTGCCGGCGCGGGTGCGGTGGCCGATCCGGGGGAGCTGCGCGCGAACAAGGCGGTGCGGGAGGCGGCGCTCGAGCAGATGAACGAGGTGCGCGCCCTGCGCCCGGCGCGTTTTCGTACTGCGTCCGGTGTGCCCTCCTCCTTGTCGCCGCCGCAACGCGCCTCGCATTATCACGTCCTGATCCGCGCGCCCGGCGGCGGCGGAGTGACGCTGCCGGTGTTGATCGAGTCGCTGAACGAAGCGGGCGCGCCGCTGGTGAACCAGGGTAAGGATTTCCCGCCGGTGCGGGCGGGCGAATCGGCGGGCATCCATGCCATTGGCCAAGCCGCGCAGGCGGCGGTGGACGCTCCGGTGCCCCCGCTCACCGCCTATCG
>CAZNKC010000051.1:0-26617 GCA_964573315.1 uncultured Verrucomicrobiaceae bacterium | reverse complement strand
AAGGGAGGGAACCGGGGAGGATTCGGGTTTTTCCTGAGCAACGCGGATGGTGATCTCGATCCCGAGAGCGGGCGGGTGACGCTGGGATCGGGCGATCCGTAGGGAGGGCAAGAAGAGTTAAGAGGTCAAGGGGAGCGAGTTTTGGTGCTTCCCTCCGCGTTCGATCCAAAGCGCCGGAAATCGACATTGGACCTCTTTCACAATAAATGTTGAGCGAAGACTTGATCCCGAGGGATCAAAGAAGCGAACAGGTTGCTTTTTAGAGATCGTCGTCCTTGTCCGCATCCCCGGCTTTTTGGCCGCGGAGTTTGGCTTCCATGAAGGCGTCGAGGTCGCCGTCCATGACGTCCTGAACGCCGCTGGTTTTGTGGCCGGTGCGGTGGTCTTTGACCATTTGGTAGGGCTGGAAGACGTAGCTGCGGATCTGGCTGCCCCAGGCGACGTCGTCCTTGCCGCCGTAGGCTTTGTCAATCTCGGCGCGGCGTTTGTCCTCCTCGATCTGGTAGAGCTTGGCCTTGAGCATCTGCATGGCTTTGGAGCGGTTCTTGGGTTGGGAGCGCTCGATCTGGCAGGCGACGATGACGCCGCTGGGGATGTGGGTGATGCGGACGGCGGTCTCGACTTTGTTGACGTTCTGGCCGCCCTTGCCGCCGGAGCGGTAGGTGTCAACTTTGAGGTCGTCCTCGCGCACTTCGATCGCGATGTCCTCCTCGGAGTCGGGGGTGACATCGACGGAGGCGAAGGAGGTGTGGCGTTTCTTGGCGGCGTCGAAGGGGGAGATGCGGACGAGGCGGTGGACGCCGCGCTCGGCCTGGAGGTAGCCGTAGGCGTTCTCGCCGATGATTTCGAGGGTGGCGGAACGGATGCCGACTTCATCACCCTCCATGTAGTCGATGATCTGGACCTTGCAGCCGTGGCGTTCGGCCCAGCGCTGGTACATGCGCAGGAGCATGTTGGCCCAGTCGCAGGATTCGGTGCCGCCGGCGCCGGAGTGGACGGTGAGGTAGGCGTTGCCGCGGTCGTAGGGGCCGGAAAGCAGGAGATCGAGTTCGTAGCGGGCGATGGCGTCCTGAATGTCGTCGTATTCTTTTTGGACTTCGGCCCAGCTTGCGGTGGTGCCTTCGTCCTTGGCCATTTCGATGAGCACGTCGAAGTCCTCGGCGCGGGCTTCGAGACCGCCGAGGGGGTCGATGCGGCGCTTGATGCCGTTCATCTGGTCGATGACTTTGCGGGCGGCGCTGGCGTCGTCCCAAAAGCCGGGGGCGGCGACGCGTTCCTCAAGCTCGTCTAACTGGCGTTGCTGGCTGGCGACGTCAAAGATACCTCCGGAGTTCGCCCAGGCGGCCCTTGAGGGCTTCGGTGTCGTAGGCTTGCAGGTCGGTGAGAACGGCTTTGTTGCGGGTGTCCATGATCGGGGTTAGATAACGCGGGGCGGCGGCGGCGCAACCGGGAATCCGGCGGCGGCGCGCAACACGCCTTCCCGCGCGCGACGAATCACATGGAGCAGACGGAGGCCATTCTGTTGGGGCGTTCCCGTTACGGGGAGACGAGCCTGATCGTGCAGTGGTGCGCGCCAGAGGCGGGGTTGTTCCGCACCATCGCGAAAGGGGCGCTGCGTCCGAAGTCGCCGTTCGCGAACCGGCTGGATTTGTTTGTGAGCGCGGAGATCCGTTGGGTGCGGAGCCGGAGATCGGACCTGCACACGCTGGCGGAGGCGCGCTGGACGAATCCGCGCCTGGGGTTGCGCTCGGGTTATGGGCGGGTGCTGGCGGCGTCTTATCTGGCGCGGCTGGTGGCGCAGGTGGCGGAGCCGGAGACGCCGTTGCCGGGGATTTTCACGCTGCTGACGAAGGCACTGGATCACCTGACGGAAAAGGATCCGGCGCGGGCGCTGGTGGAGCGGTTCGAGCTGCGGCTGGCTGAGGATTTGGGAATCGCGGGGGCGGGGCAGCCGGCGCATTTGATCGAGGAGGCGTTTCACCGGCGGTTGCCGGCGCAGCGGCGGCAGCTCATGGAGTGGCTGGCGGGGCGGGGATGACGCTTTTTTTGCCGAAAAAGGGTGAGAATGAGAAGAAATCGTATTTTCCTGCTTGATGCCCTGCCAAGGTGTTGCTGATAGTACGGGTTGTCAGCCATCCCCCCCATGCCGTCCGACGCAGCCACGACTCAGCCCGCGAAAGATCCTGTCCAGGAACTGGTGCAGGAGGGGCACTTCGAGGAGGCGCGGGAGATGGTGGCGGCGGCGCTGACGGCGGCGCGGCAGCAGGCGGAGGATTCCGGCAAGGCGGGGCCGGCGCTGGTGACGGCGCTGGAGCAGCTCGGCACGCTGGAGCGTGAGGCGGGCAACGTGGAGGGCGCGGAGTCCGCGCTGAGCGAGGCGCTGGAGACGGCGGAGGAGATCGGCGCGGACTTGGCTTGGCGCGCTGCGCTGCGTACCAGTCTGGCAACGCTGTTGGACTTCAGCCAGCGCGAGGCGGACGCGGCGCCGCTCTACGAGCAGGCGATATCAGACTACGAGTCCATGGATCCTCCCGCATACGAGATGAGCGCGCAACTGCGCAACAACTTGGCGATGATTTACAAGGGGCTGGGCAAGTTCGCGCTGGCGGAGCAGCATTACTTGCGGGCGTTGGAGGCGCTGGAGAAGCGCTCGGGCGCGGAACCGGAAGCGGAGGCGGCGCTCTACAACAACCTGGGCGGCCTCTACTACACCGCCGGGTTCGCGGAGCAGGCGAAGGACATGTTCACCCAGGGTTTGAACGCGCGGCTGGAACTGCTCGGCGAGTACCACCCGGACGTGGCGCAATCCCACAGCAACTTGGCGACGGTCTGCCACGAACTGGGCGACAACGAATCAGCGGAGATTCATTTCGAGGAAAGCCTGCGCATCCTGGAGGCCAACCTGCGCGATGAAGCGGCCAGTTACGAGGAGGTGGCCACGGATTACCTCTCGTTGCTGGACCTGCTGGGAGACGAACGCAAGGCGGCGGCGCTGCGCCGGCGGATGCAGCGGGTGTTGGTGGGGTAGGGTCAAAGGTCAAGATCGCTTCGATTCGGAATCTTGACACAGTCTTGACTTCTTGACTCATTTTGACTCCTCACGCGATGGCCATAAGACTCGTTCGCCGTCTTCCTAGTCGGTCAAATCGCGGGCTGTTTGCCATTGCAAGCTGCCTCCATGGATCGTAAGATAAGCCATGCCTTGCATCGAATTTAGCGACATCATTCACAGCAACGAGCACCAAGTCGATGTGCTCGCCGAAGTTGCGGCCAAGCATCCCAATCCTGAGACTCCGGGCGCTTGCGAGGCATTCTCCCGGCAGGCGCGTTTGGTTGAGAGCGTGGTGACGGGCAGTTACGTCATCGCCGTCGAAGCGGCTCGCAAAATGGAGGGATTGAACGAAATCGCCGAAATTTGGCAGGCGATGGGCCAGCTTTGTGACAAGGCTTTGACCGTGCTCAGTACCTTGAAGGATCGTTATCCTTCCTGCGGCGCCCAGCAACTTCATGACCGCCTGCTTGACTACAAGCTTGCCTGCTCACGCCGCTATGACCAGATCAATGAGGAGATTCTATGCCAGACGATGCCGGCTCCCATGGGCTTATTTCCCTCAATGACCTGAAACGGCTCGCTGAGCTGTTTGACGCGGCGGAACACGCGCTGGAACCGGATTCGGCTGAGGCAAAAGAAGCCCAAGTTGCTTTCGACAACGCGGTGCAGAGTCTTTACGACGAACGCGTCGCTCCCAATCCAGTCTTCGCCACCGTGCCCCAGCCTTTGTTCAAAGCCAAACTCCGCACGCTGTGCCGCCAGTTCCTGCGGCGGAATTGACTGGCGGCTCCTTGTCCCTTTTGACCCACCCCCACCTTGCAAACACCCCACGATAATCTCCGGCAAACGCTGGCGCAAGGCATCGCCATCCCCGCGCATCCGCTGGCGCTGACGGCGGCGCGGCGTCTGGATGAGCGGCGGCAGCGGGCGTTGACTCGGTATTATCTGGCGGCGGGCGCGGGCGGGCTGGCGGTGGGGGTGCATACGACGCAGTTTGCGATCCGCGATCCGAAGGCGGGTTTGTTCGAGCCGGTGCTGAGTCTGGCCGCGGAGGAGATGGCGCGGGCGGGGCGGCCGCTGGTGAAGATCGGCGGCGTGTGCGGGGAGACGCGGCAGGCGGTGGCGGAAGCGGAACTGCTGGCACGGCTGGGTTATGACGCGGGCTTGCTAAGCCTCGGAGCCTTGCGCGAGGCGGATGAGGCGGTCTTGATCGCGCATTGTCGCGCGGTGGCGGCGGTGCTGCCGGTGGTGGGTTTTTATTTGCAGCCCAGCGTCGGCGGGCGGGCGCTGCCGTTTTCCTTCTGGCGGCGGTTTGCGGAGATCGAAAACGTGGTGGCGGTCAAGATCGCGCCGTTCAACCGCTATCAAACACTGGACGTGGTGCGGGCGGTGATCGAGGCGGGGCGGGATGACATCGTGCTCTACACGGGCAACGACGATTGCATCGTCGGAGATTTGGTGACGCCGTTCGCGTTTGGAGGCAAGCAGCGGCGGATCGCCGGTGGCTTGCTCGGGCATTGGTCGGTGTGGACGCGGCGGGCGGTGGAGTTGCTGGAGCGCTGCCGAGCGGAGGGTGCGATGCCGGAGTTGCTGCGGCTGGGCGTGGAGGTGACGGATGCCAACGCGGCGTTCTTCGACGCGGCCAACGGCTTCCAAGGCTGCATCGCCGGACTGCACGAGGTGCTGCGCCGGCAGGGCTTGCTGGAGGGCATCTGGTGCCTGGACGAAAACGAAAGCCTCAGCCCCGGCCAGCGGGAGGAAATCGACCGCGTGTACGCGGCCTATCCGCATCTCAATGACGACGCTTTTGTGGCGGAGCATCGGGATGAGTGGCTGCGCTGAGAGAAGGTTTCAGTGTTCAGGTTTCTGTGTTCAGAGCGCAGGGCGTGGAGCGAGCCGCTGGCTCGCACGGCGCTGCGGCGCGTTTCGCGTCGCAGCGCTGCCTCACTTTTCACTTACCCCTTTTCACTTCAGAGCACCCTACCGTTTACTTGCCGATGCAGAACGAGGAAAAGATCACGTCGAGGACTTGCTCGATGTCGGTATGGCCGATGACCTCGCCGAGGGCTTGCAGAGCCTCGCGCAGATCGAGGGCGATGAATTCCGGCGCGGCTCCGGCGGCGAGCGCGGCTTGCGCGGCGAGCAGGCGCGCTTCGACGCGCTCGAAGCAGCTTTTGTGACGGGTGTTGATAGCGACGGGATGATCGGGTGAAAGCGTACCGCCATGCAGGACCACGCGGCGGATGGCGTCACGCAGTTCCGGGATGCCGGTGCGGTCCAGGCAGGAGATGGGGACGGCTGCGGTTTCGTTTTGCCAATCCGGGTGCGTGCCGAGGTCGGCTTTGTTCAGGATGACGAGGTGGCGGCTGCGCACGGAGGCGGGCACCGGAACGCGGGTGGCGGAGGCGGCGGGCTGGCTGCCGTCGAGCACTTCCAGGATGAGGTCGGCGCGCTCCAATTCCGCCTGGGTGCGCTGGATGCCGATGCGCTCGATGGCGTCGCCGCCCTCGCGCAGGCCGGCGGTATCGACGAGGCGCAGGGGGATGCCGTGAACCTGGATGATTTCCTCGATGGTGTCCCGCGTGGTGCCCGGCGCGGGGCTAACGATGGCGCGCTCGAACCCGAGCAGGCCATTCAAGAGGCTGCTCTTGCCCACGTTCGGCTCGCCGGCGATGACGGTACGCGCGCCGTGGCGCAGGATGCGGCCCTGCTCGGCGGTGTCGAGCAAACGGCGGGCGCGGCTGATGAGATCGGACAGGCGCGCGTGCAGGGAAGCGCCGGTGTCGGGGGAGATGTCTTCCTCCGGGAAATCGATGTAGGCTTCGATGTGGGCGAGAATTTCGACAAGCGGACCGCGCAGAGCCTCAGCCTCTTTGCCGATGGCGCCGGCGAGCTGCTCGTTGGCGGCGCGCACGGCCAGCGTGCTTTGCGCGTGAATGAGGTCCATCACCGCCTCCGCCTGGGTGAGGTCCATTTTGCCGTTGAGAAAGGCGCGCTGCGTGAACTCGCCCGGCTCCGCGTGGCGCGCGCCGGCGCGCAGAAAGGCTTCCAAAACACGCTGCGTCACCAGCACGCCGCCGTGGCCGTGAAACTCGACGACGTCTTCTCCCGTGTAACTGGCAGGCGCGTGAAACAGGAGGGCCACGCCCCGGTCAAGCGGCAAGCCATCGGCATCCACCGCCTCGGCCAGATGAACACGGCGCGGCTCAAGCTCCGCCACGGGCTTGCGGGCGCGCAACACCCCGGCGGCCACGGCGCGAGCCTGCGGCCCGGACAGGCGCACAATGCTGACGGCGGCTTCGCCGACAGCAGTGGAGACAGCGGCGATGGTGTCGCTAACCATGCGGTGTCAGTTCTGACAGATGTTCATGTCCGACAACCGGCTCGAGATCCGCCCAGTAAATGCCGCCTCTCAGTATGCTGGCCATTCAGTCAAGTCTGTGGAAAGACCATAATCGGCCATCGCTTGTTCTTCATCAAGGTTCAGCTTGGCGCACTCTGCCGCCAAGAAATCGTCATTAAAGCGCAACAACTGTTCGGCAACCGCGGTCTGAAAAACCTCGCTTCGGCTGCGAAACTGCTTGGCCTCGACCAGCGAATCAATGCGTTTCAGCATCAAAGGGTCGATGGAGATAGCTATTTTGGCCGCGGTCATACCCAAAGAATACCAACATTGGAGATCGGGTCAAGCTGGCGGAACGCCTTTGACCATGTGAACGTTTCGTTGCTACTCGTGGACATAGGCCCAATCTCTGATGCGGGCAAGCCATCCACCATATCCGCTCTCCGGGTAGTTTTGGAGGGGGAAATACATGAACTGGTCGAAGTTGATGCCGCCACTCGGTGTGTGAACGATCAAGACCCAGGGATTGTTGTCGTGGCCCGGCTCGAGATCCGCCCAGTAAATGCCGCCTCTCAGTATGCTGGCCATTCAGTCAAGTCTGTGGAAAGACCATAATCGGCCATCGCTTGTTCTTCATCAAGGTTCAGCTTGGCGCACTCTGCCGCCAAGAAATCGTCATTAAAGCGCAACAACTGTTCGGCAACCGCGGTCTGAAAAACCTCGCTTCGGCTGCGAAACTGCTTGGCCTCGACCAGCGAATCAATGCGTTTCAGCATCAAAGGGTCGATGGAGATAGCTATTTTGGCCGCGGTCATACCCAAAGAATACCAACATTGGAGATCGGGTCAAGCTGGCGGAACGCCTTTGACCATGTGAACGTTTCGTTGCTACTCGTGGACATAGGCCCAATCTCTGATGCGGGCAAGCCATCCACCATATCCGCTCTCCGGGTAGTTTTGGAGGGGGAAATACATGAACTGGTCGAAGTTGATGCCGCCACTCGGTGTGTGAACGATCAAGACCCAGGGATTGTTGTCGTGGCGCTGCGCTTCAGGCCCGGTGTGGTATTGGTAATCTGGATACGCCATCATTCCGGTACGCGGCACCCGTGGAAGATACGTTGGAACCAATGCCTCCAAATTGGGAGGTGGCTGGCCGTGCTCGGCTTCGTAACTGTGAATCGCCGACACGAGGGGAGCGCTCCGCAGCGCAAGGCGGTCGAACGCCCAATGGCGAATCCGGCTGCCGACAACCAATCCGCCGACAGCGAGTGAAAGATAAATGACCGCCGCGAGCAGCCATGCGAGCGATGTAAGACGCTTCGAGCGGCGCAGCGCCAGGAATGGCAAAACAAGAATGGAACCAGCAGCCACCAAAATGCCGATGACATAAGGCAACTCGAAAAACAGCAACGCCCAATGACCGACCGGCGCGACGGCCTGATACTGGAGCAGAACCAGCACAGGAAGAGCAGTCCAAATCCACGGCCACGTTCCTTTCAGTGGTGGTGTTCGCAGAGCTTGAGCGAAGTTCATGGTGCGTACGCGAAATAACCCGCAAAGACTTTCTCGGGCAACTGCAAAGTCGCTACGCTCGGCGAGCCGGCATCAAAGGTGACGCCCTTGATCCAAAGAAACCGGTGTGTCGTCGCATTGCGGACGGCGTCCCAGGGAATGAAAAACGGCGGATGTCCCGGACGAAACGGCAGCAGCACCGAAAGATGAAGTCCCTCCGGCGAACTGTGGATGATCAGGCATCCCTTGTAGGCCGCTCGTCCGATCTTGCCGCTCTGCATGAAAAAGCGCCTGCCGGATGGCCGGCTCCGCGCCGGAAAATGCTCCGCCAAACGCCGCCATCCTCCCACCTTCGAAATCGCCAAAGCGATCGCGCACCACAAGCCCGCGAAAAGGATTGAAGATAAGACGAATAGAAGCAGGACGATAAAAATCGTCAGGGGTTCGGATTGATTCATGCGTGAAAATCTTTCTACCCCCAATGTTTCTACCCATTCCTCTGTTACTGCAAGGCTGTCCCGCCCTTTCAGGGCTTGGCCAAAGGCGGGGTGCTCCGCGTTCAGTTCCCAGGGCGGCGCTCCTGCGGAGCTTGCCCTGGGCTGTGTTGTGCCGCCCCTTTGGGGCTGTCTGAGGATCGCGTTCGACTGCATCATGACCATGCGCTCAAAGTCGGGCACGAATCAACTCGATCGAATGCCAGCCCCCGGCAGGGGGCAGAGCCGGTAGCCGGTGGTGAAACCACCGGATCAGCGGCGGCAACACCGTTCCAAGGTCAAGGCCGCGCCCCGGCAGGGGCGCGAGAAAGCGGAAAGGAGGACAATGAGACACATGGAAATTTCTCGCGCCCATTCAGGGCGCGACGCATATCGCAGCCTGTCCTCTGTTTCCCATCCAGGGATTTCATCCCTGGCTACCAGCTTCGATCCCTCCGGGATCAGGCAGTCACATGACGTCTATTGCGAAAGTGGTCTGTAACACAAGTATCGCAAACTCCACCAATAGAACTGACAAACCGACCCGATCACTCGATTGGGGTCAGCCGTCAAATCTCACCTTTGTAACCCGCCAATCCGAGTCGAATGATACGAATAAATTCAGAGAAGGAAAATGTGATGTTGGCACAAAAGCAATTTCGTCGTCATCTTCTGCGTGAATCTGAAGCATTTCGGGGACAAGGTTGGGAATCAGGTTCCGCATATCGGAGCCATCCATTTCAACGCCGTAGGAGGTGAATAGATCGCAGAGTTGATCAACGCCAGTGGCTAAAATCTGGTTCCAGCCCTTCAGGATTTCCGGAATCAGACTCGACGCCGTCATTACAAATGCGCTCCATTCAGAATGGGGTGTGTCCGGCGGGTGAACCACAATCTCTATTTTTGTTCCGTCGAATGCGATCCGAGTCTCGTAGTAGAAACACTCTACTCCGTAAGCTTCAAATTGATCGAGCTTAAAATCTCCGAACGGCGGGATGGAAATTCGATCTGGACGCGATTTCATTTTCTTGGTTGAGCGTCCATTCAAGCCCACACCCCAAAGCCTGCACCCGTTGCCAGTAGCGCCATCCCGGACGCCTGGACTGCGCATTTGCAACACTGGCTTGGCAAGAGTCCTTTCACATTCAGCAAACAAAGCTCAATCCTCATACTCGTCCGCCGGGTCGAAGGGGGGCATGGGGACGATGAGGAGGCGGAGGTTGCCGACGGCGCGGTGGCGGCAGCCGGGGCGGATCATGACGGTGGTGAGCGGCTTGAGGGGGATGATGTCGCCGTCCACTTCGAGGTGGCCTTCGCCTTCGAGGACGGTGTAGATTTCCGTCATCTTTTTGTGGTAATGCACGCGGCTGTCCTTGGAGATGTCCGTGAGGTGGACGGTGGCGAGGTTGTTCCAGGGCTCGCCGAAGGCGCGGCGCGCCTGGCCGCAGGGGCATTCGACGGGGGTGATCTCTTCCAGGTGGGCGACGGCGTAGTTTTTTTCCATCGGTGTTGCGGGGTCAGGCGGTTTGGGGTTCCGGGGTTGCGGGGACGATCTTCGGCTGCAAGTGCGCGGCGGCGGCTGCCGCGGCGGCGCGTTGTTCGGGTGTGATTTGCACTTCGAACTCGCGGCACCAGCCTTTGATTTCCAGTTCGTTGAATATCTTGCCGATGACGCGGCGCAGCAGGCCTTTCAGGTTGGGCAATTCCACGTCCTGCAGGCCGCGGATGGCGGCTTCTTTGTAGCTTTCCAGCAGGGTCATGGCTTTCTCATGCGTGCCGCTCTCCTCGGCCCAGGAGCGGATGGCGGCTTTGTCCGGCGGAGTTTCCGCCGTGCCGGTCCAGAGGGCTTCCATGATGTCTTTGACCTCGCCTTTGCCGCGCTCGCGCAAGAGGGCGAGGATGATGCTGGGGCGGATGGCGACGTCGTTGCCGGCGGCGGAGTCGTCGCCGAGGTCGTCGAGGTCGTCGCGGATTTGGTAGGCGATGCCGAGGTTCTCCGAGTACTGGTGCAGCACGTCCTCCACTTCGTCCAGCCGTCCGGCGAGGGCGGCGCCGACTTTGAGCGCGACCTCGAAGGCGGGGGCGGTTTTGCTGCGGAAAATCTCCAGCACTTGTCGCGTGGTGAGCGGGGTGGGGTGGTTGTTCCACAGCAGTTCGGCGCCCTGGCCGCGGCAGAGTTCGCGCTGGCCTTCGGCGGCCACTTTCAAGGTGGCGGCGCGGATGCCGCTGGAGGCGTTGCTGTCGGCCAGCAGGCGGTAGCCCTCGCCAATCAAGAGGTCGCCGGCGTTGAGCGCCACGGGGATGCCGTGTTGGGCGTGGAGGGTGGCCTCGCCGTAGCGTTCGGCGTCGTTGTCCTCGATGTCGTCGTGAACGAGCGAGGCTTTGTGGAAGGCTTCCACGGCGATGGCGGCTTTTTTGACGACATCGGAGACGGGGCTTTCCGGATCCTCGCGCAGGGCTTGATAGGCGGCCACGCAGAGGAAGGGCCGCCAGCGTTTGCCGGCGCGGGCCAGCCAGTCGCGGGCGATCTCCTCGGTCTGGCAGACGGGCGCGCCGAGCAGGGCGTCGAGCGCGGGGCGCTCGAACCAGGTTTTGACCTCGTCGTGGAGGGCGTTGAGGTTGAGGCGGCGGGTTTTGTCCTCGCTGGTGAGGTGGATGTAGTCCCACACCCAGTCGATATCGACGGTGGTGTCGATGCAATCGTCCTGGAGCAGGGGGACGGCGACGGCGGGGATGGCGGCGGCCTCGATGTAGGGAAAGGTGCGCTCCAGCACGGGGAGGCAGGAGATGCCGACGATGGCCTCGATCTGCCCGGTCTGGATGAGGGACATGACGATGGCGCTGCCCTCGGCCACGAGCACGGCGTAACCGAGTTTTTCCGCCTCGTTTTGGAAGTCCTGGATGGAGCAGAGGCCGCATTGCTTGCAGAGCAGGCCGAATTCGTCAAAGGGCGCGGGGCATTTGCTCTCCACGCGCAGGCACTTGGGCATGAGCAGCAGGCGCTTTTCAAACGGGATGGTGGCCAGCGCCTCCCGCCAAGTTTCGTTGGCGAGCAGCACGCCGGTGTAGTCGCGGTAGGCGCGGTCGATGGCGTGGATGGCGAGGATTTTGTCCGTGTGCTCCTGCAGCTCATTCAGCGGCACGGGGGGCACCAGTTTGTTTTCCTCGGCGTAGGCGCGTACTTGGGCGAGGATGCGGTCGCGGTCCGCCTTGGTCTGCGGGATGGTTTTTTTCGGCGGGCGGAAACGCCGGACGCTGCCGGGGATGGGCGGCGGCAGGGCGGCGGAAGGGACGGCAACAGTGGACATGGGGGGCGCGTTGAGGAAGGATACGATTGTAAGCGCGAAAGCCGCCGGTGAAAAGCCGCAAACACGCCGGGAATAAACCGGCGCGCTGGCGGGGTGTCTTGCAGAAAACGGTGGGGCGGGTTGCTTGCTGTCCCGGCTCCGCGCCGCCTCCGCCCGCGGAAAAGTGGGCGGGAATGCAATCCCGCCCTCCGCAGAGGGATCGGCTAAAGCCTGGGCACCAACGTCTCCGCGCCGCCTCCGCCCGCGGGGAAGTGGGCGGGGACAGAGCCCCGCCCTCCTTTAAAATAAAGGCGGGAACAGAGTCCCGTCCTCCGGGGAGGGATTAGTAGCCGCCGCCGTAGTAGCCGCCGAAGTTGCGGAAGATGTTGACGGTGCTGCTGGCGGCGCCGGTGGCGTCGCGCACGTCGCGCACGGTGTTGACGGCGTTGGTCCGCTTCACGCTCTCGGAATAGACGTTGCGATCCTCGATGTTTTTCTGCTTCTGGAACTGCGCGTACTCGGCGTTGGAGATGACACCGTCGCCGTTGTAGTCAGCCACTTGGTTGGCGGACTGCATGGAGGCGCAACTGCTGAGGCTGAGGGCGGCGATGGCGGGCAGGATGAGGAGGTTCTTCTTCATGGATCGATGATGTGGGATGATGAGTGTGTGTTGCGGAAATGAGGTCTCTTTTTACCAGCCGCCGGGTCCCCAACCCCAGCCGCGGCCATAACGGCTCTCGGTGGTGTACCGCTGGGCGGCGTGAATATACTCGGTGTCGCCGGTATAGGGCACGTTGTCCACCGGCCCCATGCGCTCCACCTGCTCCACGCGGTTGCCCGCGCCGCCATGATACTGCTGGCTGACCGGAGCCGCGCATTGAGTGCCGAGAATCATGAGGCTGGCCGCCAGCGCGGGACGGGCTATTTTTTGCAAGTGGAAAAGGTTTTTCATCGCGCGCAAGTTAGACCAAAGCGCTTGGGGTGACAAGAAAACTCCCAGGAAATAGCCCATTTTTTTCGATCATGAATCTCTCTGGGCAAAGCGCAGGGCGCAAAGCGTTTTTGACTCCGTGCCGTCTCCACCCGCGGGAAGAAAATGGGGCGAGAATACAATCCCGCCCTCTGTAGAGGGATCGGCTAAAGCCTGGGCGCCACGGCTCCGCGCCGCCTCCGCCCGCATAAAAGTAGGCGGGGACAGAGCCCCTCCCTCCGTTTTGTCATTCGGCTTCTTCGGCGTCCTTTGCCATGTAGAGGAGGAGGCGGTCGTGGGCGAGGAGGCAGAGGTCGAGACGGCCATCGGCGTTGATGTCGAGCACCACGTAGTCGTGCGGTTCGAATTCGTAGCCTTTTTTGCCGCGGTAGTGAGGGTCTTCCTGAAACACGGGGAAATAGAGCAGGCTGGCCCACTCGTGCGCTTCCGGGGTCTGGGCGCGGAAGAACTCCAGCACCCGGGTCTTGCCGGCGTCGATGGTGACGATGTCGTCAGTCTCCCCGCCGGAAAAAGCGGCGGCGAGCAGGTCGGTGGGGGCGGTGTCCTTGAGTTCGGAGGCGAAGGCGGTGAGCACTTCCAGGCCGAGGCTGCCGCCGTCCAGCGGCACGACCTCGAAGCGATCCCGGCCCAAGCCGAGCAGGCGCGTGCCTTCCGGGGATGAAACCAGATGCGCCCCATCGAGGGGGACCGGGCCGAGTTCGCGCGAGCGGCGGGCGCGGAACACGCCGTCCTTGCCGCGCCGCAGTTCGTGCAGCTTGCCTTCCTGGGTGTCCGCCAGCAGCACCAGCGTCTCCTGGCCGCGTTTCGTCACCAGGGCGGCGGCGATGCGCGCGCTGGCGCCGGGCGCGTTGAACTGCTCCACGATGCGCGCTTTGCCGTCAGCATCGACCACGAAGGCGCGGGCGAGTTGGTCTTTGGCGGCGATCAATTCCAGCTTGCCGTCGCCGTCCACGTCGCCCTGAGACAAGGCTCCCGGCGGCAGCTTGGCGGTGAGGGAGTCCGGCAGGCCGGTGGCTTTCGGCAGCGGCTCGGCGGCGTTCTTGCGGTCCAGCCGGATTTGCATGGGCGACAGGGAAGAAAACAACGCCAGATCGTTGCGCCCGTCGCGGTCGGCGTCGAGCAAGCGCAGGGCGGTGACTTTGGACGGCGGGGAGGTGAGTTCCAGGCGCTCCGGCGTCCAGGTTTTTTTGTCCGCCTGCCAGCGCAGCGTCACCAGTTCCATCTTCGGTTTTTTTTCCTCGACGCACACGACGCCAGGGCCGCCGCGAAACACGCCCGCGGTCATGGCGCTCAGGATGTCCGTGCTTTGGTAGGCCGTCTCCGGGTACTCCAGCCGGTCTTTGCTCCAGTGCGCCACGCCGATCAATTTTTCCGCCGGGCCGAGCATCACGAGATCCGGCTGGCCGTCGCCATCCGCGTCCGCGATGACCAAGCCTTCCACGCCGCTGAGCGCCGGAAATTCCCGACCGCTGGCGAAACCGCCACCCGCCCGGCCGGCGAACAGCCATACTCTGGCGCCCTTCGGCTCCGCGATCACCACGTCGGCGATGCCGTCGCCGGTCAAGTCACCGAAGGCCGAGGCGCCGGTGCGCGCGTCGGAGGGCGGGATGGCGTGGCGCAGGGAGGCGGCGTGATCCGCCACCGCCGCGTCCGGGACCGCCGCCAGCCGCGCGATCTGCACCATGCCGGTGTTGTCTTGCAGCCAGGCGAGGCCGGATTTGCCCGCCAGCTTGAGGGTTTGCAGCCAAGTGCCCGGCTGCGGCACTTCCAAAGCCCATTCCTCGCCGAAAGCGCCGTCGGCGGTTTGCAGACGCACCAGCAGTTGGGTGGAGTCGCCGGAGGTCGTGAGCAAATCCACGCGGCCGTCGTCGTCCAGGTCGGCGGCTTGGAGCATCGAGGCTTCCTTGTCGGAGAGCGCGTACACTTGCGGGTCGGGCCAGCGGCCTTTCGGGCCTTGCAACCAGACCATGAGCCGCGTTTGCGTCATCAGCGCCAAGTCCAGTTTGCCGTCGCCATTCAAATCGGCGGCGATGAGCGAGTCCGACTCGCCGGACACGGAGTCGAGCGTGAACTCGCGCTTGGCGCTCCAGTCGCCCGGCTCCTTGCCTTGGAAGCGCAAGACGAGGCGGCCGTCATCGGTGGTGTAGGCCACGTCGGCGCGGCCGTCGCCGTTCCAATCACCCACCGCCAGCGAGTACATCGCCTGTCCGACCACGAGCGGCTGTTTGTCGAAACGCGACCATTCGAGCACGGGGTTCCAGCGGTCGCGGTTGGAGCGTTTTTCCGGGATGCCATCGCGCGGGCCGCTTTCTCCCTGAATCAAAAACTCGATGCGCGCGCGGTCGAGGTTGAGCACGGCGAGGTCGGGTTTGCCGTCGCCGTTGAAATCGGCGGCGCGCGGGCAGCGGGTGTTCCAGTCCAGTTTGAGCACCTCCGGCGCGTCGAAGCGGATGGCCGGCTCGGCGGCGGATGCAGCCGCGGCGGCAGCCGCGCAGGCGGCGGTGATGATGGCGCGCGGATTCATGAAGCGGGGCGGGAATGACGAATGCAGAATGAGGAATGTCGAATGATGAATACGGTGATTCAACGCGCTTCCGCGGGCTGCGACACCACGCGGAAATGCGAGGCGTCCGGCAGGGAGTAACTGCCGCTGCTGCTGAGGCCGAAATAACGGGCGAAGACCTCGTCAGCCGGCGCCGCTTTCGGATCGAAAAAGGTTTCCGCGCCGTCGTTGTCCGCCGCTTTGGCTTTGCCCTTGCCCTTGCCTTTTCCTTTGGCCTTCGGGATTTGCGCGCCGAGGGTGTTCTGGGCTTGCGTGATTTTGTTGATGATCTCTTTCACCAGCGCGCTGCCGTCCGTGACGCCCACGCCGGTGCGGTTGTCCGGCAGCGCGGCGATGGCGGCGCGGACGCCGTCATCGTCCCAGAGCGTGGGGCCGGAGGGATCGTTCATGCGGTTGAGCACCTTGTGCAGCGCGTCTTGCGTGCCGACGCAAAGCAGGAAGTGGTCCTTGGCGATGCTGTAAGCGAATTCGTTGGACTGGGCGCCGGGCTCCGGCGCGGCGGCGAGGTTCGGTTTGATCGTCCAGATTTTGAACCCGGCGAAGTCGGATTCCTCGAACACGCCGAGGCCGTTGCCGGCCAGGGCTTTGAGCGCCTCCAGGGCGGCGGTGAAGCGCGCGGGATCCTTGAGCTTGATGCCGGTGACCTCGCTGGCGGAGCCGTCCCCTTTGGCGAAGGCGCTCACTTGCACGACTTGATCGTCCGTGGTGGCGAAGAGGTCGTCGCGCAGCTTGATGCCCAGGCCCTGCTCCATCTCGCCGATCTGCATCTGCACCATGCCTCCGATCATCGGCCCCAGCTTGTTGAGCGCCGCCATCAGCCCGTCGTAAAGGCCGAGGAAACTCCAGCGCGAGACGCTGGCGGAGGCGGCGTCCGCCGGCACGAAGCCGGGCAGCTCGACCTTGGTGTCCGTGCCGTGCAGCAGTTTCACGATCAAGCCCTGCGGTTTTTCCTGGTGCAGCAGCGCCACATCGAACTGCGAGTCCGCGTCCCGCAGGTCGAAGGAAAGCCCCAGCCCGCGAATTTCGTCCAGGCTCAGAGCGCCGAGAAACATCTCCGGTCCGAAGGGATTGCCTGCTTGTCCGCCGCCCGCTTCCGCCAGCTTGGCCGTCATTTTTTCCAGCAGGATGCCGGTGTCCAGATAGATGGTGACGTCCCCCTCACCGCCGGCGATTTCCTGGAACCGCTTGAAGTTGGTGATAAGCCCGGAGTTGTCCGCCGTCGCGCCTTTGCTCAGCGCCAGGATGGCCTGCGTCATCGCCGCGCGGTCGTTGGCGGATACCTCCACGCCGTCCAGCAGCGTCCAGCCGGCCTGCCAGGGCGTGTCCTCATTTTCGTCCTCGGCCAAGTAGCGTACCGTCGCGCCTTCGATCTCCACCGTCAGCGATTTGAGTTCCTCATTCTCTTTGGCTTGAGATTCGAACAGTTTTTCATGGTTCGCTTGCAGTTCGGCCTCCTTGCCTGCCGCCTCGCTGAAGGTGACCGCGATTGGCTCGCTGCGGCCTGATTCTTCGTCCGGCCAAAGCACGGCCACGAGGGTGGCGCCGGGGTAGTTCGCCACGCTTTCGCGTACTGAAACGCCCGTCGTCTCCCGCGTCCATTTGTCCCAGGGCGCCTCGCCATTTTCAAAGGCCGGCGCCAGCCATTTCTCCACGGCGGGATCGGCTAGGAAGCGTCCGATGGCGCTCTTGTCCCAATCCTGCATCAGTTCCGGCGTGTTTTTGACGGTGATCACCGCCACCGCGTTGGCGGGGACCAGCGGCAGCCATTCCTCCTTCGCCTGGGTCAAGGCGGGCAGGGACAATGCCAGGACGGCGGGCAGGCAGCGGATGAATCCCGTGCGCGGACGACGGGCGAAGGAGGTGGAGGAGTCGGGTATGTTCATGGTGATTTGATGGGAGGTTTCTCCGCCGCCGGTTCCTCCGGCAGCGAGGTGGGCGGGGTCATGTAGCGGAAGCCGCTGTTGGCGTTGCGCGGATCGAAGGCAAAGGCTTCGCGGCTTTTCAAAAACAGTTTCAACAGCCCGGCCGGGATGGCAAAACCCACGCCCTCGACGCCGAAGCCGGCCACTTTCATGTTGGTCACGCCCACGACCTCGCCGCGCAGGTTGAAGAGCGGCCCGCCGGAGTTGCCGGGATTGATCTGCGTCGTGGTCTGGATGTACCAGCGTCCTGAATTCTCCCGTGCCCGCACGCTGACGATGCCCTGGGACACGGTGCGCTCCAAGCCCAGCGGGCTGCCGATGGCGAAGACGCGCTCGCCTTGCGCCAAGGTGTCGTTTTCCTCCATCACCACCGTGGGCAGTTCCTTCACGTCCGCGTCCTCGATCTGGAGCAGCGCGAGATCCAGGAAGCCGTTCATCGCCAAGATTTTGACTTTCTCGAAATTGGTCTTTTCCAGCCCGCCGGGCCCCTGCCGGTACATGACCACGCGGATTTCCTGCTCGCCGGCGATCACATGCTGGTTGGTCACCACATGTCCGAGCCGGTTGATGACGAAGCCGGAGCCGAGGCCCGACGAGGTCTGAATCTGCACCACCGCCTCCGAGACGCGCCGCACGTTCTCTTCAACGCTCAACAGCCGCCGCCCCGGTTCGTAGGATACGAGGTCGTCCTGCCGCGCCGCGCCGCTTTTCGCCGACCCGTTGTCTTTTTCATCCGCCAGCAGTTCCGCGATCTCCTCGCGCGGCACGGCCAGCACCGTGAAGCCCAGGTCCACGAGCACGGATTCCTCGCGCTCCTTCAAAATCTCTCCGCGTACTTCCGCGCCGCCGCGCAGCCTGACCCCGGTCATGGGCTGCGCTGAAGCGACTCCCGCGAGGACGGCCACGAGCGAAAAAACGGAAACGGTACGGAGAAACACGGCGCCAAAGTTAACCGTTCCCACCGCGCGCACCAGACTTTTTTGCCGGATTCCAAAAACTGTTGGAAAATGGAGCGCGCCCTCCGCGTCGCGAGCCGCCCGGCGCAGGGCGCGACCAGAGTTCATTCTTTCCTCGACAGAAATTCATCGGCTGGTATTCTTTACGCATGACCATCGCCCTTCCGCCCGCCCTCAGCCAGCTCGTCGAACGGCTCCTCCACACCGGTCGTTATGCCGATGAAGCGGAAGTCGTGCGTGAGGCTCTGCGCGTGCTCGAGCGGGAGGAGTTCGATGAATCTCCCGCCTTGGAGGCTGCCGTGTTAGAGGGAGTCCGTTCCCCCCACGTTCCCTACGATGCCTCCGTGCTTGACCGTATCCGGCAGAATGCGCGCGCTCAGGAATGAGCCTGGAAATCTCCATTGCCCGAAGATCCTATCCGGCAAAAGGTTTGAGATGCTGTAAAGAGATGAATCTGGAGTGGTGGATTTGGGGTTCTCCAACCCGAAGGGTTGCAAGCCATTAGCCGGTGGTTGAGCGCAGCGACACCACAGGCAACCGGCAGGCCACCGCGCCGCATCCCGGAGGGATGCAAGCGAGACGCGTCGATGTGCCGGAGTACCTCGGCTCTGTCTGACTGTCTGGCGCGGCAGCAGGATGCCCGGTGCGGTGCGCTGGCTGCCATCCCTCTGGGATGGCACGCAGGGCAAGGCCGTGCGGCTCCTACTCCGGTGGTATCGCGCTGCGCGCTCAACCACCGGCTAATGGCTGCGAACCCTGCGGGTTCCACGCGGTCACGACAGCACTCGGCTCTCGCCGGATAAGCTGCTCAAAGCACCCCGCCTCTCCGAGGCGGGTGTTGGAGAGGGTTTCCCGCCTCGGAGAGGCGGGGTGCTTTGCTACTCCCGAATGGCGGTGGCAGTCTCGCCCCGGATGGCGGTGGCGATGGCGCGGGCTAAGGCTTCCAGGCGGGGTGCGCCGGTGATTTTTTGGCCGTGCTCGTCGCGCAGGTAGATGGTGTCCACGGCGACGCCTTTTTCGGTGTTGATGCGGGCGTGGGTGACGTTGTGGCCGAGTTTGCCGATGGTCTTGAGCACGTCGTAGAGCAGGCCGAGGCGGTCCACGGCTTGGAGTTCGACGATGGTTTCGTCGGCGGAGACGGCGTTATCGATGAAGACGCGCTGGGGGATCTCGGCGAGCATGGCTTCGAACTCCGGGGTGGACGGTTTGCGCGGGGCGATGGCGGTGCTGAAGTCGTAGTCGCTGTCGAGGAAGGCTTCGTCCAGGCCCTGCTCGAAGCGCTGCCGGGCGTTCTTGGAGGTCACGGGGGCGAAGTGGGTGTTGCTGACGCGGAAGACGTCGAGCACGAGGTCGTCGGCGCGGCGGTAGAGGTCGGCGCCGAGGATGTTGATGTTTTGGGCGGCGAGCGCGCCGGCGACGCGGGCGAGGAGTTGCGGGCGGTCCCAGCAGGCGAGGGTGATCTCCGAGCAACCTTGGTCGGGCAGGTCTTTCCAGGTGATGACGGGCAGCAGGCCGGCGGCGGAGTGCTCCTCAACGAGGTGGGTGAAGAAGACGCGGAACTGGCGCAGGTGGGCGATGACGGTTTCGGGGCTGAGGAAGTTGAAATAGGCGGGCGGCATGCCGCCGAAGTGGGCGGTGATCTCGTCGGCCCAGCCGGAGCCGAGTTTTTTGGCGACGGCTTCTTTGAGTTCGTGGACGGGGGCGGCGGCGCGCTCCATGAAATCGGCGGGGGCGTTCAGGAACTCGGTGGCGAGGTGGTAGAGGCGGCGGATGGAGGCTTCCTTGTAACCCGACCAACTCTGCGCGGAGGTGCCCTTGGAGTCGGCGTAGGTCATGACCAGCAGGGTGTCGAGGTTGGCCTGGGTGCGTACGATGCCGGCGAATTCTTCGATGACTTTGGGGTCCTCCAGATTCCTGCCGGTGGCGGTGCGGTACATGAGGAGGTGGTTGTCCACCAGGAAGATGAGCAGGCGGCGCTGCTCGCCTTTGATGACGAGGCGGCGGCAGACGGCGTTGGCGAGGATGACGCTTTCGTCGTCGTGGGATTTGCGGTTGGCGGCGCGGCCGGTGTCGTGCATCAGCAGGGCGAGGTAAAGAATCCAAGGCTCGTCGATGCCGCGCCAGAGTTTTTGATAAAAGGCCACTTCCTCGTGCGGCTCGCCGCTGAGACCGTCGAGCATGTCGATGGTGCGCAGGGTGTGCTCGTCGGCGGTGTATTGATGGAAGAACTCGTGCTGCACGAGGCAGGTGAGCGCGCCGAACTCGGGCACGAGGCGGCCGAGGAAGCCGGTGCGGTGCATCTGCCGCAGCGCGCGGCTCACGTCGCCCTTGCGGGAGAGGATGGAGAGGAAGGTGTCGCGGACGCTTTTCTGATAGCGAAAGGCGGCGTTGACGAGGCGGAAGCTTTCCTGGACGAGCCGGAAAAGCTCCGGGCTGAGCCGCAGGTGGCGCTGCTGGGTGTGGGCGAAGAGGCGGATGAGGCGGTGCGGGTCTTCCTGGAAGATGCCGGGGTTCTCGGGGAAGACGCGGTCGTTGCGGGCGATGAAGCCGTCGAATTTGGAAACCTTGGCGGCGCGGTTGCGGACGAGAAAGGAAAGCGGGCGGCGTTTTTGGGCGGCGGCGTCCACGTCCTGGAGATGGAAGCGGTCCATGACCTCGCTGGAGCGCTGGAGGATGTCGCGGGTGGCGGTGTAGTAGTCGCGCATGAAGGCTTCGATGCGCTGGAGCACGCGCTTTTGCTTGTAACCGAGCTGGGTGGCGACGACGCCCTGGAGGCGCAGGGTGAGCTGGTCCTCGCAGCGGCGCTCGGCGTAGTGCATGGCGTTGCGCACGCGCAGGATGAAGTCGTAGGCGTGGGAGACCTCACGCCAGCCGGCCTTGGTGAGGAGGCCGTTGGCGACGAGGTCATGGGGCTTGAGCGTGCGGAATTTGGCGTAGCTCATCCAGATGAGATTCTGGTAGTCGCGCAGGCCGCCGCAGCCGTTTTTGACGTGCGGCTCCTGGACGAAGGGCGTGCCACCGTATTTGGCGTGGCGGGTGGCGAGGTCTTGCTGGCGCAGGCGGAGGAAGGCGGCCTCCTGGCCTTTCATGCACTCTTTGTCGAAGCGGGCGTGAAACTGGCTGAAGGCGGTTTTGTCGCCGGTGAGGAAGCGCAGCTCCATGAGCGCGGTCTTGGTCTCCATGTTGTCGTTGGCGAGCCTCATGCAGTCGCCGACGGAACGAACGCCGTGACCGACCTTGAAGCGCAGGTCGTAGAGCAGCATGAGAAACTGGCGGATGATCTCGGCGACTTCGGCGGGGACATTGGCGGCGTTGCCGGGGAGGAGAAAGGTGAGGTCGATGTCGCTGCCGGGGCTCATGACGCGGCGGCCATAACCGCCGTGGGCGCAGAGGGAAAGCTGGAGGGCGGCGCGCTGTTTCTCCGGCAGGGACAGGAGGGAGTTCCCCCAAAAGACGCGCACGAGCTGGTCGATCATGTCCGATCTCATGCGGCAAATTTCGCTGCCGGAGAGGCCGCGGTCGTGCCTCATGCGGATGCGGGTTTCCTTGAGGCGGAGGTATTGCCTGCCGAGCCGGAGCAGGTCGGTGCGGCTGCGGGGTTTGTCTCCGGGCGGGCCGAAGACGCGCTCTGAGATGCGTTGGAGGCTGCGTTGGTATTCGCGTTCAATCATCCAGGAAGTTGAGTGTCGAGAGTTGAGAGTTGATGGTTGAGAGGCCGGAAATGAGCGACTTGTGCCGCCAAGGGGATTCGCCCTTCGGGTGAATGGAGCTTTCGGCGCGAGCCGCTGATTTTGAACTATCAACTCTCAACTCTCAACCATCAACTCGCGCCGGTCAGTAAGTGATGAGGGAGTGGACGGGGCCTTTGCCGAGGAGTTTGTCGCGACCGTTGAGAAAGGCGAGCTCGATGAAGAAAACCGAGGCGACGACGTTGCCGCCGAGCCGTTGCACGAGGTCGAGCGCGGCGGCGGCGGTGCCGCCGGTGGCGAGCAGGTCATCAGCCAGCAGCACGCTCTCGCCGGGAGCGACGGCGTCCTGGTGGATTTCGACGGTGGCGGAGCCGTATTCGAGGTCGTAGCTGGTGTCGTGGGTCTTCCAGGGCAGCTTGCCTTTTTTGCGCACGGGGATGAAACCGGCGTTGAGCTTGGCGGCGATGAGGGCGCCGAAGATGAAGCCGCGGGCGTCGATGCCCACCACCTTGTCCACGCGGTCGAGCCCGGTGATGGAGATCATGCCGTCAATGGCATTGTCCAGCAGGCCGGGGTCGGCGAGCACGGGGGTGATGTCCTTGAAGACGATGCCGGGCTTGGGGAAATCAATCACGTCGCGCACGGCGGCGCGCAGCGTTTCGTTTGTCGGGAGGAGACTCATGTGGGTGCCAAATCGGGTGAGGGGCCATGATTTCACATTCATTGCCTTTTGCAATCCGGCAAAAGCGGGGCGATTTGGCTTTCCGAGCAGATGATGTTTTCTATTGGCAGATCTCCGGGAAGTGGTATTTTGAGTCATGACCAGCGTCAAAGAGACCAAGAAAAGCGTTCCGCCCTCCAAGCGGCGTGGTCTGACGTTGCAAGAGCTGGAGGCCTATCGCCAGAACAATTTGAAGCAGTTCTGGGGAGTTACCGACAAACAGCAACTGGAGAAATCCTCCTTGTTGATCAAGGACTGAAGCCTCTCTATCACGAGGCCGGGATGTTCCCTCCCGGGCAAGCGGAAGCTTTCGTCGCGGCCATCCGCCGCGAGTTCCCCCACCTGGAGGCCATGACTTGGGGTCCGCACGTCGCCGTATGGCACCCTGACGCAGTGCGCGCAATCATGGAGGGCGATCAAAGGCATTACGGCTCCGATCCGGCGGCGGCCATCCAGAGAGCGGCAGAGACCGACGAAATCGGAGAACTGCTCGGCAATGGTGCGCGGACCCTTTCCGCCGGAGACGCCGTTGTTCGCTTCTTCGTTGATGGTGAGCAGGTTGCCGGAGGCTTCGTAAGCCGGCTGGAAGATGTGCAGAGCATCGGCCAGCAGCGCCGGGCAATGTTCGAGATCGCCTTTGGAGAGACGGTCGAGATGGACATTCATGAACGGTCGAGGCCACTGTGATTTCACCTTCATTGCCTTTTGCAATCCGGCAAAAGCGGGGCGATTTGGGGCCGACGCCAAAATGACCTCTCTGCTAAACTTGCTTGTTCTCCGAGTGCCCGATCTGGAACGGGCGTCGGATTTTTATTCGGCTTTTGGCCTCACTTTCACCAAGCACGCCCACGGCCAAGGCCCCGAGCATTACGCCGCCGAGTTTGGCGGCATGGTTTTCGAGCTTTACCCGCAGGCGTCCGAGGATGCTTCCACCAAGCATGTCAGAATCGGTTTCCGAGTGGCTGACGCCGCGGCTATCATTCAAGCCCTCGAAACAAAAGGAGGCAAAATCATTTCTCCCTTGCAAGACTCTCCCTGGGGCTTGAGAGCCGTTGTGTCCGACCCATTCGGACATCGCATTGAATTGACGGAATCCGCTTGATCGCTTCGCTCTCAGCCGCCGCAAGGGGCGGCTGGCTTTGGACGTTTTTTCTCCCCCCAACCATGACCCTGACCCAAACGCTGCTTTTGCTGGCGATCCTGGCTTTCGCCGGGGGGACGGTGCGCGCGGTGCTGGCACTGCGGTCGGGGCGCTGGCGCACGAACCGGGGGCACCGGCTGCTGATGCTGGCGGGGTTCGCGCTGCAAACGGGCTTCCTCTACGCGCGCGGGCAGGAGGTGGGGCAGTGTCCCATGAAGTCGCTGCCGGACATCCTGGTGTTCATCTCCTGGAGCATGGTGCTGCTGTACTTTCTGGTGGGGCCGGCCTACCGGCTGTCGTTGCTGGGGATGTTCACGGGGCCGCTGGTGGTGGTCTTGCAAGGGCTGGCGGCGCTGCTGCCGGGCGCGTTCGCGCCGTATCCGGCCAAGATCAAAATTATGGCGCTGGTGGAGCTGCATGTGGCGCTGGCGCTGGTGGCTTACGCGGCTTTTGCGATGGCGGCGGTGACGGGTGTGATGTACCTGCTGCAGGAGCGGTTGCTGAAGCTGCACCGCATCGGGGATTTATTTTTCCAACTGCCGCCGATCCGCGAGCTGGCGCGGGCGATTTTCCGGCTGGTGCTGCTGGGGCTGGTGTTGCTGAGCGTGGCGCTGGCAGCGTCCTTCGGGCTGGAGAACACGGCGCCGGTGTCGAAGCAGGCCTTTGCCTGGGGCGTGTGGGGGTTGTATGCCACGGTGACGCTGCTGATGTGGCGGCACGCCTTGTCTCCCCGGCGCACGGCCTGGCTGGCGGTAGCGGGGTTCGCCGTGCCCTTTGTGTCACTGTGGTTGATCTCATGAGTCATGCGCGCACCGGAACCTGACAACGCGGGGCGGCTCGTCTGCCTGGGGCTGAACTACCGGACGACGCCGGTGGAGGTACGGGAGCGGATTGCTTTCCCGGAGTCCCACCTGCCGGAGGCGCTGCAAGAGGTGCGCGCGCTGCCGGGGTTCGAGGAGAGCGTGGTGCTCTCCACCTGCAATCGGGTGGAGATGTACGCCGCGCACGAGCCGGGCGCGGCGGCGCACGAACGGTTGCGGGATTATTTGACGCGGCATTTTCATCTGGCGGAGAGCGAGGTGGAGGCGTTGTCTTTTTACCGTCTGGACGCGGAGGAAACGGCGCGGCATCTGTTCCGCGTGGTGAGCGGGCTGGACTCGATGGTGCTGGGCGAGACGGAGATTTTCGGGCAAGTAAAGCAGGCCTATCAAGCCGCCCTGGGTACCGGCGTGACCGGGCGGGTGCTGAACAAGCTCTTCCAGCAGGCCTTCCAGGTCGGCAAAAAGGTGCGCAACGAAACGAGCATCCAGCGCGGCCCAACCTCGGTGGGATCGGTGGCGGTGGATTTGTGCGAAAAGGTGTTCGACCTCAAGCAGTGCAGGGTGATGCTGGTGGGCGCCGGGGAGATGAGCCGCACTTGCGCGCAGAGCCTGATGTCGCGCGGCGCGCACAGCGTGATCGTGTCCAACCGTTCCTACGACCGCGCGCTGGAACTGGCCGCGGAGATGGGCGGCAAGGCGTTGCGCTTCGACGAATGGGAGAGCGTGCTGCACGAGACGGACGTGATTATTTCCTCCACCTCCGCGCCGCATTTCGTCATCAAACCGGAGCTGGTCGCCGAGGTGATGCGGCAGCGGCGCTGGGAGCCGCTGTTCATCATCGACATCGCGGTGCCGCGCGACGTGGACCCGAAGGTCAACGAGATCGAAGGCGTGTATCTCTATGACATCGACGCCCTGCAATCCATCGCCGACGAAGGCCGCCGCGAGCGCGAGCGCCAATTGGCCGAATGCGAGCGGATCATCGAGGCGCAACTGGAGAAATTCGGCCACGCGCGGCCCGCGGCATCCGCGCCGGCAAGCGGCGGGGAACCGCATCCGCGGCTGTCCTAACATTTTGCGAAAACATGGAACACATCATTCTAGGCACACGAGGCAGCGAACTGGCGTTGAAACAAACGACGATGGTGACGGAGGCGTTGCTGGCGAGTCACTCGGCTCTGAGCGTGCGGCGGGAGATCATCCAGACCATCGGCGACAAACGCACCGATTTGCGGTTTGTGGATTTTCACGGCGGTGCCGTGCCGCAGGCGGACAAGGGCATTTTCATCAAGGAACTGGAAACGGCGCTGGACGAGCGCCGCGTGGACGCGGCGGTGCATAGTTTGAAGGACATGCCGTCGGATTTGGAGGCGCGCTTCATCATCGCGGCGGTGCTGCCGCGCGCGCCGGTGGAGGACGTGCTCATCACCCGCGAGCCGGTGACTCTGGAGACGCTGCGGCCCGGCGCTCGCATCGGCACCAGCAGTGTGCGGCGCGCGCGGCAGATCAAGTGGCTGCGCCCGGATGTGGAGATCGTGGAAATCCGCGGCAACGTGCCGACGCGCGTGCGCAAGGTGCTGGGCGCGGAACCGCTCGACGCGGTGATGTTGGCGGCGGCGGGCCTGCTGCGGCTGGGCTTGATGCCGCCCGGCGGCGACCGCGTGACGCTCGATGGCGCGGATTTAGCGGCGTTGACGCTCGATCCGCTGACCTTTTTGCCGGCGGCGGGCCAGGGCGCGGTGGCGATTGAATGCTTGGTTGAACACACAACGGCGCAGCAGGTTTTAGCCGTGTTGAACGATGCCGAAACTGCGGTGCGGGTGACGGCGGAGCGCGAATTTCTGCGGCTGCTGGGTGCGGGCTGCCAAACCCCTGTGGGCGCGCACACTTGGACGGTGGACGGACAGTTGCACATGAGGGTGCGCGTGTTCAACGAGCAGGACGAAACCGCGCCGCCGTTGGAGATCGAGGCGGATGGGCTGGTCACGGAGCCACTACGCTTGGCGGAGCGAGTGGCGGCGATGCTGACCTGAGCCAACCGGAGGGCGGGATTCTATTCCCGCCCATTTTTTGAGGGCGAAGGCGGCGCGGAGCCGGTGCCCAAGGAGAGGCGCTTTGCAAGCGCCTCAGCGGGCAGAATGCCC
>CAZNKC010000050.1:0-26658 GCA_964573315.1 uncultured Verrucomicrobiaceae bacterium | reverse complement strand
TAGCTGTCCACGGTGAGGCGGCCGCTTTGAAAGTCGCGCTGCGCAAGCGGAACGGAGAAGCCATCGGAACGAATCTGGCTGGTGATCTGGCAAAGAATGAGATCGCTGCCGGGAAGATCAGCGACGACAAGCGCGGGACGGCGCTTGCCTGTTTGAAGGTTGGTCTGCGGAAAAGGCAGAACGACCACGTCACCAATTACAGGCTTGCCCATGCGGCATCCTCCTCAGGCGTGTCCCACTCTTTGGCAAGAACCGCTTCGCTGGCAAGGAGGCCATCGAAGTGTTCTTCCCGGGTCTTGATGCGCAGGAAGCGGGCGAAGTCATAGACCTCGATCTGCTGGGACTCCGGCAGGGCGGCGACTTCCTTTTCAATCCTTTGCAGGGTGCTCATGGCGGCATTCTAGCGGATTGGCACGCTGCTGTAAACCGCCGATCCTTTTTCCAACGCGGAGAGGATGCGTCTCCAGGGTTGCAAAAAACGGCGGGACTGCCATCGTCCGCGCATGATGCGTTTTCACTCGCTTGCCGCTGTTTCGTTTGCCGTTGTGCTGTCTTTTAACGGCGCGAGCGCCCCTGCCGCCGATACCCCGAAGAAACTGCTGGTGGTGACGGTGACGACGGGGTTCCGGCATTCGTCCATCGAGACGGCGGAGCGGGTGATCGAGGAGCTGGGCAAGAAGTCCGGGAAGTTCACGGTGGATTTTGTGCGGCAGCCGGACGGCCAGCCGAAGGGGCCGGGCCGGGCGCCGGAGAAAAAAGAGGGGGAGAGCGACGAGTCCTTCAACAACCGCAAGAGCGCCTTCAGCATGGCGCTGGCCCAGTTCAACGCGATCACCTCGGTGTGGACGCGGGATGTGAAGGGCTACATGGCGGAGCAAATGGCGATTGAGAAATTGCGCGGCTACGATGGCTTTATCTTCGCCAACACGACGGGGGATTTGCAGCTTCCGGACCGCGAGGGGTTCATCGATCTGATCGCGGAGGGGCGGGCGTTCGTGGCGATGCACTCCGGGTCGGACACTTACCATCCGTTCCGGCGCTACGTGGACATGCTGGGCGGCGAGTTCGAGACCCACAAGGCACAGGTGGAGGTGGAGCCGCTGCGGCACGATCCCGAGCATCCGGCGGTGAAACCGATCCCGGAGGGGTTCAAGGTCTTTGACGAGATTTACATCATCAAGAGCTTCGAGAAGTCCCAGGTGCGCGGTCTGCTCGGCCTCAACGCGCATCCGAACGACGCCACGCCGGGGTATTTTCCCATTTCCTGGTGCAAGCCGTTCGGCAAGGGGCGGGTGTTTTACACCTCGCTGGGGCATCGCGAGGATGTGTGGGATCCGGCTTGGAATCCCGAGGCGCGCAAGAATGCCCCGGCCATTGCGGAGGCCTATCAAGAGCACATTCTCAACGGCATCCTTTGGGCGCTGCGGCTGGTGGAGGGCGCGGAGGAGGTGGGGAACGTGGAGTGAGTTGGGTTTGCATGGGCATGTGGAACAGGCTTTCCAGCCTGTTCGCTCAGGCAGGATGCCCGCGTCCCATGCTTTTTTTCTTTGCAACCGGGGCGCGGAGAACCTATAAACTGCCTCCCCGCCGGTTCCGCTCTGTCCGGGCCGGTCCGCCGAAACCTTCAACCCCGCCACTCAAGCCATGTCCCGCCTTTTCAACAATGTCGTCGAAACCGTTGGCAACACGCCTTTGATCAAGCTCAACCGTGTGACGGAGGGCGTGGAAGCCACCGTGGCGCTCAAGTGTGAGTTTTTCAATCCCCTCGGCAGCGTCAAGGACCGCATCGGCATGGCGATGATCGAGGACGCGGAGAAGCGCGGCCTCATCACCCCGGACACGGTGATCGTGGAGCCGACCAGCGGCAACACCGGCATCGCGCTGGCGTTCGTGTGCGCGGCGAAGGGTTACAAACTCATTCTCACCATGCCGGAGACGATGAGCCTGGAGCGTCGCACGCTGCTGGCTCTGCTGGGCGCGGAACTGGTGCTGACGCCCGGCGCACAGGGCATGAAGGGCGCGATCGCCAAGGCCGAGGAAATCCTGCGCGAGACGCCGCATGCCTGGATGCCGCAGCAGTTTGAAAACGCCGCCAATCCGGCGATCCACGAGACGACCACCGCCGAGGAAATCTGGAACGACACCGACGGCGCGGTGGACATCCTGGTGTCCGCCGTGGGCACCGGCGGCACCATCACCGGCGTCGGCCACGTCATCAAGCAGCGCAAGCCTTCCTTCACCGCCATCGCCGTCGAGCCGGAGGCGTCTCCGGTCATCAGCCAGACGCTCGCGGGCGAGCCGGTGCAGCCCGGTCCGCACAAGATCCAGGGCACCGGCGCCGGGTTCGTGCCGAAGAACCTCGACCTGGAAGTCGTCTCCGAGGCCATCAAAGTTTCCAACGACGATGCCTTCGCGATGGCGCGCCGGCTGGCCGCCGAGGAGGGCCTGCTGGTCGGCATCAGCACCGGCGCCAATGTCGTCGCCGCCTTGCAGGTGGCGGCGCGGCCCGAGAACAAAGGCAAGCTCATCGTCACCATCGGCTGCTCCACGGGCGAGCGCTATCTTTCCACCGCGCTGGCCGACGAAGCTCGCGCCAAGGTGGGCGCCTGATGCGTTCGACGTTTTCGAATCTTTTCCCCGCCAAACAAACTCCCCATGTCCACAGCGTCCCCCGCGCAGCCGCCGCAACCCGCCAGCGATAACGTCCAGTCCGCCTATGAGGAGTGGCTGGAGCGGAACTTCAAAAAGGTGCTGGTGGCGGCGATTATCTTGATCCTCGCCCTCGCCGCCTACACGCTGATCCACTATCGGACGGAGGCGGTGGCGCGCGAAGCCGGAGCGGCCTTCACCCGCGCGGAGTCGGTGGAGGAGCTTGACGCGGTGATCTCCAAGTATTCAGGCAGCGCGGCGGCGGCGAATTCCCTGCTCAAAAAGGCGGAGCTGCTCTGGGAAAAAAATCAGAAAGACAGCTCGGTGGACGCGCTGCGGAAATTCCTGGCCGGGTTCTCCAGCCATGCGCTGGCTCCGCAGACCCGGCTGTTCCTGGCCACCCGCCTGGAGTCGATGGGAGAAAAAGATGAGGCCAAGAAGTTGTACGAGGAACTGGTGAACGGGCAGGCCGGTTCGGAGGTCGCGCCGCTGGCGAATTTGCGGCTGGGTGATTTGCTGTGGGCCGAGGGCAAGCTGGACGAGGCCAAGGAACTTTACTTTGCCCTGCCTTCCAAATATCCGGGCAGCCCGTTCTTGGAGCAGGGCCAGGAGCGTCTCAAATGGGCCGGCGCCGCGCTGCCCACGAAGGAAGTGGACCCGCCGCCGCCCCCGCCGGCTCCCGAAGGGGCTGACAAGGGCAAGGAAAGCGCGCCGCCGGCACCGGGCGGTCTGCCGCCCATCAATCTGGGTGGTCCAGGCGGCAGTCTCGCGCCGATGACCCTGACCCCGACCGTGGCTCCCGAAGGTGTGACCAGTCCGCCAGTGGAAGTCAAACCGGCGCCTGCGGTCAAGCCGGAGCCGAAGCCTGCGGAAGCCAAACCCACGGAACCGAAGCCGGAAGCACCCAAACCCGCGGAATCAAAATCGGAAACGCCCAAGCCGGAACCGGAGCCCGCGTCTGCGCCGAAACCGGAGCCAAAAGAAGAAGCCGCCAAGCCGGAGCAACCAAAGGCACCTGCGCCTGAAGCCAAGCCGGAGTGACGGCTCATAATGCCGCCACACGACGCGGCAGCTTTTTCTCTCCCAATTCGGCGCAGCCGGAATCCAAACCACATTTCCCCGCCATTCGGCTACTGCCGCGGAGAAGCAGAGGGCGCAAAGAGAAGAAAACACAATCCAGACACTCTGCGTTCTCTGCTTCTTTGCTCCTCTGCGGCAAAAAAATCGCCATTAGATTCGACTGCCAGTCGAATCTACGAGGGCGCTCCGTCAAAGGTGAGCCAGCGATGGTTGCGGTAGTCGTAGAGCTGGCAGCGGGAGAGGATCATGCGCAGATTACCCGGTGTGAAGGGGGAGCGGATGACGTCTTCCTGGAAGACGCTCTCGACGGCTTTTTGCGCTGCGGGCAGGTTGTAGAGCGGCACGCGGGGGTCGATGTGGTGGGCGGTGTGCTCCATGATGTGATGCAGCAACGCTCCGAACGGCCAGGGAAAGAGCACATGCACGGTGCCGCCGACCTGGCCGGAGTAAAACGTCCATTCCTCCGGGTCGTCATACCAGCGTACGCGCGGGTGCGTGTGGTGCAGCAGGATGACGAATCCCATCAGGCTGTTCCAGAGCGCCTGCGGCAAAACCACGGCGAGAGCCACGGAAAGCCAGGGCGACAGGCCGAACGCTTTGGCGCTGGCGATGACCGCCGCGATCTGGCCGATGATGAACGCGAAGACAAGCAAGCGGTCCGCGTGCAACAGCCGGAGGGAGAGCCGTTTCAAATCGGAGGGCCGGGGAAAGATCATGTGCTTGAGCCAGATCTCATAGATGTAATAGACGCCGACGCCCGGAAGGGTGCGGTAGAGCCGCTCAAGCGATTGGCGCCAGCGCGACAGCGCGTCGAACTCCGCCTTGCTGAGCGGCGCCCATACGTAGTCACGCCCGCGCAGATTGGTCCAACTGTGGTGCAGCCGGTTGTGGCCGAGATCCCAGCAGATGAACGGATGCCACGAGGGCAGGAAAGCCAGGCGGCCCAGGGTTTTGTTCAGCCAGGGCAGGGGGGTGAGCGAGCCGTGGCAGGCATCATGCCCGATGATGAACAGGAGCGCGATCATGCCGCCGTTGACCACGCTGAGCAGGACGCGCAGGACCGGGTGCAGCGGCAGCAGCACCGCCGCAAAGGTCAGCCAATAAACCGTCGCGGAGAGGCAAAACAAGGCCGTGCCCTTGGCGATGCTGCGGGCGCGTGCCTCTTCCGGCAGAGCGGCTTTGATCTGGCTGATGCTGGCGGCGGGTGGGAGGCTCACTTTTTTAGGATAGCTTGACCATTAGAGAATGCACCCATCGCTTGATTGATTCAAGCGGCAAGCGGCAGGGCGCGGGGAGGTTGGAGGGGATGGCAGGGCGTTTGCAAAGCGCCCCTCCTGGTTGGTTTGTGGTCGCTGCTTCCTTACGCGGCGTATCTTTTGACGGTGAACGCGCTGAGCCTCCGGGCAGCCTCACCGTCACGCTATGCTTGGCGGCGCTCGCTTGGTTTGGCGCCGCTGCTTTGCTGCTGGTTGCTTGGTCGAAGTGGTATTCCTGAACTGGGGAAAATTTTCGCCGAAGCCCGGGCGCAGAACGAATTCAACTGTTCTTCGGCAGCCAGTGCCAGTCACGGTAGGGTTCGTGGTCTTCGCCTTGGCCGGAGGTGACTTGGTATTCACCGCTGGAGCAGGAGGCCAGGGCAAGCGCGGCGGCGGCGCTGAGGAGGAGGAGTTTCCAGGTTTTCATGACGGCAATCTGGTGGATGGGTGGCGCGGATGACGCCCTTCCCCGCGCTCATTCGCGAACGAATGATGGAAAAGAAGCCTGCATCCGTCGTTTCTTCACCACGTACTAGGCATGAAAAGAAGACAATTTCAATCTCAAATTCTGGGCGGGCTGCTGGCGGTCCGGACGCTCGGCGGTCAGGAAGACAAGCGGGAAAAGCGGCAGCGCATCCGCATCGGGCAGATCGGCACGCGGCACTCGCACGCGGAAGGGCAACTGGCGGCGCTGCGCGGCGGCCAGGATTTCGAGGTGGCGGGAATCGTGGAACCGGATGAGAAGGCGTGGCAGGCCGTGCGCGACAAGGCGGCTTATCGCGGGCTGCCGCGCCTGACGATGGAGGAGTTGCTGGCCGTGCCCGGTTTGCAGGCGGTGAACGTGGAGACGGAAGTGGGCGGGCTGCTGGACGCGGCGGAAGTGGTGGTAAACGCGGGGCTGCACCTGGGGCTGGACAAGCCGGCGGGGGAATCGTTGCCGCAATTCCGGCGGATTTTGCAAACGGCGGACAAAGCGGGGAAGCTGGTGAAGATGGGCTACATGTTCCGCTACAACCCGGCGTTCGAGCTGGCGCTGCGGGCGATTCGCGAAGGCTGGCTGGGGCCGGTGACGGTGCTCCATGCGGAGATGAGCAAGCAGCTCACCGGCGCGGCGCGGCGGTATCTGTTGCCTTACGCGGGCGGCTCCATGTTCGAGCTGGGCTGCCATTTGATCGACAGCGTGGTGCGCTTTCTGGGCAAACCGGACAAGGTGACGCCGTTCAGCAAAAAGGCGGCGGAGGACGGCATCGCGGACAACATGACGGCGGTGCTGGAGTATCCGGGCACGCTGGTGACGCTGCGCAGTTCCCTGCGCGAGGTGACGGGCGGCGCGCGGCGGCAGATGGTGGTCAGCGGAGACAAGGGCACTTTGGAAATCCTGCCGCTGGAGCCGCCACAGGTCCGGCTCACGCTGCTGGAGCCTGCCGGCGGATTCAAAAAAGGCGCGCAGGAGGTGGCGATGGAAAAACGTCCGCGCTACGCGGCGGACTGGGCGGATTTCGCGGCGGCGATTCGTGGTGAAAAGAAATGGGAGTTCGGCTCGGATCACGATCTGGCGGTGCAGGAGACGGTCTTGCGGGCGAGCGGGTTGAGTGTGGACTGAAGGCAGGGGGCAGGGCGCAAAGCGCAGGGCGGCGTGCAGCAAGAGACGGCTCCGTCTCTTGCGCCGTTCCCCCATGCGCAGCGTCTTTTTTTGAGCCGGACTTGGCAAGTCAGGTTCCTTGCGAGGGAGGCTTGGCAAGCCTCCCTCCTTGGGCGGGCACACGATGCGTTTGCTCTTGGCGAATGCGTGTCTGACAGGAAAGCGCTTGCCCGCGCCCTGATTCGGTGTCAATTAACGCCCCGTTCAACTTGTGGATTCAACCACGCACCCGTAGTTCAACGGATAGAACAGCGGTTTCCGGAACCGTCGATACAGGTTCGATTCCTGTCGGGTGTACCATCATGATCTGAGAAGGGGCGGGTCAGGGATTGACGTTGAGTTGAAGGTGATAGCGAGTTCCTTTGAGTTGGCCAGTGCGGGTGAGGGCGGCTTTTTCCACGAGGTCATGGAGATCACGGGTGGCGGTGGCGCGGGAGGCGCCGGTGATGCGGATGTAGTTCTCCGCGCTGAGGCCGCCGGTGAAACCTTTGAGGCTTTCCCGGAAAACACGGGCGATGGCCTTTTCCTGGCGCTTGTTGAGCCGGCCGCGCAAGCGGTCAAAAAACCGGGCCTTGGCAATGAGGAACTCGACCCAACGCTGGGCGTGATCCTGAGCCTCCAGGATGGTCTCGGCGAAGTAAACCAGCCAGCCGGTGACTTCGAGCGCTTTGTTGCTGCGCTCCAGCATGTCGTAGTAGGTTTTGCGGGCGCGGTTGATGCTGAGAGAAAGGGCGATGAGAATGGCGTGGCCGAGACCCTCGGCCAGGGTTTTTTCAGCAATGGCGCGGGCTAGGCGGCCATTGCCGTCCGCAAACGGGTGGATGGTGACGAAGTGAAGGTGGGCGAGACCGGAGCGGGTGAGAATGGGCAAGGGGGAGTCTCCGTCTGGGGCGGTGCGGGCATGCCAAGCCAGAAAAGCCGCCATTTCCCTTGGAACCACGGCGGAAGGCGGAGCTTCAAAGTGAACCCGCGGGTCATGGATGGGGCCTGAGACCACTTGCATGGGCTGGGAGCCGGTGCGGTAGCGACCGATGTCCGCCAAGTCACGCCGTCCGTTCATCAGGGATTGGTGCCAGCGAAAGAGAAGGCTTTCGGTGAGCGGCGCGTCAAAATGGCGGTAGAGGTCCACCATCATTTCGGTGATTCCGGCTTCGGCGGGCGGGATTTTGCGCTGGTCCACGGCGAGTCCGAAGCTTCGCCGGATGGAGGATTGCAGGCTGTCCCGATTGAGCATTTCGCCCTCGATTTCCGATGTATGCAAGGCTTCCTCACTGATCAACTCGACGGTGATCTGGTCTTTGTCGCCTTGGGAAATGTGGTGGATGCTGCCGGCAAAAAGCCCCGACTGACGCAAGAAACGGGCTTCCAACGCCTCAAGCGGGGCGCGGTCGAAGCGGAGGCGGGGCCAGTCTTTGTGCTGCCAATTCCAGGTGGGCATGATGCAAATCGATTTTATTTGTTACTCAATAAATGACATTATTTGAGTTATAAAGCGAGACTTTATTGCTCAAAGCCGGTTGAGGGATGGGGCATCCCCAGGAAACCGGGCTCCGATTTCCGCAAATGGCAGCTCATCTGGTCGTGAACAGGGGATTGATCCCTGCCGGGTGCGCCAGTGAGGATGCAGGTCTAGCCGACCGGGGACGGTCTGCTTCACACCGGCTCGCGCCCGGTGGCCTCGATGTATTGCTGGCGCAGGCTGTCGTAGGCGGCTTGCCATTGGTCCACCACGCGCTGGTACTCGACGATCTGTTTTTCCAAAAGCTGGACGCGGCGGGCCAGGGCGGCGTCGCCGGTGGATTGGGTGGAGTATTGCGTGCCGACGAAGGTGGTCTCCGCGCTGCGCGTCTGATGGGGGCTGGCTTGGAAAAAGGGCAGGTTCTCCAGGCGCTCTTCGGCGCCGTTGCGGCAGTTGATGAGCTGGACGGAACCGTCGATCTCGCCGGTGGCGAGGAATTCCTGGATGGTGCCGATGTTGGTGGGGCCGTAGAGGTAGTTGTCCGGCATCTCGATGAGCCAGTCCATTTGCAACTCATCCACCATCGGCGCGCGCAGCCAGCTTTTGCGGCCGTCTTTGGAGACCTTGTCCAGCGGGGAGATTTTCGCCTCGGAGGCCCAGCCGAGGATGGCGTCCTGATCGACGGGGCCATAGACCTGCCGATCTGCCGATTTCAGGAGGAACCATTGAGATTCAGACATAATGGCATTATTTAGCCAGAATCGCGGCGTTTGGCCAAGCTTAAAATGACGCAAATCGCGGCTGAAGGAAAGTCCCGCCCCCGCCTTCTTGACGTTCCCCGCGATCTTCAATGATCGCCTAAAGGCTGGACACCAGCGCTTTCCCAAGCGGTGAGGCGGCGTTCGAGCAGGAAGGGGCCGAACGGCAGCAGGGCGGCCAGGAACAGCAGCGCGGGACGGACGACCGGCCATCCCTGCCGCCGCCACGCCCGCGCGACGAGCGTGACGTACCAGATGAAAAGCAGGCCGTGCGCCCAGCCCAGCCATTTGACCGCCTCGGGCCTGTCGGCGAGGTATTTCAACGGCATGGCAATGCCGAGCAGCAGGAGAAAGGAGACGCCTTCGAGTCTGCCGGCCAGACGGAGGATGGAGGGGGAACGGGACATGGAATGGAGGGGCTCAAATTCACGGAAATTGAGAACCATAAACGGACACGGATAAGCACGAATAGGTTTCTGAAAAGAGCCTGTTTCCAAATTCATTCGTGCCCGTCCGTGATGATTCGTGGTTCAAGAACGGGTTCCCAAATGCAAGAAAAGTGCGAATTTGGCAAATTCAGCACGGGACAAATCGGAAAAATCCTGTAGAGTCACCGCTTTCCCTGCCGTTGCCCCCACCTGACTGCCCCTGATTTGCCCGATGACCAGCTCACTATCCGCCCTGGCCCCCGAATTGTCCAAAATCTCCCTCGACTTGGTCGAATCCCCGCCCGTCGAGCCCATCGTTCAAGAGCCGGAATCTGCCGAAGACACAGCCTCGGTGAGCATCGGCGAATGGAAAAAAATCGTGGCGCGGTTTCAGAAGCCCTCCCTGCCGCGCGCGCTCTGGCAGGTGGCGAACACGCTGCTGCCCTATGCGGCGTTGTGGGTGCTGATGTACTGGAGCCTGTCGGTTTCCTACCTGCTGACGCTGGGCTTGGCGGTGGTGGCGGGTTTGACGCTGGTGCGGGTGTTCATCATTTTCCACGACTGCGGCCACGGTTCGTTTTTCAAATCCCGCCGCGCCAACGACGTTCTCGGGTTCTTCACCGGGATGCTGACCTTCACGCCCTACGGGCACTGGACTTGGCAGCATGCGGTGCATCACCAGACCTCCGGTGATCTGGACCGCCGCGGGGAAGGGGACATCTGGACGCTGACGGTGAAAGAATACCTGGAGTCGTCCCCGTGGCGGCGGTTCGTGTACCGCGTGGCGCGTAATCCGCTGGTGATGTTCGCACTGGGGCCGCTGATCTTGTTTTACTTTTACCAGCGCATCCCCTCGCCGCGGGCGAAGGGCAGGGACCGCCGCTCGGTGCTGTGGATGAATCTGGCGGTGGTGGGCATGGTGGGCGGCTTGATGTGGCTGCTGGGCTGGAAGGAATACCTCATGATCCAGGTGCCGGTGACGCTGGTGGCCGGCGCGGCGGGCATCTGGATGTTCTATGTGCAGCACCAGTTCGAGGATGTGTACTGGGAGCACCGCGAGGAGTGGGACTACACCACGGCGGCGCTGGAGGGCAGCTCCTTCTACAAGCTGCCGAGAATCCTGCAATGGTTCACCGGCAACATCGGCTTTCACCACATCCACCATCTCAGCTCGCGCATCCCGAACTACCATCTGGAAAAGTGCCATCACTCTCACCCGCTCTTTTACAATGTGAAGCCGATCACACTGCGGGACAGCCTCAAATGCGCCAGCCTGCGGCTTTACGACGAGGAGTCCCGGCAACTGATCGGCTACCGCCGGCTGCGGGAGATCCGGCGGGAGCGCGAGGCGCGGCAGACGGCCTGACGCGCGGTTCGTTCATTTGACAGGTGGATTTCCCGCATCAAAGGGTGCGGCGCGTGGTGTCGCAATCCTGGCGAACCCGTTTGATTTTGAGCCATGACCCCGCCGAACAGTCTCCCACCTCTGCGCAGTGCCCTGGACTTGGAGCGCGTGCTTGAATTTGAATTCGTCCGCGCCACCGAGAACGCCGCCATCGAGGCGATCCACTGGCTGGGCCGGGGGCAAAAAGAACGCGCGGACGCGGCGGCCTGCCGGGCCATTTACGGGGTGTTCGACATCCTCGACATCCGCGGCAAGGTGGTGATCGGGGAGGGCATCAAGGACAACGCGCCGGGCATCTTCGTGGGTGAGCAACTCGGCACCTGGAAACCGGGCGCGCCGCGCTTCGACATCGCGCTGGACCCCATCGACGGCACGTCGAACATCGCCAAGGGGCTGCCCAACAGCATCGCCGTCATCGCCGCCGCGCAGGTGCCGGACGGCGTGGGCAGCGCGATGAAGGAGATTCCGAGTTTTTACAGCCACAAACTGGCCTTCGGTCCGGCGGTGCTGCGCGCGCTGGAGGCGGCGGGGCATCCCTGCCTGCTGGACTGGCCGATGGCGGAGGTGATCGATTTCGTGGCCGCGGCGCTCGGCAAACGGCGGGAGGACGTGGTGGTCTGCACGATGGACCGGCCGCGCCACGAGCGGATCGTGCGCGAGACGCGCGCGACCGGCGCCGCGCTGCGCATGGTGACGGATGGCGACATCGCGGCGGCGGTGGCGCCCTCCCTGCCGGATTCGGGTGTCGATTTTTACGTCGGCATGGGCGGATCGCCGGAGGGCATCCTGGCGGCGGCGGCGTTGAAGTGCCTGGGCGGGGACATGCAGATGCGGATGTGGTTTCACAACGAGGAGCATCGCGCCGAGGTGGCGGCGCAGGCGTCGGAGGAAGACATGACGCGGGTATTCCGGTCGGGCGACTTGGTGGTGGGCGAGAGCGCGCTGTTTTGCGCTACGGGCATCAGCGACAGCCCGCTGCTGCCGGGGGTGAAAATCACCCCGCACTACATCGAGACGCATTCCATCCTGATGCGGGCGCGCAGCGGCACGGTGCGGCGGATTCACGCGCAGCATCACCTGGAGCGCAAGGTGGTGCCGCTGCGGGACATCACTTGGGACGGGATGTAAGGCGGACGTGCCGTCCGCCCCGTCAAGCGGGCTTGCAGCCCGCTGTCCCCGCGGATTTGACTTTGCACAATGGACTCTGCCGTTTGCCGCTTCGTTGAAATGGCGGGCTGGGAAGCCCGCCAGACTGGGCGGACGACACGTCCGCCTTACCCGCCCCCACCTGCCTTGCTCCCCTTCGCTCCCATAAACCCGCAATCATCCTCCGCCATAAAGCATTGCTTTCTCCCCGCCAAATCAAGCTTCAAGACGCTCCTTTCATGTTCTGTGGAATGGCTGTGTTATGCTGCATTTGTTTGCAGGATGAACGGGTTTCGCGCGTTTTGAGTGGACCATGAAGCGTGTTTTGTTTTTGCTGCTGGCCGGGGCGTTTGCCGCCAACGCCGATGAAGGGAAGCGTCCCAACATCCTGTTCCTTTTCAGCGACGACCAGTCCTACAAGACGGTGTCGTGTTACCCGGAGGCGCTGCCGGGCGTGAGCACGCCGAACATCGACGCGCTGGCGCAGTCCGGCATCCGCTTCTCCTACGCCTACATGGGCTCCTGGTGCATGCCGTCGCGGGCGTCGCTGCTGACGGGCCGGCATCCGCATGGGATCGAGTCGCTGCGCATGGAGGGGAAATATCCGGGCTGCGTGTACGATCCGGCGTTGTGCCAGTATTGGCCGAAGGTATTCCGGCAGAACGGCTATCAAACGGTGCAGATCGGCAAGTGGCACACCGGCACGGACGCGGGCTGGGGGCGGGATTGGGACCATCAGATCGTGTGGAACCGGCCCCTGCACCCGGAGAACGCAGGGGCGTATTTCTATGACCAGATCGTCTATGAAGACGGCGAGCGTCGGACCGAGCCGGGTTATGCCACGGACAAGTACACGGATTGGGCGGTGGATTTCCTGAAGGGGAAAAAGCGCGACAAGGAAAAGCCGTGGTTCCTCTGGCTGTGCTACGGCGCCATTCACGGGCCGACCACGCCCGCCGACCGGCATAAGGGCAAGCACAAGAACGACGAGGTGCCCTATCCGGCGGACATCTTCGGGCCGCGTCCGGGGAAACCGGATTACCTGGAGAAAACGCAAGCCTGGGTGAAAGGGCCGGACGGCAAGGCGTATGCCGGGAAAAGCGGAGCGGCTTTTGGCGACGAGGAAAACATCAAAAAGCAGCGGAGCTTCGAGAACTTCGTCCATCAATCCAACGACTGCGTGGAAGCGCTGGACGAAGGCATCGGGCGGGTGATCGCGGCGTTGCGGGAGAGCGGGCAGCTTGAGAACACACTCATCGTGTTCACGGCGGATCAAGGGTTCGGCATGGGCGAGCACGGCTTCCGCATGAAGCTGGGGCCGTGGGACGCCACGTATCGCTCGCCGCTGGTGGTCTCCATGCCGTCGCGGTTCGCGCAGGGCAAGGTGTGCCCGCAGCCGGTGCATGGCGTGGATCTGGTGAGCACGTTTTTCGCGCTGGCCGGCATCGAGGAACCGTGGGAGATGCACGGGCGGGATTTGACGTCGTTGCTGGAAAAACCGGAAGCTACCGCGCCGGACATCCGCCCCTGTCTCTACGAGCACACCGGGCATTACTATGGCAGCGACGTGGACAAGACCCTGCGCGAGAAACCGGACAAGGCGGAGCATAACAACGTGCCGTTTTACACCGCGATTAACGACGGCCGCTGGAAGTACATCCGCTATCTGAAGGAGGGCGAGACCGAGGAACTCTACGATTTGCAGACGGACCCGGAGGAACTGACCAATCTGGCGGACGAACCGGCGCAAAAGGAAAACCTGGAACGGCTGCGCGCCGTGCTGCTGGCGGAACTGCGGCGCACAAAGGCGGGTTTCGCCGGGGAAGTGCCGGCGTCAAAACAGATGCGCGGCGAGTGAACGATGGCACGGTTCTTTTTGACAGGATGAACAGGATTTGACAGGATTAACAGGATGATGAAGAAACGATTTGTTTTGGGAGCGCTGGCCGGATGGTGTTTGATGGCCGGACAGGGACAGGCGCAACTGCGTACGGACGGCGCCACGGCTTCGTTTCGCGGCGCGCTGCCGCCACGGCCGGTGGCGGATTTATCGGCGGAGCAGGAGGCGGAGATCGCGAAACGTCTGGACGAGGTGACGGCGGCGTTCGCGGCGGTGAAGGCGCATGAGCGCGCGGCGGATGTGGAAATCTTCCTCAAAGCGGTGCGCTACGCGCTGGAGTTTCACGAGTGGTATGACAAGAAAGCGGAGGACGGCGTGAAAAAGGCGAACCGGCTGCTCGACGAGGCGGCGGCGCGGATCGAGTTGCTGAAAAAGAACAAGACGCCGTGGCTGGAAGGCGCGGGCTGGAAGGTGCTGGGTTTTTATTCGAACATCGACGGCTCGCCGCAGCCTTACGGGGTGGAGGTGCCGGAGGGTTTGGAGATTGGTAAAAAGGCTATCCCGATGTGGATATGGCTGCACGGGCGCGGCGACACCTCGACGGACTTGCACTTCATCGCCGGCAAGCTGGGCAGCACGAAGCCGGGGCAGTTTCAGCCGGCGGGCACGATTGTGATTCATCCCTTCGGGCGCTACTGCAACGGCTGGAAAAGCGCGGGCGAGACGGATGTGTTCGAGGCGCGGGAAGACGCCGTGGCGCGGTTCAACGTGGATCGTGATCGCATCGCGCTGGCCGGGTTCAGCATGGGCGGCGCGGGCGCCTGGCACATCGGCGCGCACTACGCGGATCAGTGGGCATGCGTCCATGCCGGTGCTGGTTTTGTTGATGTGAAGCGCTATCAAAAGCTGACGCCGGACAAGATGCCGTCGTGGTATGAGCAAAAACTCTGGGGCGTGTACGATGTGCCCGACGCCGCACGCAATCTGCTCAACGTGCCGCTGGTGGTGTACAGCGGAGAAGAAGACAGCCAGCGCGACGCCGCGGAGTACATGAGCGAGGTGCTGGCGGCGGAAGGCCTGACGATGCGGCATCACATCGGCCCCGGCATGGGGCACAAGTACCATCCGGAGGTGATCAAGACCGTGCAGGCGGAGATTGAGGCGGCGGTGGCGAAGGGGCGTGATCGTTTTCCCGATCAAATCCACATCCAAGCCAAGACTCCGCTTTATGGCCGTGTGAAATGGTTGAACCTGCACGGCATGGAGGAAAGCTGGCGGGAAGCGCGGCTGGACGCGAAAGTGGTCAATGGCCGCACCATCGAGATCGCGACAAGCAACGTCAGCCGCATCGTCCTGTATCCGCCGCCACAGGCGCGTGAGGGAAAAACGGAACTCGACGTGATCGTGGACGGCACCAAGCTGACGGTGGCGTTGGGAGCCGTGCAGCCGGAGTTTGAGACCTTCATGCGTCCCGGCCCGCGCGTTCCGGGCGGCGTCGCCGCCTTTGTGCGGCTCATCAAGAAGGACGGCCAATGGACCGACTTCGGCAATCAACAATCCTTCCAGCACGATGGACCCGAGGGCGGCAAGCCTTCGTCGCATCCCGGCCCGATGGACTCGGCTTTCCTCAAGCGCTTCCTGGTGGTGCTGCCGGACGGCAAATCCTCCAACCCCGCCGTGGACGCCTGGGTGGAGGCCGAGTCCGCACACTTCCTGCAACGCTGGCGCAGTCTGATGCGCGGCGATGCGCGCGTTGTCAAAGCCTCGGAGATCACGGACCCCGCCGAGGCGGGCCGGGACCAAGGCTTGATCCTGTGGGGCACGCCGGAGTCCAACTCCGTGCTGCGCCGCATCGCCGGCCGGCTGCCGTTGTCATGGGACGCGGAAAAAATCGAAATCGCGGGCAAGTCGCACAACGCCAAGACGCATGTGCCGCTGCTGATTTATCCGGCACTCGGCTCTCCCAACTTCGAAGTAGTGATCAACTCCGGCCTCACCTTCCGCGAGGCGCACGACCGTACGAACTCCCTGCAAAACCCGAAGCTGCCGGACTGGGCCATCCTCGACATCACAACGCCGCCGGATGCGGAGAAGGCGGGCCGGGTGGTGGCGGCGGATTTCTTCGATGAGTTTTGGCAGGTGAAGAGCCGCGAGTGAGCTGTGAGCGGGATTCCGATTCATGCGAAGCCGGATTCAAGGCAGGGAGAATGGCATTCATTGCGGGAGGAGCGCAAAGGAGCGCGGCAGCGTTTTTGGAGTGCGCCGGTTTCCGGCGCTTTGGATTGGACTCGGGGAGAACGTGCGCGCGTCCTTTCTGCATCAGCATCTCCTGGCCGCTCCAATCCAAAGCTGCGCCAAGCGCAGCACTCCCAAAAACTGCCGCGCCATCGCGTGACTCCAGAGTGATTCACACCGGCAGCCTGGGATACGCCAACTTCCCGGATGAACTCAACTTTCGCGGGCGGAGGCGGTGAAAAAGTGGCGCAAGCTTCCAGCTTGCGCGTCATCCGTGGTGCGCCCGGCTCGGTCGCACGGATCGTCTGGCGAGCCAGCGGCCCGCCCCACTTTTGGGAAAATGGGCCGGGATGGAATCCGGCCCTCCGGCGAGCGGGCCGCCCGTGTTACTCACAATTTCTCCGGCTGCTGCAGCAGTTCCGCTACGCGGGCGAGCAGGCGGCCGGCGCCGCCGCCGTCGAGGATGCGGTGGTCGAAGCTGAGGGTTAGTTCGGCTTCGACCATGGGCACGAATTGTTTTACTTCCTCGCTCCAGAACGGCGCTTTTCTGCCGGCGCCGAGGCCGAGCACGAGATTTTGCTCGGGCAGCGGGATGGGGGTGGCCCAGACGATGCCGAAGGTGCCGAAGTTCGTCACGGTGGCGATGCCAGGGTGGCTGGAGTCGCCCGGCAGGCGGCGTGTGCGCGCTTGCTCGACGAGTTTGTTGTAGGTGGGCACCAGTTTTTGCAGCGGGGTTTTGTCCACTTCCCGCAGCACGGGCACGAGCACGCCGTCATCCACCTCGACGGCGAAGCCGATGTCGATGGCGCGCGGATGCACGATGCGGCTGCCGATGAGCCGCCCGGCTACGGCGGTGTTTTCCGCGAGGGCGAGGGCGAGGGCGCGGATGGCGTAGAGCGCGGGGCCGGGTTTGGGATTGGCGGCTTTGCGATGCGCGAGCAGGGCGTCCATGACCACGGGGCTGCCGACGGTGGCGAGCGGGCGCGTCCAGCTCCGGCGCATGGAGTCGGCCACGGCGATGCGCATGGGCGAGGCGGGCGTGAGGCGATGCTGCTCGATGCCGCGCAGGAAATTTTCAAAGTCCTCCACCGTGACACGTCCGCCGGCGCCGGTGCCGGCGACGCCGGCGAGGTCGGAGGCGTTCAACCCCAGCTCGAGCATCCGCGCCCGCAACCGGGGGGAGATGTAGGAAGCTCCGGTGGCTCCGGCGGGCACGGGCAGGCCGCCGACCACGGGTTCCACCTTGGGCTGGCGGTCCTGGATGGTGTCCTCTTCGTTGAATTGAAAATGCACCACGTCGCCGGAGCTGACGGTGTCGGTGGAGGGCGCGGCGGCCAGCAGGGAGGCGATGTCGTCGCGGAAACCGAGCGCGTTGGCGTCCTCGTCGGAAACCTCCAGCGCGCCGAGGCCGGCGCCGACGGCGTAGCTGGAGTTCACGGTGGCAAGCACTTGGCACACCTCCCCGCCGCAAGGGGCGGCGACGGCCATGGTGGCTTTGTTCGTCTCCACCTCGAACAGATCCGCGCCCGCTTCGATGCGCTGGCCCGGCTCGATGAGAATGCGCACCACGGTGGCTTCGGCGATGGATTCGCCTAGCTGCGGCATGAGGATGGGGATGACGGGCATGAACTCGAATTATGAATTATGAATTATGAATGAGGAGGGGGCAGCGTCAATGGGTCAAGGTGTGGTCAAGGGTCAAGGGGACCAGGGACTGTCTTGACTGCTTGGCGCTTTGACTCGTGATTAAAACCGGAGCAGGCGGCGCACCGCGTCGGAGATGGTGGTGACCGTGGGCCGGTGGGATTTCCAGAGGTTGGGATGGTAGGGGATGGGCGTGTCCTTGGAGTTCAGGCGCATGGGCGGCGCGTCGAGCAGGTGAAAGGCTTCCGAGGCCACGCGCGACACGACCTCGGCGGTGACGCCGCCCCAGGGGAAGGTCTCGCCCACGGCGAGCAGGCGTCCGGTGCGCGCCACGGAGGCGAGGATGGTGTCGGTGTCCATGGGCTTGACGCTGCGCAGGTCCACTACTTCGATTTGGTAGCCGTCGAGCTGCAACTCGTCCGCCGAGCGCAAGGCTTCGTGCAGCATGGCGCTGTAAGTGACCACGGTGGCGTGGCGTCCGGGCCGGGCGATGCGGGCTTTGCCGACGGGCAGGGAGCGTTCCCCCAGCGAGTCCGCCTTGAGGTGGTAGTAGAGAAACTTGTGCTCGCAGAAGATCACCGGGTCGTTCAGCTCCACGCTGTCGAGCAGCATCCAGTAGGCGTCCTCGACGGTGGCGGGGGTGAGGATGACGAGGCCCGGATAGTGGGCGTAGATGGATTCCATCGACTGGCTGTGGAACGGTCCGCTGCCGGGCGTGCCGCCGGAGGGCAGGCGGATGGTGATGGGGCAGGGTGTGTTGGTGCGCCAGAACAGGGTGCCGGCTTGGTTGACGATTTGGTTGAAGCCGACGGAGGAGAAATCCGCGAACTGCATTTCCAAGATGGGCCGCGCGCCTTCGATGGCGGCGCCCACGGCCAGCCCGACCATGGCGTCCTCGCTGATGGGAGCGTCGATGACCCGTCCGGGAAACTCGCGTGCCAGGCCTTTCGTGGCTTTGAACGCGCCGCCGAAAGCGCCGATGTCCTGGCCGTAGAGGAAAACTTCGGGCCGCGTGCGCAGGGCTTCGTACTGCGCTTCCCGGATCGCTTCGAGGTACGTCAGGCTCATTCGTGCCGGCCCTCCATCAGTTCCGCCGTGGACAGGGCGTCCCAGCGCTCGCGATACGGATCGGGCAGCGGCTCGCGTCCTGCTTGCGCCACCGCTTGGTCGATCTCTTTGCGGCAGGCCGCGCTCCAGGCGTCCATTTCTTCCCGGCTTGCCAGCCCGCGCTCCAGGATTTCTTTTTCCGCCACCAGCAGGCAGTCCTGGCCGAGGCGGGAAAAGCGTGTTTCCTCCGGCACGTAGGAGGCGTCGTCGTGCTCGCCGTGCCCGGCCAGCCGCAGCAGGCTGCCCACCACGAGCTGCGGTCCGCCGCCAGCGCGCGCGTCCTGGGTCGCTGCGCGGAAGGCTTTCAAACAAGCGGCCAAATCCGTGCCATCCACCGCGCGGCCTTTCACGCCGTAGCCCGCCGCCCGTGACACGAGGTCCGCGCAGGCGAACTGGCGGTTGGTCGGCGTGGAGTAGGCGAACTGGTTGTTGGCGATGGCCACCACCAGCGGCAGGCGCTCCACCGCCGCGAGGTTCAGCCCTTCGTGAAACGCTCCGGTGGAAGTGCCGCCGTCGCCGATGGACGTGGCGCCGATGGCATCGCCCAGCGTGCCTTTCAAGCGCCGCGCAAACAGCGTACCGGCCACCACGGACACCAGTGTGCCGAGATGGCTGATCATGGTCAGCAGGCCTTCCTTGGGCCGGCCGCGGTGGACGTTGCCGTCGCGCCCGCGCATCGGTCCCGTGATGGCGCCGAAGTAAGTGCGGAAGCCGTCCAGCACCGGCTCGCCAAAGGCAAAACGCGCCGCTTGGTCGCGGATCAACGGCCCGAGAATATCCTTGCCGGGCGTCAGTTGCACCCCCATCGCCGCGCTGAAGGCCTCCTGGCCCTTGCCGAGATAGACGCCGCCCACGATCCTGCCGCCGGCGCGGTACAGGCTGGCCAGCTTTTCCTCCACCAGCCGCGCCAGCAACATGCAGCGATAAGCCACGAGGTACTGCTCCTGGAAATCGGGAGTCCAGTCAGCTTCATCGATCTCGATCAATGAGTGGGGCTTGGCGGATGACACGGTGAAAAGGGGATGTGACGGCCAGCCAAGCCGGAAAAACGAGGTGCCTGGAAAGCCGGAGGAAACGCTGTCACAATCCCGCGCAGTTGTCCAGAGCCTTGCCGGGCTTCGATGAGTCTTTTTTTGCGCGGGACGCACTCTATGGCTGTGCGGACGCGGTTGACGGGATTGCGACAGTGTTTTCATGGGCGGCGAGCGAAGGCGCTTGCGCTCCGAGCGTTGGGCGCGTTTGCGCTTTTTGCATGGCGGAGAAAAATTCGTCGCATGAGCAAGAAAGTAGTTGAATAAGAGACACCGAATATTTAAGATACCGAATTAAATTTGGTGGCATTTTTGACAATTTACCATAAATTTTAGATATCGCTGGTTTGTTCAGCCTTTTCCAAGAGTTCATTCCCCCGGTCTTTCAATGAATTTTTCGTTGCGCAGCATGTTCACCAAGGAAGGGACGCAGGCTCCCGTTTCCGGGGGGATTGCGTCCGGCGCGTTGCCACTCAACAGCCTGCCAATGATGGATCCCATGACTCAGAATGGAGCCTCTTCCGGTCCGGCCCCTTTTGGCGGGGCGCTCTTCCGCACTTTGACGAACGAACCCGATACGGAGGAGCCGCACGGCTTTGAGGCTGGACACTCGCCTTTCTCCGCGCCGGCGGCCGCCGAGGCCGAAACGCTGACGGTGGCGGACCTGCTGCCGCAATTGCCGCCGGAGGTCGCCCGTGCGGGCGCCATCCCGCAGGATCAGCCGGTGCAGATCGCTCCGCAGATCCTCAGCCAAGCGCTGTCCTCCGGGCAACTGGCGGTGCCGTTGTTCGAGGTCTATCGCGTCTGCCCGGGCATCTTCCAAAGAGCGGTCGCGCCGGACGACCAGCGCATGGTGAATCTGCCACCCGCCAAGCTGCCCACGCTCATCAGCGCCGCGGCGGCTGCTCCGGCCTTGTCCGCCGCCACGCCGCAACCGGCGTTTACGCCCGGCTCCTTGTTCCCGGGTGAGGCCACCGCCGCTCCGCCGGTGTCGCCGTTCGCGAGCCTGTTTGCGCAGGCTTCGCAAACCCCGCCCGCGCCGGTCATGCAGGAGGCGGCCGCGCCCGCCATGTCCGCGCCGGAGGCGGCCCGGGCCTCCACCATGCTGCCGCCGCGCCGTGATCCCGGCCAGCCGCCCGCGAGTTCCCTGCCGTCCGGGCCTTTCTTCGACGGCGGCAGCCCTTTCGCCGCCAGCCCGCCGCCGGCCGGCTCGCCCTTTGCCGCCGCTTCCGCCTCTGGACAGACGCCGCCGGTGTCGCCATTCCCTGCGCAGCCGGCTTCGCCTTTCGGCATGAGCCAGCCTGCGGCGCCGGAAACCGCACCTGCGCCCGCGTTCAGCCTGTTCCAAGCAGCCGAACCGGAGGCAGAGCCGCCCGCTTCCCGGCAAGACACGCCGTCCGCCGCTGGACCGGCTCCGTTTGCGTTGTTCCAAGAGGCTGCAGCCGCAGGACCCGCGCCCGCCTCCGCGTTTGCGCCGGGGAAAAAAATCACCGGAGCCGCCACGGCCTCAGTCGCCGCGCTGCTGCACGGCCAGAGCGCCGAGGCCTTGGGATTCGATCCCGCCATGGTGCCGTCCTGGATCACCACGCAGTTCCACGGCGGTCTTGTCGCCGAGCTTCAGGATATGACAGTGCCGACGATGGATTTGGGCACCATCGTCGATGGCATCACCGACATCGGCTTCCGCAACGTCTTGAACACCGCCCGGCGCGATCACGCCATCCCGGTGCCGCTGGAGGTGCTGACGCCGGTGGCCGCTGCCGCGCCCGCGGGCGAAACTCTGACCGCCGCGCCGCCGCCGTCCTCAATGTTCGCCCAGCCCGCTCCGGCTTTGGCGAATCCCTTCGCGTCCGTGCCGCCGGAAGCGCCGCCGCAACCCGCTCCAGCAACAACCGCCAATCCTTTCAAAATCGAGCCGGGCAATCCGTTTGCCAGTGTCCCCGACGCGCCGCCGCCCACCGCCGCGCCGGAACCGCTGCCGTCCGTGCCTCCCGCCGCAGAACCTCCGCCAGAACCGCCAGCGGCTTCACCCTTTGTCCAGCCGAAGGCGGACATCGAGGGTCTGTTTGCGAACGCAGGCGCGGCTGCCGCGCCGCCATCCCCGCCGCCCGCTCCGCCCAAGCTGCCGGGAAAAGTCATCGATCCGTTCGCTCCGGTGGACGCCGGTGCCGCCTCCGGCGGCTTCAGCAGCTTCGACCTGCTCGGCGGCGGAGCACAGCCGGCGGTGGAGGAAAAAGCAGAAGCGGCGTCGCCGTTCGTCTTCCCGCAGGCTGAGCCGGAGCCCAAGGCCGACGCTCCGGCGGCGGGATTCGGATTCGACCTGCCGGAGATCCCCGTGCCCGCCACCCCGCCGCCGCAGGCAGCCGCCGCGTTTGCCACGCCGGAGAGCGCGAGCGTGGATATCCCTCCGGCGCAGCCATCGGCCTTTTTCAAAGCGGACGAAACGGAAGCCCCGCCGCGTTCCTCCCCTCCCGTGATTGACGTGGTGGTGGACGACGATGGCGGCGACATCCCGCCGTCCGAGCCGCCGCTCAACCCCGCACACCCCGAACCCATGACTGCCGCCACTTTCCCGCCTCCGCGCGCCACTCACATCCCGCCGGCGAAACCTTCGCTAGGTCTCTCCGCCTTGGCGCCATCAGGCGAGGAGCAGCTCGTGCTGCGCGCCTTGCTCGACAGCGACGAGGATATGGGCCTCCAGCGCATCATTGAGTTGACCACGGCGCTGCCGGGCATCGCCGCCTGCGTCTTGATCCGGGACGGGCAAGTGCTTGCCGGCAGCTCCACCAAGAGCGCCGAGGCCAAGGCCTTCCGCGGCCAGGCGGCGGACGTCGCCAAAAACCTCCGTTCGCTCGCCCCGCTCATCGGTATCACCGACGCCGAGACTTTCACTTTGAACACCGACACCCGGCTCATCACGCTCTGCTTTCCGGGAGAAGTGACGCTTGCCATCCTGCATGACCGCGAGCCTTCGCTCGGCCAGCGTGACAAACTCACCCTCATCGCCCGCCAGCTTGAGCGCCTGACCGCCGCCAACTGACCCCGCTTCCCACCCCGCCCGATGCCCGCCATCCAGCCAGACAAAAAGACCGTCACCTTCAAGATCGTCTATTGCGGCACGCCGCTGAGCGGAAAGACCACGAACCTGCGCTGCATCCACTCCCGTCTCGATCCGGCGGGACGGGGCGATCTCGTCGCCCTTTCCACCAACCGCGACCGCACTTTGTTCTTCGACTTTCTGGCTCTCGAAACAGCCGCCGTCCCCGGCTATCAAGTCAGTTTCCATCTCTACACCGTCCCCGGCCAGATCGTCTATAACGCCACCATGCAGCTCGTCCTGCATCAGGCGGACGGCGTCGTTTTCGTGGCCGACTCCCAGCTCGACCGCCAGCGGGACAATCTCCAGGCCATGCAAAATCTTGAGGCCAATCTCCGGCTCAATGGCCGCTCCATCGACTCCATCCCGTTGGTGTTGCAATACAACAAACGCGGCCTGCAAAACCTCGCGCCGGTCGAGTATATGGAATTTCTGCTCAACCAGCGCGCCCAGCGCTGCCCCAGCTTCAGCGCGGACGCCCTCAGCGGCCGCAACGTGCTCGCCACGCTCAACGCCATTTCCTCCGCCGTGCTCCAGCGCTTCCACAGCAACCGCGCCCGCCCGGAGCAGGACTATCCGCAGCGATCCGCCGCTTCCGCCCCGGCTTTGGCCGGGGTTTGAACGAACTGCGCCACGAATCATGACCGCGCCGTTACAGTCTGATAAACGCCTCGGAGAGGCGTGGTACGATCTCTTGGGCGCGCTGGCGCGCCAGCCGGGCGCGCTCCGTGCCGGGCTGCTGGACCGCGCCGCCGCCAGTTTCGTCTCCGTCGGCCCGAACGGAGAGATGCGCGAGGAGGAGGCGACCGTGCGTGTGCTGGTGGAGGCCGGTCTCGCCGCCGCCGCCGCCTTGTCCGCGCAGTTGGAGTGGGGCGCCGCGCGTGAGTTTGAGCAAAGCTTCGCTGAGGGCGGGCTGCTCATTCATTGCCTGGACGAAGCGCGCTGCCTTGTCTTGTTGCGCCAAGCGGACGCGACCGCCGCCCGGTTGCGGCTGGCGTTGCGTGAGGCCGCCGCCAGCCTGCCGCCCGCGCCGCCGGTCTCTGCGGACAGCAGCGTGTCTGGACCGGGGCATGACCCCATTTTTGATGAAAAAGGCTTCACTCCGTCTAAATCAATAGTTTACAATCCCTTCACTTCGGCATAAAAAGTGCTTTATAACCCGCATGGCGCGGCATGGGAGGCGCTTCCGCTTCCCGTCGCTCCACCTCTCCCGAGACCATGATTGACCTGATTTCCAAAGGCGGCCCGCTGGTCTGGCTGCTGCTCGGTTGTCTGGCGTTTGCCGGAGCCATTTTCCTGGAGCGGCTGGCCTATTACCACCGCGCCAGCATGAATGTCGGCGAGTTTTTGGCCGGGCTGGCCGGGTTGATCCGCCGGAAAAACTTCGCGGAAGCCTTGCAGGAGTGCATCGCCACCCGGGTGCCTGCGGGCCGCGTCATCCACGCCGCGCTGCTGCGCCACCACGCGCCGCGCGAGCAGCTCCGGGAGATCGTGCAGGAGGCCGGCCAGCTCGAAGTGCCGCGGCTGGAGCGCTTCCTCGGCATCCTCAACGCCATCGCCCACTGCGCGCCGCTGCTGGGTTTGCTCGGCACCATGCTGGGCCTGCTCGACAGCTTCACCAGCCTCTCCGCCGCGCAGGGCGCCGCCAGCACCTCCGAGGTGGCGCGCGGTCTTTATCAAAGCCTCGTCACCGCCGCGCTCGGCATCGTCGTCGCGGTGCCCGCCTACCTCGCCTTTGCCTTTCTCGCCGCCAAATCCCGCTCCATCATGCACGAACTGGAGCGCGCCGGCATCGAGGTCGTGAACCTCATCGACGACTCGCGCCACCGCGACAACATCGTCGAATTCCGCCAGGAGGCCGCTGCCGCTCCCGCCGCGCCGGTGCTGCTGGAGGCGAATTCCCGCTCGCGCGGCGGCAAGAAATAGGGCAGGGTAGGGCGTCGCTGTTGTCCGCGCGTTTCACTTCGCCGGGCGCGCGTCGTTTGATTTTTCCAACCCCGTCCCGTGTATGAAGCTCGAGAGCCATCTGCCGCGCCAGAGTCCCTGGCTGTTCATCGCGCCGCTGCTTACGGTCATCCTGCTGTTGCTGGTGTATTTTCTGCTCAGTTCCGGTTTCGTCGTCCAGTCCGGCGTCAGCATCCGGCTGCCGGAGTCGCCCGCGCGGCTGGCCGGGTTTGAGATGGCGCACGTCATCACCGTCGCGCCCGGCAACCCAGTGCGCCTCTTTTTCGACGGCAAACCCGTCAACCGCCAGGAGCTTGACCAAGTCCTCGCCGCGCAGGAGCGCCAGAACCGCCGCGCCTTGATCCAGGCCGACCGCCTCGTGCCCTACGGCCACGTCATGGAGATCGGCCAAGCGGTGCTCGACCAGCATTACGAGGTGGCTTTTGCCACCACCCCGCCCCCGCTCGCCGGCCAGCCATGAAAGAACCCGACTCCGCCCCGGCTGACGACCTCATTTTTCCCTGGAACACCGGGACGCGCTCGCTTTGGAGGCTGCTGCTGCCGCTGCTTGTCTGCCTGGCTCTGCTGGGCATCGTCGCCGTTGTCTTCAAAGTCGCCGAACCATCGCCTGCGCGCGGCGGCCCCGTGTCGCGGAGCATCCTGCTGCTCGATCCCGGCTACCCGGCCAACCAAGGCGTCCTCAACCGCGCTTTGGATCGCGGCGTTTTGCTGCTGGGCCAGGAAGACGCCGCCGAGGCGCCGCGCGACCGCGCTCTGATGCCGTTGTTCGAGCCCAGTTTCGCTGGGTTCGACCTCCGGCTCAAGGATCCCGTGGCCGGCCCCGCCGTGCCGCCGCGTTATCGTCTTTTTCAGTCGGACGACTTGGCCCTGCCGCCCATGCCCGCCGCGCCGCCCGCTCGCTTGCCTCCGGCAGCACCGCCCTCGCACAAGCTGGAGGCTGTTTTTCATGGCGACCTCGCCGAGCGCCGGATCATCGCGCCGCCCGCGCTCGATCACCTGCGACCGCGGGACTTGGCCCGGCTGCGCTTCGAACTCGGCGTACAGGCCAATGGCCGGGTCTTTGTCATCATCCCCCTGACCGCGAGCTTGGAGGATCGCGACCTCGTGCCCGCGCTCCAGTCCGCGCTCGGCCAAGCCCGCTTTGCGCCGGAGCCGGGCGGCGGTGTGATTTGGGGGGAAACCTCCTTCAACTGGGCGCGCGCCGCCGCCTCGCCATGATCAGCATCAGCCTCTCCCAACTCATTCTTCTGTGCATGATCCCCGGCATGATCGTCATCGGTCTCTGGTGGCTGTTCGCCGTCTGGCGAGACCGCCGCCGGGACCGCATCCTGCGTCTCGCCGTGCTGCGCTGCCGCATTTGCGGCTGTGCTTACCCGGCGCCGTCATCGGATGAGGAAATCAGCCACTGTCCCTCCTGCCAGAGCGCCAACGTCCAGGAGCCTCAGCACATCATTTGACGGAAAAGTGGGGCAAGCTTCCAGTTTGCCGCGCAACCTGGAAGGTTGTGCCACTTTCAATGCGCGCCGTCCTTCTTGCCGTGGGAGTCGTCCTTGTCTTTGGCTTCGTGTTTTTCGCCGTGATGATCGTCATCCCCATGATGGCCATGCAGGACGCGGGTTTCCTCCCAGGAATGGCTGTCGCAGGACACTCCGGCGAACAACAAGACGGCGATGGTGGAAAGAGCGGCGAGACGGGGGATCATGAGGGGTGGGGGAAGCGAATCGGCGGCATAGTAACCGGGCTTTGCGCGCAGGCAAATGTCATTTTTGGGGAGCGGGTGCCCTCACCCGCTCAGCGTGAATCGCAGGTTCCTGGCGCGGAGTTGACCCGCTGAAGCGTGAGACCTGGAGCGCACGCGTCTCGCGTGCTGCGTTCGGCGTCCTCGCCGAACGCTTGCGGCGGCAGCCGCACACGGT